>NZ_JAQGKF010000107.1 GCF_028290205.1 Enterovirga sp. | reverse complement strand
CGGCGAGCAGATCACGAGCCGCGGCATCGGCAACGGCTCCTCGCTCATCATCTTCGCCGGCATCGTGGCGCATCTGCCCTCGGCCATCGCCGGAACGCTGGAACTCGGCCGCCAGGGCGCGATCTCGTCGCTCATCATCCTGGCCGTGGCCGTGATGGCGATCGTGGTGACCGGCTTCATCGTGTTCATGGAGCGGGCGCAGCGCCGACTCCTGATCAACTACCCGAAGCGGCAGGTCGGCAACCGCATGTACGAGGGCCAGACCTCGTTTCTGCCGCTGAAGCTGAACACCTCGGGCGTGATCCCGCCGATCTTCGCCTCCTCGCTGCTGCTGCTGCCGGCGACCTTCGCCAGCTTTTCCACGGACCAGACCGGCTCGGGCTGGATCCAGACGCTGTCGGCCTTTCTCGGGCACGGCCGGCCCGCCTACATCCTGCTGTACGCAGCCCTGATCATCTTCTTCGCCTTTTTCTACACCGCGATCGTGTTCAATCCGCAGGAGACCGCGGACAACCTCAAGAAGCATGGCGGCTTCATCCCGGGCATCCGGCCGGGCGAGCGGACGGCCGAGCAGATCGACTACGTGCTGACGCGCGTCACGGTGATCGGTGCCGCCTACCTTACGGTGATCTGCCTGTTGCCGGAGTTGCTGATCTCCTACGCGGCGCTGCCGTTCTATTTCGGTGGGACCTCGCTTCTGATCGTCGTGTCTGTCACCATGGACACGGTGGCGCAGGTGCACGGGCACCTGCTCGCGCACCAGTATGAGGGCCTCGTGAAGAAGGCCAAGCTGCGGGGCCCGCGCCGGAAATAGACCGGCGGGACCGCGCTTGGGCGCAATCAGACGGCGAGGTGACATGAGGTTGATCCTGCTCGGGCCGCCCGGAGCCGGGAAGGGCACACAGTCCGCCCGGATCGTGGAGCGACTCGCCATTCCGCAGCTCTCGACGGGCGACATGCTCCGGGCCGCGGTGGCGGCCGAGACGCCGATCGGGCTCAAGGCCAAGGACGTGATGGCGCGCGGCGAACTCGTCTCCGACGAGATCGTGGTCGGCATCGTGGCGGACCGGATCGAAGCGCCGGACGCCGAGCGCGGCTTCATCCTGGATGGCTTTCCCCGCACGGTCCCCCAGGCCGAGGCGCTGGACCGGATGCTGGCCGGAAAGGGCATGCATCTGGACGCCGTCATCGAGCTGAAGGTGGACGAGGAGGCCCTCGTGGCCCGGATCGCCAACCGGGCGGCCGAGACGGCTGCCCGCGGCGAGCCCGTCCGCAAGGACGACAACCCGGAGGCGTTCAAGATCCGGCTTGCCGCCTACAAGGCTCAGACGGCGCCGCTGTCAGAGTATTACCGCGGCCGTGGCCTGCTCTGCGAGACCGACGGCATGGCCCCCATCGACGCCGTCACCGCCGAGGTCGAGAAGCTGCTGCAGACGAAATCTGCTTGACGATCCCGTCCGGCACGCCACACTGGGACCCGGTCTGGGTTGCGTGCCATGTGGCGTATCTACCTTGCGGCGCTGATCGGCTGTGCGATGGCGGGTTGCCACCCGGTCCACATCTCGTCTGACTTCGTCCCGGCCGAAGCCGCCCATGTCTTCAAGGAGGGGCGCGGCCGCATCGACGGCCAGGCCTTCCTGCGCCGCGATTACGGCCGGCTCGTCACGGGGGCCGGGGAACGTGTGTTCCTGTTTCCCGCCACGCGCTACGCGGTGGAGCGCTTCAGCGCCATGTTCGGTGGCGAGCTGCGGTCCTATTTCGGCAACGACGTCGAGCCCACGCCGGCCAGCTACCTGCATTTCCGGCGCGAGACCAAGGTCGACATGACCGGAAAGTTCACCTTCGAGAAACTCTGGCCGGGCCGCTACATCGTGGCGACCCGCATCTACTGGAGGGAGCCCCGCTCCTACCTGACGCATGGCGGGGCCGTGTACGACGTCGTCGAGGTGAAGCCCGACGAGACGACGGCGGTGATCCTCTCCGGAAAGTAGCGCCGCCGGCGTCCTGGCCGACCGCTCAACCCGGCGCGGGGCCGGCTTCCGCGTCCTCGAAGCCCAGGAAGGTGGTGAAGTCGCGCGCCGGCACCCGGCTCGTCCGCAGCGCGTTCTCGGGCGCGCTCACGTCCTCGTAGCCGAGCGCCATGCCGCAGACCACGATCTCGTCCTGCGCGATCGGCAGGTGCTGGCGGATGACTGCGTGGAACGGGGCAAAGGCCGCCTGGGCGCAGGTCTCAAGCCCGTGCGCCCTTGCCGCCGTCATGATGTTGCCGAGGAACATGCCGTAATCCAGCCAGCTGCCGATCTTCAGGTCGCGGTGGACCGTGAAGATGAGCCCCACCGGGGCGTCGAAGAAGTCGAGATTGCGGGCGTGCTGGGCGTGCATGCGGGCATGCTCACCGCGGCCGATCCCGAGCAGCCCGTAGAGTCCAAACCCCACCGTCCGCCGGCGCCCCAGATACGGCTCGAAGAGCGGCGCCGGGTAGTATTCGTATTCGCTGACGCGTCCGCTGGCCGGCTCGCGATGATGCGCCTGCCGCAGGGCGGCCGAGAGCCTGGCCCGGTCGCCCCCGGCCAGCGCGTAGACGCGCCAGGGCTGCATGTTGGTGCCGCTCGGAGCGCGGGCGGAGACGTCGAGCAGGTGTTCCACGAGCGTGGCCGGAACGGGGTCGGGGCGGAAGGCCCGGATGCTGCGGCGGCCGGTGATCAGGGCCTCCACGGCGGCTGCGGTCGCGCCAGGGTCCGGCACCGACGTGGGACCTCGGCCTGTTTCTGCTGTCGTGGTGGACAATTCCGTCTTCATTGCGTGGAGTACCCTTGGAAACATCTCAAGACGCTTGAGCAGTATCGGGATTTCGGCTTGTCTTCGACGACCATCCGGGCTCGTCGACCGGGATCCGGCGGAGTCAAGCCGATCTTGCCCCTGCTGCCCCCCCGGCTCCTCCCGAGCACGACCGACCTGCGCGGGGATGAGGCGGCGGCATGTTGATCGACGCCCATTTGCATCTCTCGGGGCGCGAGGACGCCGCCGGCGTGCTCCGCAGCCTGGACGAGGCCCGGATCGACGTCGCGGTCCTGCTCGCCCCCTTTCTCACCGACCCCTATCGGATGGAGGACCGGCAGTCGCTGCGCGACGGCAATCGGCACCTGTCGCAACTGGTGGACGGGCATTGCGACCGCCTGATCGGCTTCGCGGTCGTCAATCCGATGCACCCCGAGGCGGCCGACGACCTGGAGGAGGCGGTCGAGCGCGGCAACGTCCGAGGGCTGAAGCTCGTCCCCACCGGCTGGTACCCCTATGAGGACCGCGCCCACCGCGTCTATGAGCGGGCCAACGCGCTCGGCCTGCCGGTTCTGTTTCATTCGGGCATCTTCATCGACGGCCGCTCCGGCCGCTTCTGCCGGCCCACCTTCTATGAAGCGGTGCGCGACCATCCGGGCTTGCGGGTCACGCTGGCCCATCTCGGCTGGCCCTGGTGCGACGAGGCGAATGCGGTCGGCGTGATCGACCTCATCAACGGGGTTCCGCCCGACGCAAGCCAATTCCGGTTCGACATCTCGTTCGGCCCCCCGCCCGCCTATCGCCGCGAGGTGCTGGCCAAGGCCCTGGCCGTGCTCGGCCCGGGCCTCATCCAGTTCGGCTCCGACCGGTTCTTCCCGTGCAGTGGCGCCCATATCCGCGAGCTCGTGGACGAAGTTCACCGGCTTCTGAGCGAGCTCGACGTCTCTCCGGGTGACCGCGCCCGGATCATGAGCGGAACCGCGGCGGCCTGGCTCGGATTGCCCTGCGCCAAGGCCGGCACTCCCGAAGGAGGCGAGGCATGTCAGACGGCGGCGTGAACGGAAAGGCGTCGCCGCGGCGGCCGATCCGCCTCCTCGAGATCATCGGCAACGCGATCGTGGGCGGCATGGAAACCTATGCCCGCAACCTGATCGCCCACCTGCCCCGGCACGATTACGAGATCACCTGCATTCTGCCCTACGAGAGCACCTTCACGGCGTCGCTCCGCGACCTCGGCTGCCGGACCTATATCGCGCCGATCCACGACGACCCTCTCTGGCGCTCGATCGAGCTGGCGGCGGGAGTGATCAGGCAGCATCAGATCGACCTCATCCACGCCAACCTGGCCAATGCCCATACGCTGGCCGGCGTGGTCGGCCGCATCACCAACACGCCCGCGGTCGCGACCATTCATGCCCGCAGCCTGTGGAGCCAGGAGCTCTCGGTCTCACGGCTGACCGGCATGAACCTGATCACCGTGTGCCAGGAAGCCTATGCGGGCGCCCTCGCTTGCGGCATCGCGGCCGAGAACCTGAGCCTGATCTCGAACGGGGTGGATACCGGCCGCTTCCATCCCTCCCGGTCCGGCGCCGCCTTCCGGAACGCGATCGGCGTCGCTCCCGAGGACACGTTGGTGGGCTTCGTCGGGCGGATCTCATGGGAGAAGGGCCCCGACAAGTTCGTCCAGGTCGCACAGCGCATCCACCAGGAGCGGCCCGACATCCATTTCGTCATGGTCGGCGAGGGGCCGGTCGAGCCGGAGATCCGGCGCATGCTGGACCAGACCGGACTGGCCGGGCGGGTGCATCTCGCGGGGCTGCGGCACGACATCGAAAACGTCTACCCGGCCTTCGACCTGCAGGTTCAGACCTCCCGCAGCGAGGCGATGCCGCTCGCGCTGCTGGAGGGAATGGCGTCCGGCGTGCCGGTCGTGGCCATCGCGGTCGGGGGCGTGGCCGAGATCGTCGCCGCGGGCTCCACGGGGCTGCTCGTCAGCCCCGGCGACTGGCCCGGTGTGTCGAGCCCCTATCCTGGGGATTGGGAAGGGGTCGCGGCCGCAGTGCTGGACCTCATCCAGCACCCGGACCGGCTGAACAGCATGCGGACGGCCGCCCGGCAGCGCGCCGAAAGCCATTTCGATCTTTCGGCCTCGGTCGCCGAGACCTCGGCCCTGTTCAACCGCATGGTCCGCCCGGCCGTGAGGAAGAACGGCGTGTGGCAGCCGACCGTGGTGCGGGACAAGCTGGCGGAGGGAGATCGGCGCGTTCGCCTGAAAACCCAGACCGGCGCCATCAAGGGGATCGCCCGCGGCCACCTTGCGGCCCTTCGCACAGCCGACACGGCCTGACCGGGCTCGTCACCCTCGCCGCGACCGCGCCGCCGTGATGGCAGTGAAGATCTCACGCAGCCAGCGTTCGGCCTCGCGCAGCCGGGTCTCCGCCTCCCGGGCGCGGCTCTCGGCGCTTCGGGCCCGGGCCTCGGCGGCCTCCACCCGCGCCTCCGCCTGGCGCAACTCCGCCATGGCCCGCTGCAGCAGGGCCTGGCTGTGGACCTCGCCATGGCGCCATCGCGCCTCGGTGGCCGGACTGGGCCGACCCGTTTCGGACGGGGCACCCGGGGCACGGCCGGGCGGCCTCAGCCGCAGCCCGGCGTCACACGGCAGCCCGGCCGCCACGGCGCCGCCCAGGACCCCGGTGAGGGGAGGGCCGCCTTCGGCTTCGGCCCTCAGCCTGCGCGCCTGGTCCATGCCGTGGCTCCGGAGGAAGAGCAGGTCTTGTTGGCCAGCAGGGTTAAGGGGCGGTTAAGCCGGCTCTCGCGGCGGTGCGTCGTCTTGCTCGAAACGGGTCACCCTGCTATCGCCACTCGCTTCTTCCCGAACCCGACAGAGCAGGATCCGGCGCCGATGGCCCGCGAGTTCATCTATCATATGCAGGGGCTCACCAAGACCTACCCCAACGGGAAGAAGGTCTTGGACAACGTCCACCTGTCGTTCTACCCCGACGCGAAGATCGGCGTGCTCGGCATCAACGGCTCGGGAAAGTCGACCCTGCTCCGGATCATGGCCGGGATCGACACGGAATGGTCGGGCGAGGGCTTCGTGGCGGCCGGCGCCAAGGTCGGCTACCTGCCGCAGGAACCCCAGCTCGACCCGTCCAAGACGGTGCGGGAGAACGTGCTCGACGGCGTGGCCGAGCACCAGGCGATCCTCGACCGCTACAACGAGATCGCCATGAACTATTCCGACGAGACCGCGGACGAGATGACGCGGCTCCAGGACGAGATCGACGCCAAAGGGCTGTGGGAACTCGATTCCCGTGTCGACCAGGCCATGAACGCGCTGGGCTGCCCGCCCGGCGACTGGGCCGTCGACAACCTGTCGGGCGGGGAGAAGCGCCGCGTCGCGCTCTGCAAGCTGCTGCTTGAACAGCCCGAGCTGCTGCTCCTCGACGAGCCCACCAACCACCTCGACGCCGAGACGACCGGCTGGCTCGAGGCGCATCTCAAGACCTATCCGGGCGCGATCCTCATCGTGACCCACGACCGCTACTTCCTGGACAACGTCACCGGCTGGATCCTTGAGCTCGACCGTGGCCGGGGCATCCCCTACCAGGGCAACTACTCCTCCTGGCTGGTGCAGAAGCAGAAGCGGCTCCAGCAGGAGCGGTCGGAGGACGAATCGCGCCAGCGCACCATCGAGCGCGAGCGCGAATGGGTGTCCGCCTCGCCCAAGGCCCGGCAGGCCAAGTCGAAGGCCCGCATCTCGCGTTACGAGGATCTCGTCGCCAAGGCCTCCGAGCGCGGCCCCGGCTCGGCCCAGATCGTCATTCCGATCAAGGAGCGGCTCGGCACCAACGTCATCGAGTTCAGCAACCTGTCCAAGAGCTTCGAGGACAAGGAGCTGATCGACGACCTGTCGTTCCGGCTGCCGCCCGGTGGCATCGTGGGCGTGATCGGCCCGAACGGCGCCGGCAAGACCACGCTGTTCCGGATGATCACGGGCCAGGACAAGCCCGATTCCGGCGAGATCAAGATCGGCGACACGGTCCAACTCGGCTATGTCGACCAGTCGCGCGACACGCTCGACGCCGGCAAGACCGTGTACGAGGAGATCTCGGGCGGCAACGAGATCATCTATCTCGGCAAGCGGGAGATGAATGCGCGCGCCTATTGCGGCGCCTTCAACTTCAAGGGCCCGGACCAGCAGAAAAAGGTGGGCCAGCTCTCGGGCGGTGAGCGCAACCGCGTACACCTCGCCAAGATCCTGAAATCCGGCGCCAACGTCCTCCTGCTCGACGAGCCGACCAACGACCTGGACGTGGAGACGCTGCGGGCGTTGGAAGAGGCGATCGAGGATTACGCCGGCTGCGCCGTGATCATCAGCCACGACCGCTGGTTCCTGGACCGCATCGCCACCCACATGCTCGCCTTCGAGGGCGACAGCCATGTCGAGTGGTTCGAGGGCAACTTCCAGGATTACGAGGAGGACAAGAAGCGCCGCCTCGGCGTGGAGGACCTCAACTCCGGCAAGCAGAAGCACCGGAAGTTCGCCCGCTAGCCGGGCGGGCACCCGGGTCGGCCGCCCTTCCGTGCGGTTGACCCGGCCTCGCGGCGGCAGACACCGGGCGGAGCCCGGGGCTCAGAGCCCCGTCGGCCGCCCGGCGATCACCACCAGCATGGAGCCGTCACCGAGCGAGCGCTCGGCCGCCTCGCGGATCTCCGTCTGGCCGACAGCCGCCACGAGCGCGTTGCGCCGGCGGATATAGTCGATGCCGAGCTCCTCGAAGGCGATCTGCACGAGCTGGTGGGCGATCTTGGTCGAGGTGTCGAACCCGAGCGCGTAGGAGCCGGTCAGGTAGTCCTTGGCCTTGGCCAGTTCGTCGTCGGTCGGGCCCTCGTCGCGCATGCGGCGGATCTCGGACGCGATCACGTCCAGGCATTCCCCGACCCGCTCGTTCTTGGTCGCCGTGTAGCCCCAGGTCATGGCGGCGTGCCGGTAGCTCACGATCGAGGTGCCGACGCTATAGGCGAGGCCGCGCCGCTCCCGGACCTCCTGGAACAGGCGCGAGGTGAACGCGCCGCCGCCCAGCATGTGGTTCAGCACATAGGTCGGGATGAAGTCCGGGTCGCGCAACGAGGCGCCGGCATAGCCGAAGCGGATCACCGATTGCGGCACGTCGAGATCCACCACGACGCGGCGACCGCGGCCGGTGAGCAGGGCGGGCGCGACCGCGTTCAGGGCAAACTGCCCGCCCAGGCCGCCGAAGGTCGCATCCAGCCGCCGGGACAGCTCGTCCCTCGCCATCGCGCCGACCACCGCCACCTTGAGCCTGCCGGTGGCCACGAGCCGGCGGTGCAGGTCGACGATGTCCTGCCGGGTGATGGCTGCGACGCTCTCGGGCGTGCCGGCCGCCGGCAAGCCGTAGGCATGGCCCGGGAAGGCCTCTGCCAGAAAGCGCTTGGATGCCACGGTGCCGGGGTCGTTCTGCTGGTAGCGGAGGCTGGCCAGCGTCTGCGCCCGCACGCGCTCCACGGCATCCTCGTCGAAGCGCGGCTCGGCGAGGGCGAGGCGAAGCAGCCCGAAAGCCTCGTCGGCATGTGCCACCAGGGTCTTCAGCGAGCCGCCGATGGCGTCCGGGCCGGCCGTGAAGGTGAGTTCGATGGCCCGGTCGGCCAGCCGCTCCTGGAAGGCGTCCGACCGGAGGCTCCCGGCTCCCTCGTCGAGCAACCGGCTGAGGAGCTGGGCCGTGCCGGCCTTCCTGGGCGGGTCCTGCGTGGCGCCGCCCTCGAAGCAGAAGGCCAGCGCCACCAGCGGCACGAAATCGGACTCGACCTGCCAGGCCTCGATTCCGCCCGGCGACCGGACGGCCCGGATGTCGGGATGGCTCGCGACGGCCTGGATCGCTCCGGCCATCACCGCTGTGCCCTGAAGCGGCCCGAAATCATGTGCGGTCCTTGACGAGGTGGCCGGTGACGGAGCGGCGGTCCGTGAGCCAAAGCTCCAGGGCCTCCACGAGGTCATGGCGGGTGACCGCCCGGATCTGGTCCGGCCAGGTGCGGACGTCGTCCAGCGTCTCTCCGACGGCGAGCGCCGACCCGTAGATGCGGGCCAGGGAGGATTGGCTGTCGAGGGCGTAGATCGTCTCGGCGATGAGGCGGGACTTGGCCCGCTCGATCGACATGTCGTCCAGGTCGTCCCGGGCGGCCGCGATGGCGGCGTCGAGCTCCCGCTCAAGCGCCTCAGGGGTCACCCCTTCGGCGGGCACGGCGTAGACCGAAAAGCGCGACTGGTCGATTGCGGAGCCCATGTACCAGGCCCCCGCATTCACGGCCTTGCCGCCGCCCAGCACAAGGCGGCGATAGAGATAGGAGGTCGGGCCGCCGCCGAGCGCCTCGGCCAGCACTTCGAGCGCGTGGCTGCCGCGCCCCGCGGCGGTGCGGGAGGAGGGCACCAGATAGAGGCGCTGCAGGGTCGGCTGCTCGACCCTCGGATCGGCGATCCGGATATGGCGGGAGGCGCGCGGCTCGGGCTCCCGGGGCCGCTGCCGGGCCGGCGGCTGGCTTCGGCAGGCGTTGCGGCCATAGGTCGATTCGGCCAGCTTCACGACCTCCCGGTCGGTGACGTCGCCGGCCACCACCAGGATGGCGTTGTCCGGGCAATAGAAGCGCCGGTAGTAATCCAGCGCGTTCCTGCGATCGAGCGTCTCGATCTCGTGCATCCAGCCGATGATCGGGATGCCGTAGGGGTGGTGCACGAACAGCGCCGCCGCCATGGCTTCCGAGAGCTGGGCGGCCGGATCGGTCTCGACCCGCATGCGACGCTCCTCGAGCACCACGTCGCGCTCGGGCGCCACCACGGCGTCATCGAAATTCAGGCCGGACATGCGGTCGGCCTCGAACTCCATCATGCGGCCGAGATGCTCGGGCGCGACGCGCTGGAAATAGGCCGTGTAGTCGTAGGACGTGAAGGCGTTCTCCTGCCCGCCCAGCGCCGAGACGACCTTGGAGAACTCGCCGGCGGGATGCCGCTCGGTTCCCTTGAACATGAGGTGTTCGAGGAAATGGGCGATGCCGGACTGGCCGAGCGGGTCATCGGCCGAGCCATTCCGGTACCACACCATATGCGTCACCACCGGCACGCGCCGGTCGGGAATGACGACGATGTCGAGACCGTTGTCGAGCCTGTGGGTGGTCAGGTCGGGTCCGCTTCCCTCGATGCGATCGAAGGGGGCGGCATCTGTTCTCAGGGCCAAGGCAACCTTCGCATGCTCGTGGGACGGGCCGGCAGCCGAAGGCCGCCGAGCCGGCTAGTCTTCGTCCTCGCTCGTGAACTTCCGGGTCAGCCACGACATCGGATTGGCGTCGATGGCCTGCTGGTCGCGCGTGGGCGTGTAGTCGTCCGGCACCGCCTTGCCGCTGGCGGCGCGGCGCATGCTGCTCGGCGGATCGGTCAGGACCCGGCGGGTCGGCGCCCCGGCCTCGTCCGTGTCGGGATTGGCCTTGCGGCCCGCCCGGAGCTGGTCGGGGTTCAGGAGCAGCACGTCGCGGGCATTGTCGCCGCGGTGGGACCGATAGTCCGGAGCCTCGCTCCGGGCCACCCGCCCCGCCTGGATCTCCCGGGGAGACAGGCGGGGGTTGTTGTCGGACATGCGGCGCGTCTCGCTCGCCGTGGCGGGGCTCTGCGCCTCTGCACGCGCGCGCCGACGCTCAGCCACGTCGGGATCATTCGGCCATTGCGGATGGGCCGACGCCAGGCTCTCGGGCGCCGCCGGGGCGCGCAGCTCGGCTTTCGGCGGCACCACGAGAGGGGCCCGCTCGCGGTAGCGAATGGCCTCCTTCTCCTTCGGCACGATGCCCATGCTGCCGAGCAGGTTCTTGATGGCGACACCTTCCTGCGCCTGGGCCGCACCGGCCGCCAGGAGCGCCGCGAAGCCGCAGACCAGCCCGAGCCGCATCGTCATGCCGTTGGTCATTTCTGATCCCCCATTCCCCGCGCATCGCGCCCCATTCGGGCTTTCGTATGACGAGGCTCGGCCACGCGAGGCGGCGGGCAGACGCTTCAGGCCGCCTCGGGACGATGCCGGCCGGCCAGGAACGCGTCATAGACGAGCCCGACCACCCCGGCAACGATGGCCGCGTCCGCGATGTTGAACACGTACCAGGACCAGCCGCCGGCATGAAGCCAGACGAAGTCGAAGACGGCCCCGTAGGCGATGCGGTCGATGGCGTTGCCGACCGCGCCGCCGACCACGAGGCCGAGCGAGACGGCGAGCACCCGGTTTCCCGCGCGGGAGATCCACCAGGTCATCACCGCTGCGGCCACAAGCGACACGCCGACGAGCAGCCAGCGGCCGAGATCGGTCTCCTGCTGCAGCAGCCCATAGGAGATGCCCCGGTTCCAGACCACGATCAGCGTGGCGAAGGGCGCGAGCTGCAGCGGTTCGCGCGAGGCGAGGTCGTAGCCGAACAGGAGAAACAGCTTCGAGGCCTGATCGAGCGCCAGGGTCAGGAGGGCGGCGAGGTAGCCGAGGCGGGCGGCAGCCATGGTCGGATCAGAGCGCCCGACGGCGCACGGCATCCCACTCGCGCAGCGCCGCCGCGTCACGCGGGGTGACTTCTGGATAATCCGGATCGCTCCCGACCTCGGGCGTGATCTTCCAGGACCGCGCACATTTCGTGCCCTGAGCCCGGCCCGGCCGCACGGCGACGCCCGGCACCTCCTCCAGCCGGAAGGCGTCCGCCGGAGCGTCGTCCTCGCTGACGGTGAAGCCAGAGGTGATGCAGATTTCGGCCATGTCGAGGCTGCGCAGCAGCGCGGCGGTGGCGGGCTCGGCCGCGTAGACGGTCGGTGCCGCCTCGAGGCTCGCGCCGATGCGCTTCGCGGCCCGCTCGATCTCGAGTGCGCCTAGGACGACGCGGCGGACGCGCCGCACACTGGCCCAGCGCGCGGCGAGCGCGTCGTCTTGCCACGCTGCGGGCGCTTCGGGCAGCGTCTCGAGATGCACTGAACCCGTTTCCGACGGGTAGCGGCCGAGCCACGCCTCCTCGGCCGTGAAGGCCAGGATGGGGGCCAGCATGATCGTGACGCGGCGGAACACCTCGTCGATCACGGCCAGCGCCGCCTTGCGGACGGGGCTGGAGATGGGGTCGCAATAGAGCGCGTCCTTGCGGACGTCGAAGTAGAAGGCCGACAGGTCGCCCGTCATGTGCTGCGACAGCAGCGACACCACGCGGGCGTAGTCGAACGCCGCATAGGCTTGGCGCACCTCGCGGTCGAGCTCGGCCAGGCGGTGCAGCACCCAGCGCTCCATCTCCGGCAGCTCACTGAGGGGCGGCAGCGGCGCCCCGTCGCCGTGGGCGAGCGTCCCCAGCATCCAGCGCAGCGTGTTGCGCAGCTTGCGGTAGGTCTCGGAGAAGGTCTTCAGGATCTCCGGCCCGATGCGCAGGTCGTCCGAATAATCCGACGCCGCCACCCAAAGGCGCAGGATGTCGGCGCCCGAGGCCTTGATCACGTCCTGGGGGGCCGTGACGTTGCCCCGCGACTTCGACATCTTCTCCCCGCGCTCGTCGAGCACGAAGCCGTGCGTCAGCACCACGTCGAAGGGGGCGCGGCCACGGGTGCCGCAGCTCTCCAGCAGGGAGGAGTGGAACCAGCCGCGGTGCTGGTCTGACCCTTCCAGATACATCACCGTGTCCTGGCCGCCATTGACGGTGCGGCGGGTGCCGGCGAGGCCCGGGAAGTGGCGCGGGTCCTCCAGCGTGAAGGCGTGGGTCGAGCCTGAATCGAACCACACGTCGAGAATGTCGTCGACCTTCTCCCACTCGGCCGGATCGTGCCCGCCGGCCGCCAGGAAGCGCTCGGCGGCGCCCTCGGCGAACCACGCATCCGCTCCTTCCGCCTCGAAGGCGGCCGCGATGGCCGTGTCCACCCGGTCGTCGCGCAGGATCCGGTCCGAGCCGCGCTGCACGAAGATGGCGATCGGCACGCCCCAGGCGCGCTGGCGCGACACCACCCAGTCGGGCCGGTTCTCGATCATGCCCGTGATGCGGTTTTCGCCCGCCGCCGGCACCCAGGTGACGTGGTTGTGGATCTGCTCGAGCGCCCGCGACCGCAGGGTGGAGCCGTCGCCGAGGTCCCGGTCCATCGCGATGAACCACTGCGCCGTGTTGCGGAACAGGAGCGGACCCTTGGAGCGCCAGGAATGCGGATAGGAATGCTTGAGCCGCCCGCGGGCAACCAATCCGCCGCTCTCGGCCAGCTTGGCGATCACGGCGGCGTTGGCACCGCCCTCCTTGCCCTTGGCATCGAACACGCGCAGGCCGGCAAAGAACGGGATGGCCGGCAGATAGGCCGAATCCTCGTCGATCGTGTGCGGCACCTCTGTCGTGCCGCAGGCCGCATAGGCCTCGCGGTGGGCCAGAAAGGTCGCGTAATCCTCCTGGCCGTGGCCGGGCGCCGAATGGACGAAGCCCGTGCCGGCATCGTCCGTGACGTAATCGGCCGGCAGCACCGGCACGTCGAAATCCCAAAACCCGTCCGCGCCCGGGAGCCCCCGGAACGGGTGGCTGCACCGCTCGATCATGACCGGCAGCACGTCCTTGACGCGCTCGAACGCCGTGACGCGGGCGGCCGCGAAGGTGTCGGCCGCGAGCTTGTCGGCCAGGATGTAGCGGTCGTTCGGCTTGGCCCAGTTGTCGGCCGCCGCCTCCGTGATGCGGTACAGCCCGTAGCTCAGGTCCGGTCCGTAGGAGATGCCGCGGTTGGCCGGGATGGTCCAGGGCGTCGTGGTCCAGATCACCACCTTGGCGCCGTCGAGGTCCCCGTCCAGCGTCTCGGCCACCGGAAAGGCGACCCACACCGTCTGGCTGGTGCGCTCCTCGTACTCCACCTCGGCCTCCGCGAGCGCTGTGCGCTCCACGGGTGACCACATCACCGGCTTTGAGCCGCGATACAGCTGCCCGGTCCGGGCGAAGTGCATGATTTCCCGGGCGATCTGCGCTTCGGCCGGGAACGCCATGGTGGTGTAGGGATGGGCCCAGTCACCCTCCACCGCGAGGCGCTTGAACTCCTCGCGCTGCACGTCGAGCCAGTGCTGGGCGAAGCTCCGGCACTCGCGTCGGAAATCGACGATCCCGACCTCGTCCTTGTTGCGGCCGGCGGCCCGGTACTGCTCCTCGATCTTCCACTCGATCGGCAGGCCGTGGCAGTCCCAGCCCGGGACGTAGTTGGAATCGAAGCCGAGCAATTGCTGCGAGCGGGTGACCAGATCCTTGAGGATCTTGTTCAGCGCATGCCCGATATGGATGTTGCCGTTGGCGTAGGGCGGGCCGTCATGGAGGACGAACCGGCGCCGCCCGGCCGAGCGCTCCCGCAGCTGGCGATAGAGGTCGATCTCCCGCCAGCGCTCCAGGAGCAGCGGCTCGCGCTGCGGCAGGCCGGCCCGCATCGGGAAATCGGTTTGCGGGAGAAAGAGCGTCTCGGAATAGTCGCGCGTCGCCGTGGGCGCCGCCTTCGGCCTTGTCTCGCTCATCTCGCCTGAACCGGGTTAGAAGGTCGGTCGGCGCCGGGCCGAGCGCCGGATGGGCGCCGGGTCGCGCGGTGGCGGGCGGACCGTCCCCGCGGCCGATTAGGCCCCGTCATGGTGATGGCGGCTCTTAACACCGGGTGTCGGAGGACGAAAGGGCGTCCCCGGACAGGGCCGGCGCCCGCATCGCGGCCGGTCGGTGTCAGCGGCGCGGCGGCACCGCGCAGGGATCGATCCTCACCGACTCCGCCCGGGACGCGATCGTTCCGGTCGTGAGCGGATCGGCCACTCCCCGGCTCGCATTCGAGGCGAGCCGGGCCAGGGTGTGCTGGTCGGTGGCGGAGGAGAGCCAGCCGGCTGCCAGAACCGACAGGGTTCCGACGATGGCGACGGTCTTCAGGGTACCGATCACAAGAGAGCCGCGGCCGGCCCCCTCTTTCATGCCGAACATGCTGGTCCCCTCATCCGACCCTGTCCGGAGCTTTGCCAATTTACGGTGAAGAGAGCGTTACCGATCTACCCAGAATACGATAAGTCCTTTTACGAGGCCGCGAATCATCTTTGCAGCCTCGGGCTGGGCGCCTCGGAAGCCGGCTTCGGCCTGCATCGACGCGACGGTCCTGGCGGCTTGTTGCCATCAGGTCACAGACGATTAAGCCTGCCGGCGCTACAACCAGCCTCGGACCACTGATCATCAACAACAGGTTTTTCGATGAAGAAGCTTCTCCTGTCCTCCGTCGCTCTTGCCGTCATGTCGGCCGGCGCGATGGCGGCCGACCTGCCGTCCCGGCGGGCGGCTCCCGCCCCGTACGTCGCCGTCCCGGTCTTCACCTGGACCGGTTTCTACGTCGGTGTGAACGCCGGCTACGGGTTCTCCGACAGCAACCGCAACAACGTGTTCGGCCTCCCGGCCGGGTCCGTGATCAACTCGGCCGGCACCAACGGTGTCCTGACGCTCAACAACGTCGGCGACAGCAACCGTGACGGCTTCGTCGGCGGTGGCCAGGTCGGCTACAACTACCAGATGGGCATGTTCGTTCTCGGTATCGAGGCCGACGCCCAGTACAAGGACTTCGGCAACCGCAGCAACACCGGCTTCGGCGGCACCTACACCTTCGTCGGCGCCACCGGCATTGCCTTCGCTCCCCCGGCTGCGGCCGTCGGCTTCGGCAACGACCGCTCCTCGTCCGACTTCTTCGGCACGGTTCGTGGTCGCCTCGGTGTCGCGTTCGACCGCACCCTGATCTACGGGACCGGCGGTTTCGCGTATGACGAGCACCGCTCGGGCTACGCCGCTGGTGGTGGTGTCGAGTACGCCTTCACGCCGAACCTGACCGGCAAGATCGAGGGTCTCTACGTGAACCTCGACCGCAACAACAACAACGGCTCGGCTGCCTTCTTCAACCCGGCGCTGAACACCGTCACGCTGAACGACCGTCGCAACAACGACTTCGCCGTCGTGCGCGCCGGCATCAACTACAAGTTCAACGGCTTCTGAGCTTCGGCCCAGAACCTGTGTTGGGGCCCGGCGGCGACGCCGGGCCTTTTTTATGGGCGGAGCAGCACCCGGGCTCGCGGGAGGCCGCATCCTCGGCCGGCCGCCGTCTGCGCGCGGTGGCATCCGTTTCGCGCTGACTCGCCCTGCGGAGGCGGACCGTCTCGGAGACGGGTGAGCGGCCTTCGGCTCCGGCGCCCGCACGGGCCCGATCGCCCAAGCGCTGCCGTCCAGCCTCTATGCCCGTCCCGACCCCTCGGGGGTCGCGGACATCCACGGCCGCTGGCGTGCGCTCCGTGGCCGCGGCGCGAATCAGATGTCGAGCTGAGACTCGTCGGCGAAGGCCGAGCGTTCCTGGATAAAGGCGAAGCGGGCCTCGGGCCTGTTGCCCATCAGGCGCTCGATCGCATCCACCGTTCCGTCCAGGTCGCCGTCCTGGATTTCCACCCGCAGCAGCTTGCGCTTGCGGGGGTCCATGGTGGTCTCCTTGAGCTGGCCGGGCAGCATCTCGCCGAGCCCCTTGAAGCGGCCTACATCCACCTTGGCCGAACCCTTGAAGACGGTGCGGAGGAGTTCGGTCCGGTGCGCCTCATCGCGGGCATAGACCGTCTTCGCGCCCTGGGTGAGGCGGTAGAGGGGCGGCATGGCCAGATAGAGATGGCCGCCGTCGATCAGCTTCGGCATCTGCCGCTGGAAGAAGGTGATCAGCAGCGACGCGATATGGGCGCCGTCCACGTCGGCGTCCGTCATGATGATGACCTTCTCGTAGCGAAGGTCGGCCTCCTTGTATTGGCTGCCCGTGCCGCAGCCGAGGGCCTGGCCCAGGTCTGACAGCTGCTGGTTGGCGACCAGCTTGTCGCGGCCGGCCGAGGCGACGTTGAGGATCTTGCCCCGGAGCGGCAGGATGGCCTGCGTGGCCCGGTCGCGCGCCTGCTTGGCGCTGCCGCCGGCCGAATCGCCCTCCACAATGAAGAGCTCCGAGCCGGCCGCCCCGGCGCGCGAGCAATCGGCGAGCTTGCCGGGCAGGCGCAGCTTGCGGGTGGCTGTCTTGCGGGCAACCTCCTTCTCGGCGCGGCGGCGCAGCCGCTCCTCCGCCCGGTCGACCACCCAGTCGAGCAGGCGATTCGCCTGGGTCGGGGAGCCGGCGAGCCAGTGGTCGAACGCATCCCGGATCGCGCTCTCGACGATGCGCGAGGCTTCCAGCGTCGCCAGCTTGTCCTTGGTCTGGCCCTGGAACTCCGGCTCCCGGATGAACACCGACAGCATGGCGGCGCATTGCGCCATCACGTCGTCGGTGGTGACGGAGGTCATGCGCTTGCCCTGGCCCACGCGCTCCGCGTGTTCGCGCAGCCCGCGCAGCAGCGCCACCCGAAGCCCGCCCTCATGCGTGCCGCCCTCGGGCGTCGGAATGGTGTTGCAATAGGAGCTCGAGAAGCCGTCGTGGTCGGCGAGCCAGGCCACCGCCCATTCGAGTGAACCGTGGCCGCCCGGCTTGGCGATCTTGCCGGCGAAGATGCCCTCCGCGATCGGAGTCGCGCCCTCGATCTCGCGCAGCAGGTAGTCTCGCAGGCCGCCCGGGAACCTGAAGGTCGCCTCGGCCGGCACCGGATCCGGCCCGGAGAGCAGGGCGGGGTCGCACCGCCAGCGAATCTCGACGCCGCCGAACAGGTAGGCCTTGGACCGGGCCATCTTGAACAGCCGCCGCGGCTGGAAATGCAGCTCGGGGCCGAAGATCTGCGGGTCCGGGTGAAAGCGCAGGCGTGTGCCCTTGCGGTTGTGGACGCGCCCGACCTCCTTCAGGGGCCCGAGCGGTGCGCCGCGCGAATAATCCTGGCGGTAGAGCACCTGGTTGCGGGCGACCTCGACCTCAAGCACGTCCGACAGCGCGTTGACGACCGAGATGCCGACCCCGTGCAGGCCGCCGGAGGTCTCGTAGACCTTGGAATCGAACTTCCCGCCCGCATGCAGCGTGGTCATGATGACCTCCAGCGCCGACTTGCCGGGAAATTTGGGATGGCGGTCGACCGGGATGCCGCGGCCGTTATCGGTCACGGTCAGGAAGTCGCCGGCCTCCAGCGTCACCTCGATGAAGCTCGCATGGCCGGCTACCGCCTCGTCCATGGCGTTGTCGATCACCTCGGCGAAGAGGTGATGCAGCGCGCGCTCGTCCGTGCCGCCGATATACATGCCGGGCCGGCGGCGGACGGGCTCCAGGCCCTCGAGCACCTCGATGGTCGAGGCGTCGTATTCCGGCACGGCCGGCACCGCCTGCAGGGCAGGGCGGGCGCGCGGCGCCTTTGCCGGGGCAGCGCTCGGCTCGACGCTCTTGCGGAGCGCCGCGCCGCCGCCGAAAAGATCCCGTTCGGCCATCTCGACTCGCAACTGATTCGCCGGAGCGCCATCATAGCAAACCGGCCGTAAAGAGAACAAAAAGGGTACTATCGCCTGTGCAGAACTCACCTGCGGAGGCGAGAGATCCTAGGTGCCGGTAAAGACCGGCTTGCGCTTGGCCAAAAATGCGGCCCGGCCCTCCGCAAAATCGCGGCTCGCATAGAGGATGGATTGTGAGTCCGCCTCGGCCCTGAGCACGTCGTCGAGGCTGCCCGGCATGCTGGCCAGGAGCCGCTTGGCACAGGCGTTGGAGAGCGGCGCCGTTTCGGCCGCGATCCGGCCGGCCAGCGCCAGGGCGGCGGCCAGGGCTTGTCCGGGCTCCGCCAGCTCGTCGACAAGGCCCCAGCGCTCCGCCGCAGCGGCGTCGAACGTGTCGCCCGACAGCATGATGCGGCGCGCGCGACCCATCCCGACCCGCAGCGGCAGGGTCCAGGCCAGGCCGAGATCCGGAACCAGGCCGAGTCGGTTGAACGAACACGCGAACCGCGCCTCGCGGCTCGCCACCACGATGTCGCAGGCGGCTGCAAGGGACAGCCCCGCGCCGACCGCGAAGCCCTCGACGGCGGCCACCACCGGCTTGTCGCCCTCCACCAGCATGCGGACGATGGCGTGGGCGCTGGCCAGTCGGCCGCGGCTCGAGATCGCGTCGAGCCCCTCCATGCCGACGATGTCGCCGCCGGCGCAGAAGTGGCCGCCTTCGCCCGTCAGCACCACGACGCGGCAATCCGGGTCGGCCAGGGCGGCCGCGAGCTCCCGATGCAGCTCCGCCCGCATGGCGAGCGACAGCGCGTTGCGACGCGTCGGCGCATGGAGGGACAGCACGGCGACGGCCCCATCCCGGTGCCGTCGGACCAGGGTGGTGTCCGGTTCGCTCATGCGGGCTGGTCCCTCAGGATTGGGCGGCCTTGCGGGTCGCGGGCGCAGCCAAGGCGGGCGTGGCCCCGGCCGCGGACTTGGCGGACCCCGCCTTGGCAGCCGCCGGCTTGGCGGCCCCCGGCTTCTTGGCCTTTGCGGGTGTCTTGGCGGGTGTCGCCGCGGTCTTGGCCGCGGGTTTCTTAGCTGCCCCGGGCTTGGCTGCGGCGGTCTTCTTGGCTGCCGCCGGCTTCGCCGCCCGGGCCGGGCCCGCGGCTCGGCCGCGCGCCTTTTTGGGCGGCGCCGCGGCGCGCCGGGCCTCCAGCAGCACGAGGGCTTCCGCCAGGGTCACCGTCTCGGGCGCCTGATCCCGCGCGATGGTGGCGTTGGTTTCGCCGTCCGTCACATAGGCACCGTAACGGCCCGCCTTGACCACGATCGGCTTGCCGGTGCCCGGGTCGTCGCCGATTGGGCGGCCTGGATCCACGGTGCGTCCGCCGCGGCCGCCGCCCTGTTCCTTGGTGACGATGAGGTCGATGGCCCGGTTGCCGCCGACCTCCAGCACGTCGTCGCCCGGGGCGAGGCTCGCATAGACCTTGCCGTGCTGCACATAGGGGCCGAAACGCCCGATCCCGGCCAGGATCGGCTGGCCGCTCTCGGGATGTTTTGCGACCTCCCGGGGCAGCGAGAGCAGCTTCAGGGCGCGCTCGAGATCGACCGAAGCAGGGCTCATCCCCTTCGGGATGGAAGAGCGCTTGGGCTTGTCGCCGCCTTCCACCTGCTCGCCGAGCTGGATGAAGGTGCCGAAGCGGCCGTCCCGCACCGTGACTTCGAGCCCCGTCTCGGGATCGACGCCCAGCGCCCGCGGCCCGCCCGCCCCGGCCTCGCCCTCGTCGGTCGCGCTTGCGAGCTGCCGGGTGTAGCGGCATTCGGGATAGTTCGAGCAGCCCACGAAGGCCCCGAACTTGCCGAGCTTGAGGGACAGCTGGCCCGTGCCGCAGGTGGGACAGCCGCGCGGGTTGGAGCCGTCCGGCTTGGCCGGGAAGATATGCGGGCCGAGGAGCTCGTTCAGGGCCTCCAGCACCTGGCCGGTGCGCAGGTCCTTGGTCTCGCCGACGGCGGTCGAGAAGTCCTGCCAGAAGGCGCGCAGCACCTCCTTCCAGTCGGCCTCGTGGTTCGACACCCGGTCGAGCTGCTCCTCCAGCCCGGCCGTGAAATCGTATTCGACGTAGCGCCGGAAAAAGCTCTCCAGGAAGGCGACGACCAGCCGGCCCTTGTCCTCCGGAACGAGGCGCTTCTTGTCGAGCCGCACGTATTCGCGCTCGCGCAGCACCGCCAGGATGGCCGCGTAGGTGGAGGGCCGGCCGATGCCCAGCTCCTCCATGCGCTTGACGAGGCTCGCCTCCGAGAAGCGCGGCGGCGGCTCGGTGAAATGCTGGCTCGCCGCGATGCGACGCCGCTCCAGACCGTCGCCGGCCTGCATCGGCGGCAGGCGCCGCTCGTCGTTCTCCTCGCCGGCTTCGCCGCTGCCCGACCCGTCCGGGTCGTCACGGCCTTCCTGATAGAGGGTCAGGAAGCCGTCGAACTTGACCACCTGGCCGCTCGCCCGGAGCTGAAGATGCCGCGGGCCGACCGCGGCGTCGATGTCGACGCTGGTGCGTTCGAGTTCGGCCGATTCCATCTGGCTCGCGACCGTGCGGATCCAGATCAGGCGGTACAGCCGGGCCTGGTCGGCATCGAGAAAGCGCTCGACGTCCTCGGGCTTCAGGCCCATCTCGGTCGGCCGAACGGCCTCGTGCGCCTCCTGGGCGTTCTTGGCCTTGACGGTGTAGCGGCGGGGCGCGGCCGGCAGGTAGCGGTCGCCGTAATCGCGGCCGATCACCTCGCGGACGGCAGCCACGGCCTCCGGCGCCATGTCGACGCCGTCCGTCCGCATATAGGTGATGAGGCCGACGCTCTCGCCGCCCATCTCGATGCCCTCATACAGCCGCTGCGCCACCCGCATGGTGTGGGCCGGCGCGAAGCCGAGCTTGCGCGAGGCCTCCTGCTGCAGGGTGGAGGTCGTGAAAGGCGGCTGCGGGTGCCGCTTGGCGGGCTTGGCCTCGACAGAGGTCACCCGGAAGGTCGCGAGTTCCAGGTCGCGCCGGAAGCTCTCGGCCTCGGCGGCCGTGCCGACATCGAGCCGCGTGATCTTGCGCCCGTCCGCACCCGACAGGCGGGCCTCGAACACGCCGCCCGTTCCGGTCGCGAGCGTTGCCACCAGCGACCAGTACTCGCGCGCCACGAAGCGCTCGATCTCCGTCTCGCGGTCGCAGACGAGGCGAAGCGCGACCGATTGCACACGGCCCGCCGAGCGCGCGCCGGGGAGCTTTCGCCAGAGCACGGGCGAGAGGGTGAAGCCGACCAGATAGTCGAGCGCGCGGCGGGCCAGATAGGCATCGACCAGCGCCTGGTCGATCTCCCGCGGGGCCCGCATGGCGGAGGCAACCGCGTCCTTGGTGATGGCGTTGAAGGTGACCCGTTCGATCGGCACGTCCTTTAGCGCGCGCTTTTCGCGCAGCGCCTCGACCACGTGCCAGGAGATGGCCTCGCCTTCCCGGTCAGGGTCGGTCGCCAGGATGAGCTTTTCGGCGCCTTTCACGGCCCGGGCGATCTCGGCCACGCGCTTGCCGCCGCGGGCATCGAGCTCCCACAGCATGCGGAAATCCTGGTCCGGGTCGACCGATCCGTCCTTGGCCGGCAGGTCCCGGATGTGACCGAAGGAGGCCAGCACCTCGTAACCCGCGCCGAGGTATTTGTTGATCGTCTTGGCCTTGGCGGGCGATTCGACGACGACGACTTTCATGCGGCGGAGCTGTCCTGCTGGGAGGGCCGCGACGCGATGTCGGGCCGAGCGCGCCTGGCCGGAAGCCGGGCGGCAAGCCGGGTTAGGTGGGATAGGCGAGCCGGCGAGTCAATCAAGGCGCCGCAAGGTTAGGGGCCCCAAGCCGGGCGAAGGCCGCCGCAACGTCCTGCTCGACGCGTCTCGCCAGGCTCTCGCGGTAATGGGCGTGGTCGTAGTAATCGGCCGGATCGTCCGCATAGCGGCCGACCAGGTCGACCAGCGCCGTGCGGGGTCGCGAGGCCGCGACCTCCTCCATCTTGGCGCGGCAGCTCCGGGCCGCCTGCTCCCGGACCGAGCCGGGCTCGGGCAGGGCGGTCCGGTACACCGGCGGGCGCACGAGGAGCACGGCCGTCTCGGGGGGCAGGCCGGACAGCGCCACCCGCAGCCGGTCGAGGGGCGGGAACTCGCCGGTCGGGTTGAAGGGATCCTCCGGCCGGGTGGCCAGCTTGCGGCGGGAGGGTTCCTCCGCGGCGAGGCCCCGCTGGGCATAATCCGGCCCGTAATCCCAGTAGCCGTCCGGCCGCGCCCCGCCCTTGCCGGTGCGGAGCAGGCGGATGCGGGCCGCGGCCGCCTCGAGGCTGCGGTAGCGCACGAGGCCGGCCAGGTAGCTTGGGAAATCCTCGGCATAGAGCCAAGCCGGGAAGCGCGCGTTCGGGGCCGTCTCGTGCAGGCACCAGAACCGGTCCATGCCGATGGCCACGGCCCTGGCCGGGTGGGCACGATTCATCTGGAACCAGCGCAGGACGTCGAGCTGCTCGGGCGGGTAGGTGGCCGGCATGATCAGCGACACGAAGCGCAGACCCGTCAGGGCGTCGAGCCGGTCGGGGCGCAGCATCTGCACATGCGAGTTGCCGATCACGGCCGCGTCGAAACGTGGGTCCCGGGCCCGGCTGGCATTGGCCGTCAACGGGTATTGCTCATGCACCCCCCGCGCTCTCAGAATGCCCGGGCGGCCGGTGTCGTAGGGGTCGATCACGGCGAGGGCGGCCACCAGTGCCACGAACAGGCCTGCCGCGGCCGCCAGCAGCAGGGCCGAGAAGCTGCGCCAGTCCGGCCCTGCCACGGCCTGCGCGTCGGGCGCAACGGCGCCCACCGCCAGGGAATCACCGCTCATGCGCGCCTCGGCCTTGATTTTCCGGCCCGACCTCATAACCCGGCAAGCCATGCCCCGTCCCGTCTTCCCGCACCGCCACCTCCTCGGGATCGAGGGCCTGCCACGCCAGGATCTGGAGGTCCTGCTCGATCAGGCCGACGAGGCCGTGGAGGTATCCCGTCAGGTCGAGAAGAAGAAGGCGACCCTGCGCGGCCGCACCCTGATCAACCTGTTCTTCGAACCCTCGACCCGCACCCAGGCCTCGTTCGAACTGGCCGGCAAGCGGCTCGGCGCCGACGTCATGAACATGTCGGTCGCGGCCTCTTCGGTGAAGAAGGGCGAAACGCTGATCGACACGGCCGCGACACTCAATGCCATGCGGCCTGACATCATCGTGGTCCGCCACCAGGAGGCGGGCGCGGTCCATCTCCTCGCCCGCAAGGTCGATTGCTCGGTCGTCAATGCCGGCGACGGGGCCCACGAGCACCCCACCCAGGCCCTGCTCGACGCCCTGACCATCCGGCGCAACCGCGGCGCCATCGAGGGGCTGACGGTCGCGATCTGCGGCGACATCCTGCACTCGCGGGTGGCCCGCTCCAACATCATCCTCTTGCAGACACTCGGCGCCCGGGTGCGGGTAATCGGCCCCTCGACGCTGATGCCGGCCGGCATCGCCCGCTTCGGCGTCGAGGTCTTCACGGACATGCGGGCCGGGCTCGCCGGGGCGGACATCGTGATGATGCTGCGGCTCCAGCGCGAGCGCATGAACGGCTCCTTCGTGCCCTCGGTGAAGGAGTATTTCCGCTATTACGGCCTCGATTCCGAGAAGCTCGCGGCCGCCAGTGCCGGCGCCCTTGTGATGCATCCCGGCCCCATGAACCGCGGGGTCGAGATCTCGTCGGAGGTCGCCGACGGGGCGCAATCGCTGATCCGGGAACAGGTCGAGATGGGCGTCGCGGTCCGCATGGCGGTGCTGGAGGCTCTAGCCGGGCACCTGCCGAATGGCTGAGCGGCCGGCCCGCCTCTCCTCCCCGTCCCGCGCCGGAGCGGCTTTCGTGTTAGAACCAGCCTCAGGGAGGCCAGCTTGATCTCCACAGACTTGCCGCCGGCCAGCGCGGGGTGGCACCCTCCCGGTTCCGGCGGTCCGAACAGGCCGCCGCGGTGAGGGCCATGGCGAGACCCCTCCTGTTCACCGGCGCGCTGCTTGTGGACCCGGCCTCCGGTCGCAGTGGACCGGGCGCCGTGCTGGTTCGCGACGGCACCATCGCGGACGTGGCCTGGGGCCATGTTCCGGCCGCGCCCGAGGGCGCCGAGACCATCTCCTGCGGCGGGCACGTCCTCGCACCCGGCCTGGTCGACATGCGGGCTTTCGTCGGCGAGCCCGGGGCGGAGCACCGGGAAACGCTGAAGAGCGCGGGCGAGGCCGCGGCCGCCGGCGGCGTCACCACGCTGATCTCCATGCCGGACACCAACCCGGTCGTCGACGACCCGGCCATCGTCGACTACCTCCTGCGGCGCGCGGCGGACACCTCCCTCGTCCACATTCACCCGGCCGCCGCCATCACGCGCCGGCTCGCCGGCCGGGAGATGACCGAACTCGGCCTCTTGCAGGAGGCCGGCGCGGTCGCCTTCACGGACGGGGCCGCCGCCATCGCGGATGCCGGGGTGATGCGCCGGGCCCTGACCTATGCGGGCGATCTCGGGGCGCTGCTGATGCCGCATCTGGCCGAGCCCAGCCTTGTCGGGCGGGGAGTCATGAACGAGGGCGAACTCGCCTCGCGGCTCGGCCTCGCCGGCATTCCGCGGGAAGCCGAAACCGTGATGCTGGAGCGCGACCTGCGGCTCGTGCGGCTCACCGGCGCCCGCTACCACGCCGCCATGATCTCCTGTGCGGATTCGGTGGAGATCATCCGGCGCGCCAAGCAGGACGGGTTGGCGGTGACCTGCGGCGTCTCGGTCAACAACCTGGCCCTGAACGAGAACGACGTCGGCCACTACCGAACCTTCTGCAAGCTTTCGCCGCCGCTCCGCCACGAGGACGACCGCCAGGCGGTGATCGCCGGGCTGGCCGAGGGCGTCATCGACGTGGTCGTGTCCGATCACAATCCGCAGGACGTCGAGACCAAGCGCCTGCCCTTCGCGGAGGCCGCGGACGGGGCGGTCGGCATCGAGACCCTGCTGTCCGCCTCCCTGCGGCTGGTGGCGGACGGGCACCTGTCCCTGCCCGGGCTGCTGCGCGCCCTGTCGTGGCGCCCGGCCGAGATCCTCGCACTTCCGATGGGCCGGCTCGCACCGGGCGCTCCGGCCGACCTCGTCCTGTTCGATCCCGACGAGCCCTATGTGCTGGACAAGCGGGCCCTGCGGTCGCGGAGCAAGAACTCGCCCTTCGACGAGGCGAGGCTCGCCGGCCGCGTGCGCCGGACGGTGGTGGCCGGCCGGATCGTGCACGACCTCGACGCGGTCGCGCCGGCGAGGGCGGCGTGAGCGGCGCGCTGCCCTGGCCCGCCATCCTGACCGGGCTCCTGGTCGGCTACCTGCTCGGCGCGATCCCGTTCGGGCTGCTCCTGACCCGGCTGGCCGGGATCGGCGACCTCCGGTCGGTCGGGTCCGGCAACATCGGGGCGACCAACGTCCTGCGCACGGGCCGCAAGGACCTGGCTGCGATGACGCTGCTGCTCGATGCCCTCAAGGCGACCGCCGCCATCCTCCTGGCCCGCTGGTGGCTCGGTCCGGAGGCCGGGCTCGCGGCCGCGCTCGGCGCCATCCTGGGCCATTGCTTCCCGGTCTGGCTCGGGTTCCGGGGCGGCAAGGGGGTCGCCACCTTTATCGGCTGCCTCCTGGCGATCGATCCCCGGCTGGTGCTCGCCTTCGCGCTGGTCTGGCTCGGGGTCGCGGCGGCCACGCGCTACTCGTCGCTGGCCGGGCTGCTGGCCTCGCTGGCAGCGCCGCTCGCGGCCTGGTTCTGGCTCCGCGACGCCCAGGCGACCCTGGTTCTGGCCGCCATGCTGCCGGTGCTCTGGGGCAAGCATCACAGCAACATCGCCCGGCTCCTGGCCGGCCAGGAAAGCCGGATCGGACCCCGGGGTTGAGCGCGGTCCGGCTCAGCGATCAGCAGCGCCTGGATTGGCTCCGGCTGATCCGCAGCGACCGCATCGGGCCGCGCAGCTTCCGGGCGCTGGTGAATCAGTTCGGCGGAGCCGGTCCGGCTCTGGAGGCGCTGCCCGACCTCGCCCGCCGGTCCGGTCGGGGCGCACTCCGGATCACCAGCCCATCCGAGGCGGCGCGGGAACTGGCGGAGCTCGAGCGGCTCGGCGGCAGGTTCGTGGCCCAGGGCGAGGCGGATTACCCCCGTGCCCTCCTGGCCATCGACTCGGCGCCGCCGCTGCTGGCGATCCGGGGCTCGGCCGCCGCCCTCTCCCGTCCGGCCGTGGCCGTGGTCGGCTCCCGCAACGCTTCGGCGGCCGGGGGCAGCTTCGCCGAACGCCTCGCGGCCGAGATCGGCCGGGCCGGGTTCACGATCATCTCGGGGCTCGCCCGCGGCATCGACACCCGGGCGCACCGGGCCTCTCTCGGCACCGGCACAGTCGCGGTGCTGGCGGGCGGCCACGACCGCGTCTACCCGGACGAGAACGGTCCCCTGCTCGAGCGCCTGCTTGCGGAGGGTGGGGCGGCCGTGTCGGAAATGCCGATCGGCTGGTCGCCGCGCGGCCGCGACTTTCCCCGCCGCAACCGGATCGTGTCCGGGCTCGCGCTCGCCGTCGTGGTCGTGGAGGCCGCCCGGCGTTCCGGCTCCCTCATCACGGCCCGTTTCGCGCTGGAACAGGGCCGCGAGGTTTTCGCCGTTCCGGGCTCCCCCCTCGACCCGCGGGCGGAAGGCACCAACGACCTGATCCGGGCCGGCGCCACGCTCTGCGGCGCCGCCCAGCACGTGCTGGACGTGCTCGAGCCGCTGGTGCGCTCCCCCGCCCAGGCCAGGCCCGGACTGTACCGGGAGCCGGAGCCGGGCGGCTTCTCGGCCGACGAGGAACCGCTCTGGGACGAGCTCGACGACGTCCCGGCCGCTCCCCGGACAGAGGTGCAGCCGCCGCCCGACAGCCGCGTGCCGGATGACCGCGAGCGCGTGATCGCGGCGCTGAGCGCCATGCCGATCTCCGTCGACGACCTCGCCCGGCAGACCGGCGTCCCGATCCGGGGCGTGCAACTGGTCCTGGTGGAACTCGAACTCGCCCGCCGGCTGGAACGGCATGGCGGGCACGCGGTGTCCCTGATCGTCTGACGGGGCGGCTGCCTCGCGGCAGGCCTTCGGGCGCAAGATGAGCCCAAGGTTCGGACCGCGGGGCAACGTTAAGGGATCCTTGATCCGCGCGCCTGATCTTCGCTGGGACGCAGCGGGATAGGATCATGACGTTCGAGCGAGACGTTCTCGCGCGGTGCCACTTGCTCGGGATCACGCCCGAGACGCGGGCGCTGGTGCGCGCCCTGGAACGCCCCGCGGCGGCCAAGGTGCGGCCGGCGCTGGAGGGCTATTACCGCGCTTGGCTCGACCTCCCGGACCTGCGTGAGCGGGGCGAGCGGTCCGGTGAGAGGCTGGCCGACGAGCAATCCGCCTATTTCCTCCAGCTCCTCGGGGCCGCCGGGCTCCAGGGCGATTATGGCGACCGGCTGGACGCGATCCTGACGACCGAAACCGAGCTCGGTTTCGGGGCACGCTCCCATCTCGGGGCGGCCACCAGCGTCATGCGGGCGATGTTCGAGGAGATCGGCCGCCGCCACGCCTGGTCCGGGCGGGCAACCGCCCGGGAATGCGGACAACTGCTCAGCTATTTCGCCGTGGACGCGATCAGCGCCCTGCAACTCGAGCAGAACCAGCTCCGACACTCCGTGGATGCCCGGCAGGCGCGGCTCGACGCCGCCGTGGACGCGTTCACCGCGGTGGCGGGCGCGGTCGGCTCCTCCGTGATGGCGGCCGCGGCGACCATTGGCGGCACCGCCCGCGACATGGCCGGGATCGCGGACGGCGCCGACAGCGAGATCGCCGGCGTGGCCGTGGTGGCGAGCTCCGGCTCCGTCACCTTGAGCTCCTCGGCCGCCGACGCCGAGGAGATGTCGCAGGCCGTGTGCCAGGTCGACAGCCTGGCGCAGGAGAGCCTGAGCACCATGCGCAAGGCGAGCGCCGGCATCGGCCAGTTGCGGGATGCCATGGCCGGGCTCAGCGCGACCGCCAAGCAGATCGAGAGCATCGCGGCCACCATCGCGGCCATCGCCGAGCAGACGAATTTGCTCGCGCTCAACGCCACCATCGAGGCGGCGCGCGCCGGCGCGGCCGGCCGGGGCTTCGCGGTGGTGGCCCAGGAGGTCAAGAACCTGGCCACCCAGACCTCGCGGGCCACCAGCGACGTGGCGGCTCAGATCGCCAGCCTGCAGGCCGCCTCCGGAGCGGCCCTGGCCGGCCTGTCAGGCATCGTCGGGCAGGTTGAGCAGGTCGAGGGCATCGCCGTGGTGACGGCCGGCGCCATCACCGAACAGGCCGCCGCCGCGGCCGAGATCATGTCCAACACGCAGGCCGCCCGGGAGGCGGTCGCCTCCGTGCAGCAGACCGCGGAACGGGTCCGGCCTGTCATGGCCAAGCTTCAGGTCGCCGCCCACGATGTCTTGGCCACCACCGGCGGCCTCGCGGACCAGGCAAGCCTGCTCGACCGCGAACTGAAGAGCTTCGCCCGGAGCCTCCGTTCGGCCTGACGTCCGGTCTGCATCTTGCGGGCGGGGCCGGCGCGTGCAGAACGTGGTCAGGCGAGGGCGGGCGAAAACGGCATGAGCAGGCGGGAAGCTGTCGACGAGATCAAGACGCTGCTGGACTCGCGCGGGGTCCGGCACGTCAAGGTGGGCGTCTTTGACGTCGATGGCGTCCTGAACGGCAAATACATGGCGCGCGACAAATTCCTGTCGGCGCTGGAGGGCGGCTTCGGCTTCTGCGACGTCGTTCTCGGCTGGGACGTCGACGACCAGCTCTACGACAACACCACCGTGACCGGCTGGCACAAGGGGTATGGCGACGCCCCGGTCCGCCTCCTGCCCGAGACCTGGCGCGAGCTGCCATTCGAGGACAACACGCTGTTCGTTCTCGGGGAGTTCTCGGGGGAGCACGAGGCCATCTGCCCACGCGCGGCCTTGCGGAGGGTGCTGGCCCGGGCCGAAGAGGCCGGCCTGTCGGCGCTGGCGGCCTGCGAATACGAATTCCTGGTCGTGGAGGAGACGGCCGCCTCCCTGGCCGGCAAGCACTTTCGCGCGCCGACCCCGCATGGCAGCGGCAATTTCGGCTATTCCGTTCTCCGCAACTCGGTGAATACCGGCTTCTACCACGGCCTTCTCGATCTCAGCGACAGCATGGGCTTTCCGCTGGAGGGGCTGCACGAGGAAACCGGGCCGGGCGCCCTGGAAGCGGCGATCCGGGTCGACGGGGCCCTGGCGGCGGCCGACAAGGGCGCGCTGTTCAAGACCTTCACCAAGGTGCTGGCCCAGCGCAGCGGCCTGATGGCCAGTTTCATGGCCAAATGGGAAAGCGGGATGCCCGGGCAGGGCGGTCACGTCCACCTGTCGCTCTCCGGCCCGGACGGCGCCCCGCTGTTCCGCGACGAGGCTGCGGCGGACGGGATCTCGGACATGATGCGGCACGCGATCGGCGGCCTCCAGCGCCTGGCGCCGGCCTTGACCGCCATGGTCGCCCCGACCGTCAATTCCTACCGGCGCCTCGTGCCCGGCTATTGGGCGCCCACCGCCGCGAGCTGGGGGATCGACAACCGCACGGTGGCGATCCGGGCCATCATGGGCTCGGCCAAGTCGCAGCGGGTCGAATTCCGCATCCCGGGCGCGGATGCGAACCCGTATCTGGCCGTCGCGGCCGTGCTCGGTGCCGCCCTCTGGGGCATCGAGAACCGGATCGAGCCCGCGCCCGCCGCGACCGGCAACGCCTACCTGCAGACGTTTCCCGACAGCCTGCAACTGCCCCGCACGCTGACCGAGGCGGCGGGCCGGCTTCGGGCCTCGGCCGAAGCCCGAGACCTGTTCGGCGACACCTTCGTCGACCATTTCGCCGCCACCCGGGAATGGGAGGAGCGGCAGTTCCTGCGCCACGTCTCCGACTGGGAGCTGAAGCGCTATTTCGAGATCATCTGAGATGAGCACCGCATTCGGGT
>NZ_JAQGKF010000040.1 GCF_028290205.1 Enterovirga sp. | reverse complement strand
CGCGACAGGTCTCGAAAGCCCCGATCTGGTTCACGGCGCAGCCCTCCCGGTTTGTTTCCCGGGCCGCATCATAGCGGATCGGCGCGGCGGCGCAGCAGGCGCGCGCAGGCCGGCGCGGCCCGCCGGGTCATTCCCAGAAGGCGGGCAGGCTTTCGGTGAGGGTCGGACCGACCCGCACGGCCGCGGCTCGGACAGCAAGGCCGGTCGCGTCGTCGGTCTCGACCGCGAAGCCGCACAGCGTGCCTTCGCCGGTCGCGACCTCGGCGCGGGCGCCCGGCACCTTCTCGATGAAGCGCCGAATGGGCTCCTCGCGCTGCAGCCCGAGGATGGATTCGTAATCGCCGCACATGCCGGCGTCGGACAGGTAGGCGGTGCCGGCCGGCAGGATGCGGTGATCCGCGGTCGGCACGTGGGTGTGGGTGCCGACCACCATGGAAACGCGGCCGTCCAAGTTGTAGCCGACCGCCTGCTTCTCGCTGGTCGCCTCGGCATGGATGTCGACCAGGATGGCGTCGGCGACCTGCGCCAGGGGGCACAGCCCGACCTCCCGGTCGAGCGCCGAAAAGGGGTCGTCCAGGGCCTCCATGAACAGCCGGCCGAGCGCGTTCACGACCAGGAGACGGCGGCCGTCGCGCAGATCGACGAGGTTGGCGCCGCGGCCCGGGGTGCCGGCCGGGAAGTTGCACGGCCGGATCAGCCGCGGCTGGCGGGCGATGAAGACCAGCGCCTCGCGCTGGTCCCAGGAGTGGTTGCCGAGCGTGACCGCGTCGGCGCCGGCGTCCAGAAGCTCCGCGCAGATCGCCTCCGTGATGCCGAAGCCGCCGGCCGAATTCTCGCCGTTGATGACCACGGCATCGAGCTGCCAGCGCTCGCGCAGGCCGGGCAGGCGCTCGGTCACGGCCCGCCGGCCGGGACGCCCGACCACGTCCCCGAGAAAGAGGATGCGCATCAGGCCGCTCCGCCGGGCGCCGGGCGGATCACCTCGCGCTCCGTCACAATCAGATCCAGCCGCCGATCATGCGGGTCCTGGGGCACGTGGTCGATCTCCTGAACAGCAAAGGCGAGCCCGACGGTGCGCAGCGGATGCCGGCCGGAGAGGGTCGCGATGGCGCGGTCGAAATGGCCCTTGCCATAGCCCAAGCGGCCGCCGCTGCGGTCAAAGGCGCAGAGCGGCACCAGCAGCACGTGCGGAAACACTTCGGCCGCGTCGGGGCCGGGCTCCTGCACGCCGAACCCGCCATGGACCAGCATGTCGCCGGGCCGCCATTCGCGCCAGGACAGGTGAGGGTGGATGATCTGGGACAGGGCGACGATGCGGCCCCGCTCGGCCAGCGCCGTCATGATGGGTCGCGGATCGACCTCGCTGCGCATCGGCCAATAGCTGCCGACCGGCTCCGCGTCCGCCACCTCCGGCAGGGCCAGCGCCAGGGCGGCGATCCGGTTTGCCGCCTCGGACCTCCAGGCCTTGTCCAGCGCATCCCGGCGCGCGAACCCCTCCTGACGCAGGCGAGCCTTCAGGGTGTCGGTGTCGGAAGCGGTCATGGGGAAAAGTGCGGAGCCACGAGAGCCGTTGGAAATCGATCCCGGGAACCTACAACGTAGGTGGGAGCCGTGTTGGCCAAGACCACGGTCGAGACCAGGGACAGCCCCCTTTGAGATCGATAAGGCCCCGGGGATAATGTCTCCTGACGCGCCCCGCAGCCCCGCCTCCGGGATATAGCGACGGGCAGGGCCCTTCGCCAGCCCCCGCCTCCGGGCGTTTCCCGGGGGACCTTGCGCGGCCCGGAGGCGCGCGGCAGGTTCGACCGGACGCGGCCGGCCCCAGTACGCCGCTCCCTCCCCAGCCCTCCACCGGATCAGACCACAGATGCCCTCAGGCGACCGCCGGCCCGCCCTTCTCAACTTCGCCAGCGACAATGTCTGGGGCGCGAGCGAGCCCGTGCTCCGGGCGCTGGTCGACGGTAATGCGGGCCCGCTGCCCTCCTATGGCGCCGACCCGCTGACCCGGCGCCTTGCCGATGCGTTCGCGGCGCTGTTCGAGCACGAGGTGGCCGTGTTCCCGGTTGCGACCGGAACCGCCGCCAATGCGCTGGCGCTGTCGGCCGCGCTGTCGCCGTTTGGTCTGTGCGTGTGCCATGAGGAGGCCCACGTCATCGACGACGAATGCGGCGCGCCCGAATTCTTCGCCGGCGGGGCCAAGCTGCTGGGGCTGCCCGGCACCGGCTGCAAGCTCGATCCCGAGCGGCTGGCCGCCACCCTCGACGGACTGCCCCGGCACGAGAAGCAGATGCCGGCCGAGATCGTGTCGATCTCGCAGGCGACTGAATCCGGCGTCGTCTACCGGCCCGAGGAGATCGCGGCGCTGTCGGCGGTGTGCCGCGCGCGCGGTCTTGTGCTGCACATGGACGGGGCGCGCTTGGCCAACGCGCTGGTGACGCTCGGCTGCTCCGCCGCGGAGATGACCTGGCGGGCCGGGATCGACATCCTGTCCTTTGGCGGCACCAAGAACGGCTGCTTGGCGGCCGAGGCCGTGATCTGTTTCGACCCGAAGCTCGCCCGCACGCTCGGCCAGCGCCGCAAGCGCGGCGGCCACACCCTGTCCAAGGCTCGCCTCATCGCCGCGCAATTCCTCGGCTACCTCCAGGACGACCACTGGCTGGCGAATGCCCGCCAGGCGAACGCGATGGCGGGGCGCCTGGCCGAGGGGCTGCGGCACGTGCCCGGGATCCGGCTGGCCTGGCCGACCGAGGCGAACGAGGTGTTCGTCATCCTGCCGGACGAGATCGACCGCCGCCTCCGTCAGGCGGGCGCCGTGTTCCATCCCTGGTCCGGGCGGGCGCTTGCGCCGGAGACCACCGTAGGGCCCGGCGAAAGCCTGGCGAGGCTCGTGACCTCCTTCGCGACCGAGGCGGACGACGTGGACGCGCTGCTGCGGATCGCGGCGCCGTCCGGCGGGATCGGAACATGACCGAAACGTAACGGTGCCGCCGCAGGCCCGCCCTATTCGGCAGTCACCCTGGCCGTGAATTGAGCGACAGGTTCAGCGATGTTCCGACCTTTCCGCCTCCTGGCCTCGACGGCTGTCCTGGCCGGGGCTGCAGCGGCGCCAGGGCCCGCCGAAGCGCAGTATTACGGCGGCTACGGCGCGCCGGGCTACGGCTACTACAACGCCCCGCCGCCGGCCGCGCCGTTCTACGGTCCGAGCCCCTATGGCGGGCCGCGGCTCATGAGCTCGCGCCAGGTCGTCGATCGGCTGGAGGACATGGGCTACGACGTGATCGGCCGCCCGCATTTCTCGGGCACCCTCTACACGGTGGATGCGAGGGGGCCGGGCGACGTTCGCCTGCGGCTGGTGGTCGACGCGGTGCGGGGCGCGATCCTGAACCGAACGGTTCTGGGCGGGCCCGGCTTTCGGGACTTCGAGGAGGACGACGACGAAGACCGGCCGACGCGGCGCTACGGCGACCTCCCGGCCGAGGCCCTGCCGTACGATCCGCGCCCGCGCCGCCGGCCCGAGATCGACGTCGATTCCAGGCCGCGCGGCCGCGAGGCGGCCCGCACGCCGGACGAGCCGGTCCGGCCCGGCCGCGCCTTGCCGCCACCGACTGATCCCCGCCTGGCGCCGGGCGCCCGGACGGA
>NZ_JAQGKF010000039.1 GCF_028290205.1 Enterovirga sp. | reverse complement strand
GGAGCGCGACATGAGAGTGGAGACGGCCGGCATCACGCGGGCAAACGAGTCCATCGAGGGCACGGCCTGGAACATTCTCGGCCAGACCTATGTGGCCAAGAGCGTCACCGACGCGTCGTTCTCTTGGCACGCGACCTTCCCTCCCGGGACCTTCGTGCCGCCGCACGCCCACCCCGAACAGGACGAGTACCTGTACATCCTGGAAGGCCGGCTCGATTTCTGGCTAAACGGCGTCGAGACCAGCGCCGAGGCGGGCGACACCGTGCGGCTGCCCCGGGGCGAGCCGCACGGCATCTTCAACAAGTCGGGCGCGCCGGCGAAATGCCTGTTCTGGGTGGCCCCGACCGGCAGCCTGCCGGACCTGTTCTGGGGCATCCACACGCTTTCGGAGCAGGTGCCCGAGAAGGTGGTGGAGCTGTCCGCCCGGCACGGCGTGAACTTCCTGCCGCCTCCGGCCTGACAGGCAGGGGGCGCCGGCCGGCGATCAGGGCAGGCCGCCGGGGGGCTCGCGTCGTCCGGTCGCGGCTGCCGGGGCACAGACACGGAAATACTCTGGTAATCAGGCTCCGGCACGTAGACAGCGCCGGCCAGGTCCGGAACAACGGCGACCGCGCAGGGTCGCCGGGACGCCACGCACGCCAAGGCCGGCTCGGGAGCACATCATGACGATCACACGACGCGCCTTCGGGGCGGGCCTGGCCGCGGCCGGAGCAGCCGCCGCGCTCCCGGCGCAGGCGGACTCGCCAGCGGATTGGAACACCTATTACGGCCCGGAGGTCGAGGACCACGGCAAGGTCTACCGCGCCACCAACCTGGCCCGTGTCGACCGGCAGTGGCACCGGCAGCTGGTGACATATTCCTCGAACGAGCCTCAGGGCACGGTCGTGGTCGATACCCGGAACCACTTCCTCTACGTCATCTTCGAGAACCAGACGGCGCTTCGCTACGGCGTCGGCGTCGGCCGCGAGGGCTTTCAGTGGTTCGGCCGTGCGGCCGTGACGCGTCGGGCCGTGTGGCCGGACTGGACGCCGCCGCCCGAGATGCTGAAGCGACGGCCTGACCTGCCGCGCCACATGGTGGGCGGCCCGGACAACCCGATGGGCGCGCGGGCCCTCTATCTCAGCCGCGACGGCCGCGACACCGGCTACCGCCTGCACGGCACGAACGAGCCCTGGTCGATCGGCCAGGATGGCTCCTCCGGCTGCATCCGCATGCTGACCGAGGACATCATGGACCTGTACGGCCGGTGCCCGATCGGCACCAACGTGCTGGTGCTTCGGCATCTCGGCTCGGGCGACGCGACCTAGATCAATCGACACGGCCGCCCGCGAGGCGGCCGCCACGGGGGCGAGACATGGTATCGAGGTTGAGGCGGCTCGCCGGAACGGTGGGCGCTGTTGGCGTGGCCGCGCTGGGGCTCGCGGGCTGCGTTGAGACGGTGCAGACGGCACGGGGGCCCGGGCCCCTGCCGGCCGGAACCATCGCGGTCGGGACGGAGACGCCGGGCGGCGGCAGCGAGGATTTCGTGCTCAATGTCGGGCGCCGCACCTATTTCCGGGAAGCGTCGGCCGAGCTCGACTCGGTGGCTCGCGAGACGCTGAACAAGCAGGCCGAGTGGCTGAAGCGCTATCCACGCTGGAAGGTGAAGATCCAGGGCTTCGCCGACGATCCCGGATCCAAGGAGGCGAACGTGGCCGTCTCGGCCAAGCGGGCCCAGGCGGTCCGAAGCTACCTCGTGGAGCAGGGCGTGTCGCCCGACCGCATGACCTCCAAGGGCTATGGTCGCGATCGGCTGGTGCGCGACTGCGCCGACCTGTCCTGCAAGTCGCAGAACCGGCGCGTCATCACCAATCTCGAAGGCGACCGCGACCTCTGAGCCGGGGCCCGGGGCGGCCCGCGGCGTGACGGCGCGCCCGGGCCGCGCAGGTAGCCAGACCCGGCGCAGGCGTGCTTGAAGGCGCGACACCGCCCGGAGTCACGCCCGATGATCGACACAACCGTGAGTCGCCGCAAGGGGCTCGGGACCGCAGCGGCGGCCGGCCTTGCCGCCGCCGTGGGCTCGCTGGCCGCGGCCCAGAGTGCTCCGGCCGGGCGATGACCGCCTCCCGGGCCGAGCTGCTGCCCTGGCCGCGGTTCAACGGGTTCGCCTATGACAGCCTCCGGGTGCGGATTCGCGGCCGGAGCTGACCGGGACTCTCGATCCGATGCAGATGGGTGACGCGCTTCAGCGCCTGCTGCGGGCGGCGCATTCCGGGCCGTTCGGCAGGCGGGCGGCCGCGCGCGCCGGCTCGCCGCGCATTCTGGTGGTCGGGGTGTGCCAGGGCGCGGCCGTGGCCCGGGCCATGCGCTACCTCCTGCCCGAGGCCGAGGTGACCACCATCTCGGCCTTCCACCTCAGGCGCCGCTTTCGCCGGCTGGCGGATCTCGTCGCCGAGGCCGGCCGGCACGACGTGGTCTTCGCAAACACCTACCTGCCGGCCTTTCCGGACGGCGGCGCCGGGGAGTTCCACGCGGCCGCCGCCGTCAAGCTGCTGCCCACGGTGGTCTTCTCCGCCTTCCACCCCGACCAGGTCCGCGTCGGTGACCTCGCCGATCCGAATCTGAAGGGGCTGCTGACCGGCCCGATGGGCCATTCGCATTCGGCCCTGGCCCTGTTCGGCTATCTCGAGGGGCTGTCCGTCGACGCGACCGAGCGGCTGTTCCGGGGCGAGGTCTATGCCGGACTGGGCTATCTGGACGGCTGGGACGGGTCGGTTCTCGGCCAGCGGACGCTGGGCCAGGAGGTCGGCTGGGACCTCGACGCGGAGATCCGGCGCTGGGCGCTGCGCGGCTGCTTCATGCATTGCGACAACCACCCCAAGATGCATGTGCTGTCCGATCTCGCCCGCCTCGCGCTGCGGCGGGCCGGCATCCCGTTCACTGATTGCGACCTCGACAGCTACCTGCCGGACGACCAGGGGGAGATCGGCTGCTGGCCCGTCTATCCGGAGATCGCCGAATATTACGGCGTGCCGGGCAGCGCGCTGTTTCTGAGCCCGCGCTCGCGCCGGCTCGGCCCCGCCCGCACCATGACTCGGCGGCGCTTCCTGGACGGAGCCTTCGCGGGCTACCGGAGCACGCCCTCATCCCAACTCGTCTGCGAGCGCGTAGCCGGCTGGCGCGCCGACCCGGAGACGCGCGGCTACCTGCGCCAGGCCGCGGGCCTCAGCCGCTGACGGGAGCCGGAGACAAGCTGGCGCGGACGCAGGAGGGGCCGATGACGGCGCTGGTTTTCGAGCATCGCGGCTGGACGGTGGTCGCCAACACCTGGAGCGCGGCCGCCAAGCCGGGCGGCGGGACGGCTTTGTCCTACCTCGCCGGGGCGGAACTCGGCCCGTCGCCGAACCCGACCGGCTTCGCGGAGATCGAGCTGCCAATCCCCATCGAGGCCTTTCTCAAGATCCTCAGCCGCGGCGGCCACGTGGTCGACCTGCGCGGGCAACTGCCCGAGCCCTGACGCGGCGGCCGGCTCAGCCCCGCTTGGCGCCGCCCCGCCACTTCGCCTTGGCGCCACCGACCCCGCCCGTCGAGCGGGGCAGGGGGCGGGCCGGCACGGGGCCGTCATGCAGCGGCAGCTCGCGGGCATGGGGGCCCATCTCGTCGAGCGTCGGCTTGCGCGGGGCCGAGTCGCGGCCCGGCTTCGGAAAGCCCTTGCCGACCGGCGTCGCCCGACCGGCCGAGCGCGGGCCCGAATAGCGGCCCGCCGCCTGCTCGACCTCGCCCTGCGAGGCCTTGGGGTCGATGCCGAGCGTCAGCTCGGTCATCTGCAGGCGCTTCAGCTCGTCGCGAAGCCGCGCCGCCTCCTCGAAATCGAGATCGGCCGCCGCCGCCCGCATGCGCTTTTCGAGGTCGGCGATCACGGCCTTGAGGTTGTGGCCGATGGTCAGGGCCTGGTCGGCCATGCCGGTATCGACCCGCACGTGGTCGCGCTCGTAGACCGAGTCCAGGATGTCGGCGATGCCGCGCTTGATGGAGGCCGGCGTGATGCCGTGCTGGCGGTTATAGGCGAGCTGCCTCTCGCGCCGCCGCTCCGTTTCGGCCATGGCTCGCTCCATCGAGCCCGTGACCTTGTCGGCGTAGAGGATCACCTTGCCGTCGACGTTGCGGGCCGCCCGGCCGATCGTCTGCACGAGCGAGGTCTCGGAGCGGAGAAAGCCCTCCTTGTCCGCGTCGAGGATTGCCACCAGCGCGCATTCCGGGATGTCGAGGCCTTCGCGCAGGAGGTTGATCCCGACCAGCACGTCGAAGGCCCCGAGCCGCAGGTCGCGGATGATCTCGATGCGCTCGATCGTGTCGATGTCGGAATGCATGTAGCGCACCCTCACCTTGTTCTCGTGCAGGTACTCGGTCAGGTCCTCGGCCATGCGCTTGGTCAGCACCGTGACCAGCGTGCGATAGCCGCGCTGCGCCATCTCGCGGATCTCGCCGAGCACGTCGTCGACCTGGGAGCGGGCGGGCCGCACCTCGACGGGCGGGTCGACGAGGCCGGTCGGCCGGATCACCTGCTCCACGAAGACGCCCTGCGCCCGCTCCATCTCCCAGGGGCCAGGCGTCGCCGAGACATGCACCGTCTGCGGCCGCATGGCCTCCCATTCCTCGAAGCGGAGCGGGCGGTTGTCCATGCAGGAGGGCAGCCGGAAGCCGTATTCGGCGAGCGTCGCCTTGCGGCGGAAGTCGCCCCGATACATGCCGCCGATCTGGGGCAGGGTGACGTGGCTCTCGTCGGTGAAGACGAGCGCGTTGTCCGGCAGGTATTCGAACAGGGTCGGGGGCGGCTCGCCCGGGCGCCGGCCGGTCAGGTAGCGCGAATAGTTCTCGATGCCGGCGCAGGCGCCGGTCGCCTCGATCATCTCGATGTCGAAGGTGGTGCGCTGCTCGAGCCGCTGCGCCTCCAGGAGCCGGCCCATGCGGTTCAGCTCGTCCAGGCGCTGGCGCAGCTCCTCCTTGATCGACTTCACCGATTGCACCAGCGTCGGCCGCGGCGTCACGTAATGCGAGTTGGCGTAGACCTTCACGAAGCGCAGGTCGGCCGTCTTGTGGCCCGTCAGGGGGTCGAACTCGACGATGGATTCCACCTCGTCGCCGAACAGCCCGATGCGCCAGGCGCGGTCCTCCAGGTGGGCCGGAAACAGCTCGATCGTGTCGCCCCGCACCCGGAAGGTGCCGCGCTGGAAATCGTTCTGCACGCGCTTGTATTGGAGCGCCACGAGGTCGGCGATGAGCTGGCGCTGCTCGATCCGCTCCCCGACCGTGATGGCGAAGGTCATGGCCGTGTAGGTCTCGACCGAGCCGATGCCGTAGATGCAGGACACGGAGGCCACGATGATGACGTCGTCGCGCTCCAGCAGCGCCCGCGTCGCCGAGTGGCGCATGCGGTCGATCTGCTCGTTGATGGACGAGTCCTTCTCGATATACAGGTCCGTCCGCGGCACATACGCCTCGGGCTGGTAGTAATCGTAATACGAGACGAAATACTCCACTGCGTTCTCGGGGAAGAACGACTTGAACTCACCGTAGAGCTGCGCCGCCAGCGTCTTGTTGGGGGCGAGGATCAGCGCCGGCCGGTTGGTGGCTGCGATGACCTGGGCCATGGTGTAGGTCTTGCCGGAGCCGGTGACGCCGAGGAGCACCTGGTCGCGCTCCTGGGCGTTCACGCCCGCGACGAGCTCCGCAATAGCGGTCGGCTGGTCGCCGGCGGGCTGATACTCGGAGACCAGCTTGAACCGGATTCCACCCTCGGATTTCTCCGGCCGGGGCGGGCGATGCGGGATCCATTGCTTACCGTTCTTAAACAGCGGGTTGCCGCTCTCCAGCAGGGAGGAGAGCGCCGCCACGGTGGCCGAGACGCCGGAGGTCGGCCCGGCGATGTCCTCGGCCGCGGATGTCCGGCGGGCCTTCGCCTGGCCGGCCGGGCCGGACGGCCTCTCCTGGACCAGCGGCGTCGCAGCGCCGGCCTCGAGCCCGAACACCTCCGCGAGACCCGGGTCGAGCGCCTCGACGGGCCCGGCATCGAAGGCGGCCTGAGGCGGCTCGGACAAGCCGCCGGGCGCGCGCCGGCGCCGGCCGGAGGGCTTCTCCTCGGTCGCGACATCCCCGCGCAGGTCCGATCGGCCCGCGCCCGGGCTGAGAAGCGCCGCGAGATGCGCGTCGAGCGGCTTCAGCACCGGCCGCGTATTACTGGGCTCTGCCCGCGCACGACCCTTGCGGGGCTCGTCACCGGCCCCCTGTCTCACACCTTTGGCCATGCCCGAATATGGGGTGAGTCGGAGGGTGTCGGAAGGGTGCGGGCCCGGGCGGGGTTGCGCCCGGCCGCGCGGCGGCCCAAGCGGTCCGGCCGTGACGCCATCTTGGCAGGAGCGCCGTCTTGATACCCTGGGTTCAGCTCGACACCGCCGCCATTCCGGGCGAGCCGGAACCCATGCGGCTGATGCAGCGCGGCGACGAGTTCTGCATCTTCGTGGGTCGGGCCGAGCTGATGAACAACCGCCGGCGCGGTTCGGAACAGGCGCTCGCCACGCTGACCTGCGCCCGCCTGCGCGACCCGTCGCGCGCCCGCATCCTGATCGGCGGGCTGGGCATGGGCTTCACCCTCAAGGCGGCGCTGGACGCGCTTGGCCCGAACAGCAAGGTGGTCGTGGCCGAGCTCGTCCCCGCGGTCGCCGCATGGGCGCGCGGCCCGCTGGCGCATGTGTTCGGCGGCAGTCTCGATGACCCCCGGGTCGAATTGCGGGTGGAGGACGTGAACCGGACCATCCAGTCGGGCCCGGCGCAGTTCGATGCCATCCTGCTCGACGTGGACAATGGCCCTGAAGGGCTGACCCGCCGCACGAACGACCGGCTCTATGACGAATGGGGCCTCGGCCGGGCCCGTTTCGCGCTGCGGCCGCATGGCATCCTGGCCGTCTGGTCGGGCTCCCCAGACCGCAAGTTCAAGGCGCGCCTGCAACGCTGCGGGTTCAGCGTGGACGAGCAGCGCGTGCACGCCCACGGCAGCAGCGGGCGCCGGCACGTCCTCTGGCTGGCCGCCCGCCCGGGCAACGGCTCCTGGTAGACGCGCCGCCCCGCGCCGGCGCTCAGTCGAGCAGCGCCTCGATGCGGGCGGCCAGGGTGAAATCGCGGTCCGTCAGCCCGCCGGCGTCGTGCGTGGTCAGCCGGATGCGCAAAGATCCGTAGCTGACCGCGAGGTCGGGATGGTGGTTCGCCGCCTCGGCCAGATGGCCGACCGCGTTGGCCAGCAGCAGCGGGCGGGCGAAGCCCTTGAGCCGCACCAGCCGGGCGATGGCCACGCCCTCCCGGGTCCAGCCCGGCAGCTCGCGCAGCCGACCGGCAATGGCGGCTTCGTCCAGCAGCGGCACGGTCATGCGGGCGGTCCTCCGTCCTCGACCCGGGCGATGCCGGCCCGTTCCGTCGCGGCGAGCGCGTCGCCGACACGGATGCCGGCGATGACGAGGTCGGGCGCGATCTCGGCCAGCGGCACGAGCACGAAGGCCCGGTCGCGCCAATGCGGATGCGGCAGCACGAGAGGCCCGGACGCCAGGGCGATGCCCTCCATGTGGAGGATGTCGAGGTCGATGGTGCGCGGGCCCCAGCGCCGCGTCCGGACGCGGCCGAGCGCGCGCTCGACCTCCTGGCAGGCCCCGAGCAGGTCGTGCGGCGGCAGCGCCGTCACGACCTCGACGGCGGCGTTCAGGAAATCGGGCTGGTCGGCCTCGCCCCAGGGCGGCGTGCGGTAGAGGCCCGACCGGGCCACCACGCGCAGGCCCGGCGCCCTGTTCAGCCGCGCGATCGCCTCGCCGATCAGCGCGGCGCGGTCGCCCAGGTTGCTGCCGAGGCCGAGCCAGGCCCGCGCCTCATTCACCGCGGCCCCGCGTGATTTCGACGGCGATGCCGTCTGTGATCGCGGACACGGGCGCGCTGGGCTTGTCGATCCGCACCGTGATCTCCTCGATCGGCGGGAACGCGGCCAGCACCTCGGCCGCGATCGCCTCGGCCAGCGCCTCGATCAGCCGGAAACGCCGCCCGGTCGCGACCCGGACCGCCAGGTCGACGAGTTCGGCGTAGTTCACAGACCGCGCGAGGTCGTCGGAGCGTCCGGCCGGTGCCAGGTCGAGCCGCGCCGCGAGCGACACCATGAACCGCTGCCCCATCCGCTCCTCCTCCGGCAGCACGCCGTGATGGGCGAACACGGCGATCCGCTCGACCAGCATGCGGTCGCGGCTCATCAGGCACCTCCCAGCACGGCGTCGACGACCCTCAGGGCCTCGACATGCGGCGCCACGTCATGGACCCGCAGGATGTCCGCCCCGAGCGTCGCGGCCAAGACATGCGCGGCCACGGAGCCGTGCAGGCGGTCGCGCGGCGCCGTCTCGCGCCCGGCAATGCGGCCGAGAAGCGATTTCCGGGAGGCGCCGACCAGGATCGGGAAGCCGAGCGCCTTGAGCTCGGGCAGCCGCCGCAGCGCCTCGAGATGCTGGGCCGGGCTCTTGCCGAAGCCGATCCCGGGATCGAGCGCGATGTCCCGATCGGGAATGCCGGCCCGACGGGCGATGGCGAGGGAGCGGTCGAAGAAGCGCCGCATCTCGTCCAGGATGTCGAGCGCGGGATCCGCGACCTCGCGGTTGTGCATCACGATCACGGGCGCGCCGTGGGCGGCCGCCACGCTGGCGATGTCGGGGTCGCGCTGCAGCCCCCAGACGTCGTTGACGATGCGGGCGCCGGCCTCCAGCGCCGCCCGGGCGGTGGCGGCCTTGTAGGTGTCGACGGAGATCGGCACCGCGAGGCGCGGGGCGAGGGCCCGGATGGCCGGCAGGATGCGGGCCTGCTCCTCGTCGGCCGGGACGGGCCGGTGGCCGGGCCGCGTCGACTCGCCGCCAATGTCCAGGATGTCGGCGCCCTCGGCCTCCAGCGCCAGCCCGTGTCGGACGGCCTCCTCGGCCGCCCCGAACAGCCCGCCATCCGAGAACGAATCCGGCGTGACGTTGAGGATGCCCATGATGAGGCGGCGTCGGCCGAGGTCCGCAGGCCAGCCCGAGGCTCGGCTCATGACGCCTCGCCCATTTTGAGGCTGCTGGCGGCGGCCGCGTAGCCGCCGGCCGCGCCGTCGATGAAATGCAGGTGGTTGCTCTCGGTCGGGGAGGGGGTGAAGCAGGTCATCAGGGCCGCCTTCTGCCTGTGCAGACCGTACACCGCCACCCCTTCGGCGGCGGCCCGCACAAGCCGGGCCTCGACCCGGTCGGCCAGCTCCGGCGCGCAATCGATCGTCATGCGCAGGCCGTCGTCATATTTGCGGTAATCGGAATTCACCACGAGTTCGGCCAGGTAGCGGGCCGGGTCGAAGCCCCCGATCGGGATCCGGTATCTCAGGATGGCGGAGCTGATGGCGTGGCCCACGGCGAGCCGGAGCCGGCGTCCCCCGAGGCCCTGGCCCGGCTTCCGGCTGGCCCTTGCCTCGAAGTCCCGCCCGGCGCGCGACCAGACGAGCGGCGGCCCGGCCTCCGGCACCGGACGGGCCATGTCCTGGCTGGCCTCCACCAGCCCGACCACCTCGGTCAGCAGATCCCGGTACGGGCCGGCACCGCCACCCGCCGCCGGCCGCACGATCACGGACAGGATCACGCCCCGCCGGGCCGGGATCTCGTCGAAGCGGCAGGACAACCCGGCCAGGTCGGGCCGGCTGCCCGCGGGCGCGGCCGGCAAGGCGAACCGGCCGCGCTTCATCTCGTCCTCGGCCCAGGCGAGCCCTCCGCCGGCGAACATGGCGTAGGCGACATGCGGCGAGACCTGGAAGCGGGCGAGGGTCAGATCGCGCCCCGCCGCCCGGATCGCCGCCACCGGAACCGCCGCGATCCGCAGCTCAAGCGCCATCTCCTCGCGCACAAAGGTGGCCGTTGCGGCGAGGGCGCGCTCGGCCGCCTCGGCCCAGCCCGGCGGCACGGCGAAACTCGCGCCGTCGCCCCCGAAGACGAACGGAAAGCGGCCGTGGCCGAGCGCGTTGGAAACGGCGGAAATCACGGCCGCGCCGGCCATGTTGACGGCCTTGTAGCGGCCGGCCTCGATCGCGGTGGTGGATTGCACCACGTCGGCGAGGCCGATGGTCCAGTCCTGCGGGACCGGCCTGTAGAGCGAAGTGTCGGCGATCTGGGCGAAGCTCGCGAAGGTCGGAACCTCTGCCAGGAATGTGTCGCCATCCGGGTGGCCGCTCATGGCTCACCATGACATGAATGACGAGGATCCGGGAGGGCGCGCGGGCGCCCCAAGGGGAGGGCGTCGTGACGCGTTTCGGTGATCTCGATCCGCCGCAGCGGCTCCTCATGGGGCCGGGGCCGGTGAACGCCCATCCCCGGGTGCTGCGGGCCATGTCGGCCGATCTTCTCGGGCAGTTCGATCCCGAGATGACGGCCTACATGAACGAGGTGATGGCGCTGTACAGGCCGATCTTCGGCACGGAGAACCGCTGGACCTTTCTGGTCAACGGAACCGCCAGAGCCGGGATCGAGGCCGCGCTGGTCAGCCTCGTGGCACCGGGCGACCGCGTTCTCGTGCTCGATTTCGGCCGCTTCGGGGCCCTGCTGAAGGAGATTTTGGAGCGGATCGGGGCCGAGGTCTCGTCCGTGGACGCGCCTTGGGGCGAGGTGGTGCCGCGCGAAGCCGTGGAGGCCGCGGTCGCCCGGGTCCGGCCGAAGGTCGTGGCCACGGTGCACGGTGACACGTCGACCACCATGGCGCAGCCGCTGGAAGGGCTCGGCCGGATCTGCCAGGAGGCGGGCGCCCTCTCCTACGTGGACGCGACCGCTACCATTGGCGGCATGGAGATCGCGGCCGACCGCTGGGGTGTCGACGTCGTGACGGGCGGATTGCAGAAATGCCTGGGCGGCCCGTCCGGCTCCGCGCCGATCACCGTGTCGGAGGCGGCCGCGGCGCGCATCTTCTCCCGGCGGCATGTGGAAAAGGGCATCCGGCGCGACGACATCCAGGACGGCACCGGCCTCCGCATCGGGGCCAATTACTTCGACCTCGCCATGGTCATGGATTACTGGTCCGAGAAGCGCCTCAACCACCACACCGAGGCGACCACCATGCTGTATGGCGCCCGGGAATGCGCGCGCGTGGTGTTGGAGGAGGGGCTGGCGGCCCGCGCCGCCCGCCACGCCGCTGCGGGCCGCGCCGTCACGGCCGGGGCCCGTGCGCTCGGGCTGACGGTGTTTGGCGACGACCGCTACCGCATGAGCAACGTCACGGCGATCGTGATCCCCGAGGGGGTGGACGGCGAGGCGGTGCGGCGGCGGATGCGGGAGGATTTCGAGATCGAGATCGGCACCGCCTTCGGCCCGCTCGCCGGCCGCGTCTGGCGCATCGGCGCGATGGGCTACAACGCCAGGAAGCACAAGGTGCTGATCACGCTCGGCGCGCTCGAGGCGGTGCTGCGGGCGGAAGGGTTCGGCACGCCCGCCGGGGCCGGCGTCGAGGCGGCTCTTGCGGCCTGGAACGACGGCTGAGGCAGCCACCGCCGCCCGGGCGCGTCTCGGCCATGCTTAACGCTTCCTTCAGGGCGGCCCTCTAGCTTCTGGCGAGGTAGCGCCTCCGTCGGGGCGAGCGGGACGCCGGGCACCATGGATATCGCAACCGGCGCTGGATTGCTCGGCGGCGTGGCCGTGATTGTGGGCCTCATCATGATCGATGGCGGCAACTTCGCCGCCTATTACGACAAGCACGCGGTGATCGTGATCTTCGGCGGCGCCACGGCCGCCACCATGACGCGCTTTCCCTTCTCGGTGATCGCCCACGGCCTGCCGATGGGCCTCCGGTTTGCCTTCGGCGGCCGCACCCTGCAACCGCGCGACCTCATCGAGGAACTGACCCGGATCGCCGACCTGATGCGCAAGGGCGGCCCGATGGCCCTCGAGTCGGTGGAGATCTCCGACCCCTTCCTGGCCCAGGGCGTGCGCTACCTCGTTGACGGCTACGACAAGGAGTTCATCCGCACCACCATGGAATGCGACCGCGACATCTTTCTCCAGCATCTGGACGAGGGGTCGAAGGTGTATCGCGCCTACGGCGATTGCGCGCCGGCCTGGGGCATGATCGGCACCATCCTGGGCATGGTGACGATGTTCGCCAACATGTCGGACCCGTCCAAGCTCGGCCCGGCCATGGCGACGGCCCTCTTGGCGACCCTCTATGGCGCCCTGATCGCCAACATGATCTGCCTCCCGATCGCCGACAAGCTGCACGTCAAGAAGGAGGAGGAGGACCTGTCCCGCACCCTCATCATCGACGGCGTGCTGCTGCTGCGCGACGCGAAGAGCCCGTCGCTGATCCGCGAGATGCTGGTCGCCTACCTGCCCGAGCACACCCGGCACGAATTGGCCGAGGCGGCCTGACGGGGGTCGGAGGTGGCCCGGCGAAAGAAGGGCGGCGGCCACGAGGGCGGACACGGCTGGTTCGTGACCTTTGCCGATCTGATGGCGCTCCTGATGAGCTTCTTCGTCATGATCGCGGCCTATTCGACCCAGGACCAGAAGAAGCTGCAGCTCGTCGCCGGCTCGATGCGTGACGCCTTCGGGTCGACCAAGGAGAGCCGCTACGCCGGCGTGGTCGAGCAGGAGGGCGTGCCCACCCGCGACAAGCTCCGCAACGCCCGCAAGGCACCGCCGGAACAGGCGACGGACCGGCCCTCCTCGCCCGCCAACAATGCCGAGATGGAAGGTGATCCGACCCCGGCGAAGACCTTCGGTTTCGCGCTCGCGGCCGCGTCTTTGCGCCAGGCCCTTCAGGCCCTGCCGGAGATCGCCGAGCTGTCCAAGCACATCATCGTCGAGGAGACCAAGGAGGGGCTCAACGTCTCGCTGGTCGACCAGGATGGCCGCGCCATGTTCGGCTCCGGCTCGACGCAGCCCTATGACCGGACGCGGCTGGTGCTGGAAGGGATCGCCCCGACGCTTCGGCGGGTGGGCCAGCGCATCTCGGTGACCGGCCACACGGCCGCGATGCGGCCGGGCCAGCGGCCGGAGGGGCCGCCGTGGGAACTCTCCGCGGGCCGCGCCGCCGTGGTGCGCGAGATCCTGGCCTCGCAAGGCATTCCGGACGACCGCTTCGCCGTGGTGGCCGGCAAGGCCGATGTGGACCCGATGTTTCCGGACAACCCCTATATCGCGGCCAACCGGCGGGTGACCGTGACCCTGATGAACGAGCCGCCGCCCATCCCGGTCACGGCGAAGCCCTGACCGGAGCCGGGACCGCCGAGCCCGGCGCGGCGTTCGGGGACGCGGCGCCGATGGCGTCGGCGATCTGCTTCAGCGCTGCTTGCACCGGTTCCAGCCCGCCCACATTCATCGCGCCCGGGCCCAGGGGCGGCAGGATGCCCTCCCGGACCAGCGTGCCGAACAGCGCGAAGTTGAGGTCGCTCTGCACCCGGAGCTGCTTGGTCACATCGTCCACGTAGCAGACGAGATCGAATTCCAGCCAGGTGTCCCCGATCTTCTTGAAGATCACCCGGGAGGGCGGCTCCTTGAGCACGTCGGGATGATCGTTGGCGCAGGCCAGCAGCAGCTCCGCGGCGCGGGCCGGATCCTGGTTGCGGAGCACGTTGACCGGAAGCACCACCCGGCCGGTCGCGTCGTTGCGGACCCGGTTTTTCACCACACCTGAGATCAGGTTGGAGTTCGGCACCACGATGGTGGCCCGATCGAAGGTCTCGATTTCCGTCGCCCGCACGCTGATGCGCCGCACGTAGCCCTCGCCGTCGCCGACCACCACGAGATCGCCGACCCGGATCGGCCGCTCCCAGAGCAGGATCAGGCCCGATACGAAATTGTTGACGATGGATTGCAGGCCGAAGCCGATGCCCACCGACAGCGCGCCGGCCACGATGGCGATCTTTTCGAGCGACAGACCGAGATAGCTGAACGCCGCCGCGGCGGCCGCGAAGAAGCCGAGATACCCCGTCGCGGTCCCGACCGAATTCCGCAGCCCGGCGTCGAGGTCGGTCGTCGGCAGGAAGGTTCCCGTTAGCCAGCGCTGGATGAGCCGGCTGAAGGCGATCACGCCGAAGAAGAGGGCCAGGGCCGCGATGATGGTCGAGAGCGAGATGGTGACGTCGCCGACCTTGAAGCCGAAGAAGGCGGCCCGGAAGGTCGAGGCGAAGTCGCCGGATTCGATGCCCCAGGGGGCAAGCGCCAGCAGGGTGGCCACAATTGCGAGAACCAGCCGGCCGACCCCACTCAGCAGCACGCCGAGCTGCTGCAGCGATTTGCGTCGCAGGCCGAGATTGGTCTGGAGGAGGGTCGAGATCCGGCTGTTGTCCCGAAGCGTGCCCCCCAGAAACGTGTCGCAGGCCGCGAAGGCGAGGTAGAGCAGGCCGGCGAGCGCGGTCAGCCAGACGATCTGATCGACCAGAAACGACGCAAAGGCGACATAGCCGCCGAGCACCGCCGCGACGGCGAGGCCGACCAGCAGCCAGCCCACCATGCGGATCGGGCCCGCGATGGCCGGCCCCGACGGAATATACGGCCCGAGGCAGGCCTCATCGCCATCGTTGCTGCGTTCGGCCAGCCGCAGCAGCAGCACGGCCAGGGTCCCGGCCGCCACCACGGCCGTCACCCCTTTGGTGGCGACGGTGAGCGCGAGGCCCGCCGCGATGGCCTGGTTCACGGCGTCCAGCGTGCGGCCGATCACCAGCACGGTTCCGAACAGGATGCCGAGCGAGAACAGCGAGCTCGCGACCGTGTCCGGGACGTCGATGAGCCGCCAGGCGGCCCGGTTGGGCGCGAACAGGGCCTGAACCAGACCCTGCAGGAAGGCCAGCACGACGAGGCCGGTCAGAAGGGCGTCGGCCACGTCGAGCAGGCGCCGCGGCAGCACGTCGAGCGCGTTGAACGCGAAGTAGATCAGAAGGCTGCCGGCCACGGCCGGAACCGTCTCGACCACCAGGATCGCGAGCGCAGCGAGAAGCTTGCGGAAGGGGCTGATTCCGGCCGCCGTGGGATCGCGGTGTACCAGGCGGGGCACGAGCTGCCGGCGCGCGATGTGCAGCGCCGCTCCAATGCCGATCGCGAGGCCGAGCGCCGTCAGCACCCACGGCGTGGAGCGCGATTCCAGGCGGCTCCACAGGTTCTCGCCCTGGAATTGCAGAGCCCGCACGTCGCGCGGCAGCGAGGACGCGACGGTCAGCCAAAGGTCCGGGCTCACCAGGCTGTAGCTGCGCTCGAACAGCGCGCTGGCGAAGGCCGAGCGCCGCCGGTCACTGATCAGGGACGTCAGCTGCTCGGCTTGAACCAGGAGGGTTCGGGCGAGGCGGTTGACCTCGTCGAGATGCCCCACGAGCGCGTCCCGTTCGAGCCGGTTGCGGGCGACCTCCGGCCCCTCAGCCGGCGCACCCTCCTCCGGCTTTGGGCCGAGTTGCGCGAGCTGGGCGCGGGCCGCTTCGAGCTTGGGGTCGATCTCGGCGATGTGCTCGCGCAGGCGCTCGGCCACGGGGTCAAGACGGAGTCGCAGGTCCTGCAGAGCTTCGGAGGTGAGGTCGCGCCGGCGCAACGTCGCCTCCGCCTGCTCGATCTCGAGCCGGCTGCCGTCCAGCGCCGCCCGCATGGCGACGATGTCCGGGGATGGAGGGATGACGGGCGGCGGGGCGGGCGC
>NZ_JAQGKF010000036.1 GCF_028290205.1 Enterovirga sp. | reverse complement strand
TGGCCCGGGTGCCCTTGAAGGCGAGGCCCTCTTCCATGGTGAGGAGGATTTCACCAACCCCGAACAGGCCGATCACCGCGACCAGGAAGTCGAACCCGCGAAGGAGCTCGACCGACCCGAAGGTCATTCGGAGCTGCCCGGTAACGGTGTCGATCCCGACCGCTGCCAGTGCAAAGCCGAGCATCATCGCGACCAGGACCTTGAAGGCCGGCTCCTTTCCCATGCCGACAAAGGAGCAGAAGGTCAGAAGATACACCGAGAAGAACTCGGCCGGTCCGAACCGGAGCGCGAACCGGGCGATCAGCGGCGCCAGGAAGGTGAGCAGCAGGACGGCCACGAAGGCGCCCACGAAGGACCCCGTGAAGGCGGCCGTGAGGGCCTCGCCCGCCTTGCCGTTCTGGGCCATGGGGTAGCCGTCGAAGGTGGTCGCGACCGACCAGGGCTCTCCCGGGATGTTGAACAGGATGGACGTGATGGCGCCGCCGAACAGGGCCCCCCAGTAGATGGAGGACAGCATGATGATGGCCGAGGTCGGCGACATGCTGAAGGTCAGGGGCAGCAGGATCGCGACCCCGTTGGCACCGCCGAGCCCGGGCAGGACCCCGATCAGCACGCCAAGCAGAATGCCGACAAACATGTAGACGATGTTCATCGGGTCGGCGAGCACGCCGAAGCCGTGGATCAGGGACGTGAACGCTTCCACCGGGACCTCCCGCGTCGCCGCCCCTGGTCGGGGCTACCGACGTCTGTGACGTGACGGTCTCGTGCCCCCTCAATAGCCCAGGGCGGCTTCGAGCGGCCCCTTGGGCAGCGGCACCTTGAACCAGACCTCGAACATCAGAAACAAAGCCACGGGCACCAGGATCGCGATCGGGGCGACCTTGGCGAGCGGGTACTTGCCCAGCCACACCATGAAGAAGGCGATGAAGATCGCGGCCGCCACGTAGATACCCAGGAAGAAGATGGCGCCGACGAAGACGATCGTCGGCACGAGCACCTGCAGAACCAGCTTCAGCTGCGATCGCTCCACGAAGTTCGACGTGTCGGGCTCGCTCGCAAGAAGGGTGCGCGCGATCGTGCCGAGGCTCGCGAGCAGCATGATGAGCCCGACATAGAAGGGGAAGTAGCCCGCGCCCGGTCCATCCTCGCCCCAGCGGGCTCCGATGCGCCAGTTCTCGTACATCACGAGAGAGGCGAGCCCCGCGAACAGACCCGCGACCACCAGCTCCATGGCGCGCGTGGAGACGGTCTCCTCGCGCGAACCTGATCCATCCGCCATCGCGTCCGCCCCCGAGCTTGCGTGCCCCTCGCGCTCACCGCTTGGCGACGAACCCGGCCTTTTCCATCAGGACCTTGTGCTCCTCGGCGGCCTTTTTCACCCAGGCCTTGTACTCGTCGCCGGACATGAAGGTGGTGTTGAAGGCGCCCTTCTCCATGAAGTCCTTCCACTCCGGCGTCTCGCGCACCTTCTTGAACAGCTCTACGTAGTAGGAGACCTGCTCGGCGCTGACCTTTGGCGGCATGAAGATGCCGCGCAGCATCAGGTATTCGATGTCGACCCCGGATTCCTTGCAGGTCGGCACGTCGCTCCAGGTCTTGCCGTCGCCGAGAGGCGGCGATGGCGGGATGCGCTTGGAATCGAACACGCAAAGGGGCCGCAGCTCGTTGGCCCGCCACTGCGCCACCGCCTCAATCGGGTTGTTGACCGAGGAGGTGACGTGGCCGCCGACGAGCTGGGCCGCGACGTCGCCGCCGCCCTTGTAGGGCACGTAAGTGAACTTGGCGCCGGTGGCCTGTTCCAGCGCCGCGGTGATGATCTGGTCTTCCTGCTTGGAGCCGGTGCCGCCCATCTTGAACTGGCTGGGTCCGCCGGCCTTGGCGGCGTCCACGTAGTCCTTGGCGGTCTTGTAGGGCGACTTGTTGTTCACCCACAGGACGAACTCGTCCAGCGCCAGCATGGCGACCGGCGTCATGTCCTCCCAGCTGAACGGAACGCCAGTCGCGAGCGGCGTCGTGAACAGGTTGGAGAGCGTGATGATGATCTTGTGCGGGTTCGCGGCCGAGCCCTTGGCGTCCAGGAAGCCTTCCGCGCCCGCGCCACCGGATTTGTTGATCACCACCAGCGCCTGCGGCATCAGATTGTGCTTCTGCACGATGCCCTGAATCACGCGCGCCATCTGGTCCGCGCCGCCCCCCGTTCCGGCCGGAACGATGAACTCGACCGTCTTGGTCGGCTGCCAGGCCGAGTTCGCCGGAGCCGCGGCAACAACAGTGGACAGCGCCAGCACGGCGCCCGCAAGACGTGACCCGACCATGCGTTTTCTCCGTTGCGACCGCATGGCGACGTGCCTGCGCTCGTCATTGAAGATCATGGTATGTGGTATATCAGAGGAGAGCAACAGGAAATTGTATTCGGAATCTTGTTGCTGATCAGGACTTTAGCCCACCAGATTACTTTCCTAGCGCGCCGGGGTGGGGCTGCGAGAAGCCCACATCAGGCCCGACGAGGCACTCCACTGGGAGCAGCTTCACGTCGCCTGCCCCGGAGCACGGGCGGATCAGAGGATCTGCGACAAGAACTGGCGCGTCCGCTCGTCCTTCGGGCTGGCGAAGAACTCGGCCGGCGGGCCGTGCTCCACGATCACGCCGCGATCGGTGAAGTAGATGTGGCCGGCGATCTCGCGGGCGAACCCCATCTCGTGCGTGACGAGGATGCAGGTCATGCCCTCTTCGGCGAGTTCCCGGATGGTGTTGAGCACTTCCTTGACGGTCTCCGGATCCAGCGCCGCCGTGACCTCGTCGAACAGCATCACCTGCGGCCGCATGGCGAGCGAGCGGGCAATGGCGACCCGCTGCTGCTGACCGCCGGACAGTTCACCAGGGTAGCTGTCCTCCTTGCCGTCGAGCCGCACCTTGCGGATCAGCAGCCGCGCCCGCTCCTCCACCTCGCGCCGGTCCTGCTTCAGCACGTGAAGCGGCGCCATCATGATGTTCTGCAGCGCCGTCTTGTGCGGAAACAAGTTGTATTGCTGAAACACCATGCCGACCTTGCGGCGCAGCGCGAGCTTGTCCAGCGCGGGGTCGTTGACCTCCTGCCCCTCGACCCGGATCGAGCCCCGGTTGATTGGCACAAGCGCGTTGATGCAGCGGATCAGGGTCGACTTGCCGGAGCCGGAGGGCCCGATCACGCAGATCACCTCGCCCTTCATCATGGAGAACGAGACGCCGCGCAGCACCTCCACGGTGCCGAACGATTTATGCACGTCGTGCAGTTCGACGATCGGCCGCTCGGCCGTCCAGGTCGGGGCCGCGGCGCTCATCGGACCTGGAACCGGCGTTCGAGCCGGGCCGTCATGAGGTCGATCGGGTAGCAATAGACGAAGAAGCACAGAAGCGCGAAGCCGTAGAGCGGGGCGAACAGTTCGGGCCGCCCGCCCTCGGCCGCATGAACCTGGCCGGTCAGGGTCAGCATCTCGGTGACGCCGACCACGGAGGCCTGCACGGTCGCCATGGTGATCAGGGAATACACGTTCATCCAGGGCGGTATCATGCGCTTGATGCATTGCGGCAGGATGATCATCCACATCGTCTGCCGCGGCGTGAAGGCGAGGGAATCGGCCGATTCCCATTGCGGCGTAGGCACCGACCGGACTGCGCCGCGCACGATTTCCGAGACGTTGGCCATCACCGGCAGCGCGAAGCCGATGATGGCCTTCAGCCAATCGGGGAGCGGGATCGTGACCCCGCCGATCCGAACCTGGAACGGGATCAGAAACATCGCGAAGAAGAGCAGCACGAGCCAGGGCGAGTTGCGAAAGAACTGCGTCAGCGCCCAGGCCAGCCCGCGCAGAACCCGGGAGGAGCCGAGCTGGGCGAGGCCGAGCCCGAACCCGGCCGCGGTGCCGATCGCCATGGCGGCAAAGGAGATCAGGAGATTGAATCCGAACCCGGCGAGCAGCAGCGGGGTCCACTTCCAGACCACGGCCAGCGGCGAGAGGGGGGCTCCGGACGCCTGGGCGAGCGCGGCGGGCGCGAGCGCCGCGAGGGCGACGGCGAGCATGACGAGATGCGCCCGGGTCAGTGTCGGCGGGCCGCGCTCTGGGGCCCGGAACGGCAGCAGGACGGGAAGCGCGCCCCTCATCGGCCGTAACCCGGGATGGCGAGCGCCCGCTCCCACCGGTGCATGATCCAGACCAGGAGCCCGACCAGCGCGATATAGGTCGCCAGCAGCACGCTCATCATCTCGGGCACGTTCTGCGATTCCGACCAGATCTGCTTCATGGCGTAGAGCGTCTCCGGGACCGCGATCGCGTAGGCGAGCGTCGTCGTCTTGAGCAGGTTGACGAGGTTGTTGTTGAGGGACGGGAGGCAGACGCGCAGCGCCAGCGGCAGCACGATGAACAGGTAGGCGCCGAGCCGCGTGTAGCCGAGCGCCTCGGCCGCCTCGACCGTGGTGCGGGGCACCGCCTCGATCCCGGACCGGAAGATTTCGACGTTGAAGGCCCCGGCAAAGAGCGACAGCGAGATGATGGCCCATTGCACGTTGTTGAGCAGCGGCTGGCGCAGGCCCGAGGCGTCGAAGCTCGCCGGCAGCAACGTGCCGAGGCCGAAATAGAAGAAGAAGATCTGCACCAGCGGCGGGGTGTTGCGGAACACCACCACAAAGCCGTTCACCAGCCGCCGCAGCAGAGCCACCGGCGAGCCCTGCAGCCAGGCGCCAACCCCGCCGATCACGATGCTGAGCCCGATCGACACGACGCTGAGATAGATCGTCGTCCAGACCCCGCGCAGGTAGCGATCGCGGTCGTAGGGGTCGTAGAAGACCGTGAAGTTGAGGCCGGTCGCCTCGTACAGGTTGCGGAAGAACTCGGCGACGGCATTCATGCGGGCGAGCTGCCGCCGCTTCGTGGCCCTGACGGGACCCGCCCGGAGGGCGCCGGAAGGGGCGCTCCGCCCCCTCCGAACCGCCCGCGCGGCGCAGGGCCCGGCCGCCCTCCCCCGTCCCGGGAGGGGAGGACACCTCCGCGGCTCCACCCTGGTGTCACGGCCGAGGGGCCCCGCCGGTCGGCACCGCCCTCAATTCGTAGCCGCGCCCTTGCTGGTCTCGTGCATCTTCAACGAATACTCGGTCGGCTGGATGCCCCACTTCTTTTCCGTGCTGACGATCAGCCCGGATTTGAACCAGTCCTTCTGGACGGCTTCGATCTCGGCCTGGAGCTTGGGGTTGTTTTTGGCCACCGCGATCATCCAGGGCGCTTCCAAGATGCCCTTGAGCGGCATCGCGTAATCAGCCTTCCACTCGTCGTCGAGCAACCGTCCCTGGATAAAGGTCTGGTCGTAGACGTAGCCGACGCAATTGCCCTGTTTCAGAGCGAAGAGCGGCTTTTCGGACCCGTCGAAGGCGACGATCTCAGGCCCGTAATTGCGGGCGACGTCTCGATTGTACCAGGCGCCCGTGGTGCCGCAGACCGGCTTTCCCTTCAGCTGCTCCCAGCTCGTGATGTTGGCCTTCTTCGCCACGAGCACGTTCACGAAATCGGAGTAATAGGGCGGGTCGATCCCCTGCACGACCTTGCGGCGCTCGGCCGTGTCGGAGAGCGTCGCGATGATGACGTCGATCTTGCCCTGGTTCAGAAACTCGATGCGGTTGGCGGAAACGACCGGCACGAGTTCGAGCTTCACGCCGAGACGCTTCGCCAGATCGCCGGCGAGGTCGGGCTCGATGCCGACGATGGCGCCCGACGGGTCGCGAAAGCCGAACGGCTTGTAATCGGCCTTGGTGCCGACAATCAGCGTGCCGCGCTGCTTGATGGTGTCGAGCACGTCCGCAGCAGCCGGCAAGGCGGCCGCGAGCGCGAGGGCTGAGGCCGCGAGTGCGGTCCGAAAAACCGACATGGGCTGATCTCTCCTGTGCCGCCGGGAGCGAGGCCGCGTCCGGCGAAGCAGTGTGTGACAGCCCGACCCGTTCGCACAAGACGGGCCGGCACATGCGGGGCGTTTCAGCCGAAGCGCGACACCCGGAACGGCGCGAGATCGACCGGGCTGCGCCCCATGGCGGCCAGCACCGCCACAGCCTCGCCAATGCCGGCCGAATGCTTGAAGCCGTGGCCCGAACAGGCGGAGACGGCCGTGACCCGGTCCATGTCCGGATGCTGGTCGATGATGAAGCCGCGATCGGGCGTGACCGTGTACAGGCAGGCCGCCGTCCGCTCGACGGCGCCGGTCGCGCCTGCGATCCGGCCGCGGACATGGCGGGCAAACATCTCCGCCGATTCCGCCGGTGACACCTGCCGGTCCACCGTCTCGGGCGAGGTCACGCTTGCGTATTGCTCGGTCGCGACCTTCACGCTCCCCTCGCCGGCCAGGCGCGGAAAGCCGTAGAGGTAGTCGGAATCGCCCCGCCCGTGCATCCAGATGAAGACCGGGCCGTTCTCCGGCATCGCGGCGGCGGGCTCGAGCGCGAACCAGTGCAGCACCTGGCGCGACACTTTGAGCAACCGGTCGAAGGGCGCGCCGAGCAGCGCCGCGTTCCAGGCCCCGGCAGCACAAATGGCCCGGCCGGCCCGCACCGTGCCGCGGTCGGTCTCGACGGCGACGCCCCGGCCGTCCTGCCGGATGGCCCGCACGGTCTCGCCGGTGCGGATCACGGCGCCGAGTTCGCCGGCGCGCCGGAGCTGCGCGGCGACGCAGCGCTCCGGCCGGACATAGCCGCCGCCCGGCTCGTAATAGGCGATTTCGTCGCCGCGCAGGCCGACGAAATAGGGGAAGCGCCGCGCCACCTCGGCGCCGTCCAGCATCTCGTGTGGGACCGCGAAGGCACGGGCGGCGTCGGCCGAGCGGCCCACGAAATCCTTGTGTCCGTGATGCGAGGTGTCACCGGAGCCCGGCCCGATCACCACCGCGCCGCAGGCGGCGAACAGCGCCTCGCCGGTCTCGGCTTCCAGCTCGCGCCAGATCTCGTGGGAGCGCAGCACGAAGGGCACGTAGCTGCGCCCCTCCCCGACGGCCTGGCGCGTGATCCGGGTCTCGCCATGGCTCGACCCCATGGTATGCGGCGGGGCGAAGCGGTCGATCCCGACCGCGCTGACGCCGCGCTTGGCGAGTTGGTAGAGGGCTGCGGCCCCGACCGCGCCGAGCCCGACCACGACGACATCGGCTCGCATCTCGCTCATCCGTGAACCCGGCCGGGATTCGAGGGCTGGCCGTGAACGTCGAATTGCGACCTGCGTCCCGGCCCGATCTCGCCGAGCGAGCCCTCCCTGTCGGCGAGGTCTCCGGTGGATGCGAACGCCTGGGCCATGCCGTCCTCCTTGGCCCAACGTTTGTAGCGCAAGCCACGCGGAGGTCCATGGCGGGC
>NZ_JAQGKF010000250.1 GCF_028290205.1 Enterovirga sp. | reverse complement strand
CGCCCTGCGTGATGCCGAATTCCGACGCCTGCTTGAAGGAATTGACGGTGTCGCCGCCGGCATTGGCGAGCCCGATCACCTTGGCCTTGGAGGCCTGCGCCTGCAGCAGGAACGAGGAGAAGTCGTTGCTCGGGAACGGGGTCTTCACCGCGCCTACGACCTTGCCGCCGTTCTTGAGGACGACCGCGGTGGTGTCACGCTCGAGTGCGTGGCCGAACGCGTAATCGGCCGTGAGGAAGAACCAGCTGTCGCCCCCCTGCTTCACCATGGCGCCGCCGGTCACATTGGCGAGCTGAACGGTGTCGTAGGCCCAGTGCACCGTGTTGGGCGAGCAGGACGGGCCGGTCAGATCGGAGGTCGCCGCGCCCGAATTGAGGAAGATCTTGTTCTTGTCGCGCGTGATCTGGTGGACAGCGAGCGCCACCGACGAGGTCGGAACGTCCAGAATCACGTCGACCCCGTCCTGGTCGTACCATTGCCGGGCGAGGTTTGACCCGACATCGGGCTTGTTCTGGTGGTCGGCCGAGACGACGTCGACCTTGATCCCCTTCTCCGCCGCCTTGAAGTCCTCGATCGCCATCCGGGCCGCAACGACGGAGCCTTCGCCACCGATATCCGAGTAGACGCCGGATCGGTCGTTCATCACGCCGAGCTTCACAGAGATTTGCGCCTGGGCGGCACCGGCCGTAATAGCGGCCGCCGTCGCAAGGAGCAGGATCTTCGCTCTCATGTCTGGTTCCTCCCTGGCTTGGTCTCCCGGTCTTAGACGCCGAGATACGTGTGCAGCTTGCCGATGTTTGCATCGAGCTCGCTGTTCGGGATCATGTCAACGACACGCCCCTGTTCGACTACATAATGCCGGTCGGCCACTGTTTGAGCAAACCGGAAGTTCTGCTCCACAAGGACGATGGTGAAGCCGTCCCGTTTGAGACGCTGGATCGTCCGCCCGATCTGCTGGACGATCACCGGGGCGAGACCTTCGGTCGGCTCGTCCAGCAGCAGCAGCTTGGCGCCCGTGCGCAAAATCCGGCCGATGGCGAGCATCTGCTGTTCGCCGCCGGACAGCTTCGTGCCCTGGCTGGCAGCCCGCTCCTTCAGGTTGGGGAAGATCTCGTAGACCTGCTCCGTCGTCATGCCGCCCGGCTTGATCACCGGCGGCAGCGTCAGGTTCTCGGTCACCGACAGGCTCGAGAAGATGCCGCGCTCCTCCGGCACATAGGCGATGCCGAGACGGGCGATCTGCCGCGACGGCAGCCCGATCGTCTCCTTGCCGGCGAAGCTCACCGAGCCGGCGCGGCGGCCCATGATGCCGATGATCGACTTCAGCGTCGTGGTCTTGCCGGCGCCATTGCGGCCCAGCAGCGTCACGACCTCGCCTTCGGCGACGTCGAACGCCACCCCGTGCAGCACGTGGCTCTCGCCGTACCAGGCCTCGAGGTTCCGGACAGCCAGCAGCGGGGTGGCGGCCGCCCGGGACGGAGAGGCAGGCGAGCGTTCGAGGGCGTCAAGCATGTCCAGCCCCGATGTAAGCTTCCACGACGCGCGGGTCCTTCGAGACGGCGGCGTAATCGCCTTCGGCCAGGACATTGCCGCGCGCCAGCACGGTGATCCGGTCCGACAGCGAGGCCACCACGGAGAGATTGTGCTCCACCATAAGAACGGTGCGGTTCGCAGACACCCGCCGGATCAGGGCGGAGGTGCGGTCGACGTCCTCATGCGCCATGCCGGCCATGGGCTCGTCCAGCAGCAGCATCTCGGGCTCGAGAGCCAGCGTGGTGGCGATCTCCAGCGCGCGCTTGCGCCCGTAGGGAAGCTCCACGGCGACCGCATCGGCGAGCCCGGTCAGGCCGACCGCCTCGATCAGGCCCATGGCCTCGTCGTTCAGTTCGCGCAGCACCGTCTCGGAGCGCCAGAAGTCGAAGCCGTCGCCGCGCAGCCGCCGCTGCAGCGCGATGCGGACATTCTCCAGCACGGTCATGTGGCCGAAGACGGCCGAGATCTGGAACGACCGAACCAGCCCGAGCCGCGCCACGTCGGCGGGCTTCATGGCCGTGATGTCACGGCCGTTATAGACGATGGACCCGCGGCTCGGCTGCAAGAATTTCGTCAGAAGATTGAAACAGGTCGTCTTGCCGGCACCATTCGGGCCGATCAGTGCATGGATCGACCCACGCCTAACCTTGAGTTCGACCTCCCCAACGGCCGTAAAGCCCTTGAAATCTTTGCCCAAACCTTGGGTCGACAAAATGATGTCATCTGCCATGCAGGATCAGCCCGGTTTCATCCGCGACCCTGCGCCGCAGCCCGGGTGCGGCCGACATGCAGCATGGCCGTCGCTGCCAAGTCAACTTGAACGAAGGGTTGAGTCGTGCGGGAGCGGCGCGGTCGACCGGCTCCGGGGCCGCGGCAGTGGAGCGGGTGAAGGGAATCGAACCCTCGTATGCAGCTTGGGAAGCTGCCGTTCTACCATTGAACTACACCCGCCTGCCGGCATCGTAGCGGGCCGAGGCGGGGGCTGTCCAATGCAAATTGACGGCTCCGAACCGGCCTGTCCGGCGGCTCGGGGTGACAGGCCGGGCGGCCCGCTGCACAAGTTCGGAGGCCCGGGCGGGCGCCGCCGCCCTGCCCTTCGGCGGCGGGCGGCCCGCGGCCCGCCCGCCGCACCGCACGGGATGCCGATGTGCAACAACTACGCCAACGACATCGCCTATGACGCCTACCGGGAAGCCTTCGCCGAGCTGAAGATTCCGGTCCAGTTTCCCGAGGCTGCGCCCAATCTCGAGCCCCGCGACAGCATCAAGCCCACGGACGTCGCGCCCGTGATTCGGGCGGCGGAGGGCGGCCCCGAATGGCTGCAGCTGCCCTGGGGCTTTCCGCCCCCGCGGCCCCGGGCCGGCCCCGTGATCAACTTCCGCAGCGACGGGCGCCGGTTTCCGCACGGGCGCTGCCTGGTTCCGGCCTCGGGCTTCTACGAATTCACCGGCACCAAATACCCGAAAACCAAATGGCGCTTCCGCAAGGCGGACGAGCCCTGGCTGTGCATTGCCGGCCTGTGGCGGCCGACCGCCGACGGGGCCGCCTTCACCATGCTGACCTGCGAGCCCGGCCCCGACACGGCGCCCTACCACGACCGCCAGATGGTGGTTCTGGACCGGCGCGACTGGGCGACATGGCTCGATCTCGAGCAGAGCGCCGAGCACCTCCTGCGGCCCGCCCCGGCCGGCACGCTCCTGGTCGACAAGGTTTCGGCCGGCGTGGAGGAGCGGCAGGCGAGGGAGCCGAACGAAGTTTCGCGCCTGATCTGAAGGGGATCGGGGCGCCGCCTACGCAGGGGCCTTGCAACCCGCAACGGTGGCAGTCCCGAGCTCGGCAGCCTACGCCCTCTAATAGGGATCACGTCCGCCAAACAGCGCGGCAAACACGCCTGGACATAGCACTCTGAAGGTATCGATGATCTGCGGCGTGTTGCACCCGCCGCAATTCCCGATGATCTCTTCGTTTCGGTGGTCTTTCCAGTCTGTTCTTATCGGCCGATATGGCTTCCCCTCGACAACCGACTCTGGCTCTGGGTGATGCCCAACAAGGGAGTAGTTGCCGAACTCTGTGTAGATCGTGTTCCGCGAGCAGAATGCACGGCGCTGCGCTAGGCGACTGCCGCGAAGCCCTTTGGAAGCGCAGGATGCGATCTGCGCAGGAGTGGAGGAACGTCCCTCTCTCAGGCAGGTTTCGAGTTCGTCATCGATTTCTCTGCGGAGGTGACGCGAGCGGCATCACTGTCTACGCCCTCAAGCTTCACCACGGTGGCGTCTCCGAAGTGAGAGCCGCCAATGACTTGCCGACCGATCTGGGCGGCGTCGTACCGTTGAGAAGCAGGAGCTTTTGCCGGCGCTCCCCAAAGGCGTGAGGGTGCTGGCCGACTCTGAATGCGAAGCCCCGCGATTCCTGCGCGAG
>NZ_JAQGKF010000229.1 GCF_028290205.1 Enterovirga sp. | reverse complement strand
GCTCTGGGACGCGCGCGAACCCGACCAGCGGGCGCTCGGCCCGGGGCCGCAGGTGGCGGAGCTGCGGCGTTTGCTCCAGGGGACGCCCGGGGAGGTGTTTTGGGCCGGTGGCGACATCGAGCCGTGGTTCTGGGCCGGGCGCCCGGCCTTCGCCAGCCTTCTGCAAAAAGGGCCCGCCCTGTTCTCCCGGCCGCTGGCCCTCGAATGGAAGAGCCGCGTCGACGCCCTGCTCGCAGCCGGATTGCTGCGCCCGGCCGACCTGCGGGGCTGGGACCGGGACGCCCATCAGCCGGAGGACGTCGTCCTGTCCGCCGGCGCCGTGACAGCCTTCTGCGGCGATGCCCGCCGCCCGGCCGCGATCGTCACCCCGGGGGATCAACGGGCCGCCGCGCCCGAGGGGTATCCGGCGCGGCTCTGGACGAGCCCGGCGCCGTCCGGGCGACTGACCTTGGTGGACGGCCGCTTCCGCTGGCGGGTCGACACCGCGTTCACCGTGATCCTCTGCCGCCCGCCGGCCTGAGGCTGGGGACGGCGCGTGCATCCGCGCCTGGACAGCCGGCCGGGATCGGCCTATCCGAGCCAGCGGATATGCCATGAAGCTGATCGATTTCCTGACCCGCACCTTCACCTGGTGGAACGGCCAGACCTGGGGCACCTACTGGTACACCCGGCGGCACGGCTCCCATGTGGGGACCGACGAATTCGGCAACGTGTATTACCGGGCCATGGGGCCGGTGATTGACCCGTCCGTCGGGCCGGAGCGCCGGTGGGTCATCTATGCCGGGGAGGCCGAGCCGTCCCGCATCCCGCCCTCCTGGCGCGGGTGGCTCGCCCACACCGTCGACGTGCCGCCGTCGGAAGAGAGCTACGTGCCCCGCGACTGGCAGCTCGGCCACCTCCCCAACATGACCGGCACCGCGCAGGCCTATCGGCCGCAGGGCTCGACCCGAGCCTCCGGTCGTCGCCCCCCGGCGACCGGCGACTATGTCGCCTGGTCGCCCGACGGCGCCTTGTCGTCCGGGCACGACCGTGAGGGGCTCTCCCCGGACGGCCGCGACGTGCCGAAAGCCAGGGCCCATCCTGGCACGCACGGCCAGGCCCTGGACCTCCAGAAGCACAGCGGCTGACCGGGAGAGCACCATGACGCGGCCCAAGGCGGAACCCGAGGTCCTCGTCGACAACGACAAGGTTGCGGTGACGAAGTGGAGCTTCGCCGAGGGGGCGGAGACGGGCTGGCACCGACACGGACACGATTACGTCGTCGTTCCGCTGGCCGACGGCAAGCTGATCCTCGAGGAACCGGGCGGCGGCGTGCACGAGGCGCCGCTCGGCTTCGCCAAGCCTTACTTTCGTCCCGAGGGGGTGGAACACAACGTCGTCAACGGCTCCGGTGGCCCGTTCGCGTTCCTCGAGATCGAGATCAAGCGCTAGGGCCGTCCCGGGCAGAAGCACACGACAGCAGGCCCATGCGCATCCGCTCTTCCAGGCTCTTCGCTCTGACGCTCGCCGGCATCTGCCTCAGCGGGCCGGCGCTTGCCGACAAGATCAAGAACCCGACCGCCATCTTCAACGGGCTCGACAAGATCACCGGTCGGATCATCTCGTTTGAGGTGGCCGTCGACGAGACGGTGCAGTTCGGCGCCCTGCAGATCACCCCGAAGGTCTGCTTCTCGCGCCCGCCGACCGAAAGCCCGCAGACGGACGCCTTTCTCGAGGTCGACGAGGTCACGCTCGACAACCAGTACCGGCGCATCTTCTCCGGCTGGATGTTCGCGGCGAGCCCCGGCCTGCACGGGATCGAGCACGCCGTCTACGACGTCTGGCTGACCGAGTGCAAAGGCGGCACCGCGGTCATTGCCGACAAGAAGGATGACGAGCCGCCCGTCACCACGGCGCAGCAGCCCGCCCGGCGCGGGACCACCGGCGGCCGCACGGCCCGCCGCAACTCCCAGGGGCAGATCGACGTGGACGCGCCGCGCGGGGTCGAGGTGCGGCCGAGCCAGCAGCCGAGCCGCCGATTCTACCCGACGAACCAGGGCCAGCCGCAAGGGCAGTACGGCGGGTTCAACCCGGGCCGGTAGGCCTGGACCCCGGCCGCGGGGCCGGGTCAGGCTCCGCCGCGCAACGCCTGCAGCGCCTCGCCTCCGCTCACCGCCCTCCCCTGGGGCCACGACCACCATTCCGCCTCGGCCGCAACCGCGGCCGCGAGGTCTCCGGCATAGTGCCGGCGCGCCACCTCGACGGCGCCGAGCGTGGCGAGGTGGTCCGTCACGAATTGCGCGTCCAGCAGCAGGAAACCGCCCCGCCGCAGCCGGGCGGCGAGATGGACGAAAGCCACCTTGGAAGCGTCGCGGGCGCGGTGAAACATCGATTCGCCGAAGAAGGCCGCCCCGAGGCTGATGCCGTAGAGCCCGCCGACGAGCCGTCCGGCCTGCCAGCACTCGACGGTGTGGCAATAGCCGAGATCGAACAGGGCCCCGTAGAGATCGCGGATGCGCCGGTTGATCCAGGTTCGGCCGCGGCCGTTCTCCGGCGAGGCGCAGCCGGCGATCACCGCTTCGAAATCCGTGTCGACCCGGATCTCGAAGACGTCCTGCCGGACGGTCCGGGCGAGTCGACGCGGGATGTGCAGGGCATCAAGCGGAAAGACGCCACGCTGCTGCGGCTCGACCCAGTAGATGCCCGGGTCGTCGGCACCCTCCGCCATCGGAAAGATGCCGGCCGCATAGGCCCGGAGCAGGATTTCCGGCGTGATCTCGATGCGCTGGTGGTCGGCCATGCTCGACCCATGGTCCAGGCGGGCCCGGGGTGCCGCGCCCTCTTCGGCGCATCGTCTCGCACGTTCGCGCCGGCCTTGCACCCGGGATCCGGCCCAAGGCCGGGGCGGCCCGCAAGCTTGGCCGTTTGACCGGCCGAGCCCGGTCCGGCAACGTGGCGTCGCGCCCGCGGCGAAACCGCCCGGCGGCGGGGCGGGGCGAACATTGCACACGATCGGCTGCGACGTCGCCGTGATCATCTACAGCCGCGGTCGGGAGACATGCCTCAGGCGGCTGCTCGCCGATCTCGCGCACCATTACCGGCCGGCGCTCCTCTGCGAGGGCCTGTCCTGCTGCATCTGGGTCTACGCGCAAGGGTACGGACCCGCGGTGCTGGCCTCGCTGGAGGGGGACTTCGCCGGGCTGATCGCGGCCCAGGGCCTGGTGATCGTGCCGGCGGCGCGCCCGCACCGCTGCATCGGCGAGGTCGCGGCGGCGGCGTTCACGGCCGTCCATGCGGGCTGCAGCTACCGGCTCGCCATGCTGATGGACGACGACAGCACCTACACGGCCGACCCCGAGATCGACCTGAACCTGCGCCGCGCGGCCCGCCGCTTCCTCGACCAGCGGCACCGCGCCTATTCGGTCAAGCTTGGGGCCGCTCGGGCGCTGGATTTTCAGCCCTTCGTGGCCGGGGCCTCGCCCATCATGCCCTTCAAGGAGAAGATGCTCTGGCTTCGCCGCGACGTGCTGGAGGAGGTGCTGCACCTGCCGGGCTTCGCGGAGCTCAGCATCGGCGAGGACGCCGTGATCGCCGCCCTCGCCTGGCGGGCAGATCCGCTGAGCTGCTTTGCGGTCTCCGGCCTCGCCACCTTTCTCCACCTGAGCTTCGAGGGGCCCGGAGAGCCAGCCGAGGTCGAGATCGGCGGCGGTTATGCCGAACTCGTCGGCCACGGCTCGACCGATCCCGGCACGAAATACGACCGGGCCCTGCGCAGCGGCGTGACGCCCTACCACGTCCTGCCGGACCTTTTCGTGCCCGAAAGCCATCCACATTACGCGTTCAACGGGATCCGCGACGACGTCGCGAGCGCCCTTCAGCGGGTGGGCGGCCGGTCTCCGATCCTCGCCTGTGGGGCGTTCGCCGCGGCAGGACCGTGACCCGGCCGCTCGCTGCTCAGCCTGCCGGCCCGACCCAGAGCCCGACCAGAGCCGTGAGCGCGACGAGCCCGAGAAAGCCGTTCACCACCGCCAGGATCACGGGCGGAATGCGCCGAATGCCAGGTTCGGCCGGCGCGGTGCCGATCACGAGCTGCCGCCAGACCCCGGCGCCGAAACAAAAGGCCGAGAACAACAACAGCACCGTGCCGGTGCCGAGAATCATCCATCCGGGCACGACGCCCGCCAGCAGCTTGTTTGAGCCGATGCCGCTGGCCAGGCCGACGAGCCCGGTCCGGACCCAGGCGGCATAGGTCCGCTCGGCCGCAAACAGGGTGCGGTCGGCGGCGAGTTCGGTCGCCCGTTCCGCCGCGGTCTTGGCCTTCACGGCGGCGCCGGCCGTGGCCTCCGCCGCCCGCTTGGTGGTCTCCGCGTTCTGGGCCAGGCGCCCGTCTGCCTGCGCCAGGCGCCGGTCCACGTCGTCCACCATTCCTGTCCTCCCCCGGCAGGGGTCTCGCTGTGCCCCGGCCTGGCCCAGGCCTAGGCCCGGCCGGTCGGGCCCTGAATAGCAGGGAAGGCGTTTTGCGCCCCAGCGTCACGCCCGGCCCGGCACGTCGGCCGGGCGGCCCGGTCAATCTGCGTCGGGATCGACGAAGCGCCGTTCGGACCGCTGGCGCATCCGCAGCGCCTCCCGCTGCATTTCCTGGCGGCGCTCGAGCTGTTCCATCCGGTAATCCTGGATCTCGTCCGGATCGAGCCCGGCCAGGTAGGGCGCCACGTAGACCCGGGTGCGGAGCGGCTCGGCCGCTGCGGCCGGGAGGGCGGCCACCGTGGCGGCGGCGGCGGTGGCGAGCGCGAGCAATATCGGTCTCATGCGAAGGCTCCTTCGTTCACGCCAGGATTCAACCCCTCGCGCGCCGAACCGTTTCGGCCCGCGATGTCGCATCCCGGCTCCCGCCGAATGGACCTCGGCAGGCGAGTTGCGGCATGGTGCGGCCGCAATCTGGAGCAAGCGGAATCACGTGATGAAGGTGGCACTCGTCGGGACACGGTGGTTTGGAGCCGAGATGTTCCGCCTGTTGCGGGAGGCGGGCCACGACCTGTCGGTGACCGCAACCAACGGCGAAGATGCGCTGGCCAAGGCGGCCCGGGCGGCGGGCGTGCCGCTGACCGTGCTGGCGGAGCCGCGCCGCGTCGAGGCCTCCGATCTGCCGGCCGACAGCGTCGACGTGCTGGTCGCAGCCCACACCCATGCCTTCGTCAGCAAGGATGCCCGCGCCAAGGCGCGCATCGCCTCGATCGGCTACCACCCGTCGCTGCTGCCGCGCCATCGCGGCATCGCGGCCGTGGAGTGGACCTTGCGCGAAAAGGATCCCATCGCCGGGGGCAGCGTCTACCACCTGTCCGGCGGCATGGATGCGGGTCAGCTCGCGGCGCAGGAATGGTGCTTCGTCTACCCGGACGACGACGCCGGCAGCCTGTGGCGCCGGGCCCTCGCCCCGATGGGCCTGCGGCTCCTGATGAAGGTGGTCGGTGAGATCGAGACGCGCGGCTACGCGGACGCCTTCGACCAGGACCCCCGGGCCGTGACGCTGGCCCCGGTCCTGCAAGCGGCCGAGTAAGGCCGACCCGGGACGACCGAAACGGAGCTCGGGCCCGCCTGACGGAGGCGGGTCCGGAGCACCCGGCTGCCTGTGGTGCGAAGCGCCGGTCCCGAAAGCAGCCGTGTGACCGCTCCCAAGCCGGGCGGGGGCTGCTGCGGATCAGAGCCCGTCCAGCACGTCCCTGACCTTCGTTGCCAGGTCGGCATGCGAATACGGTTTCGCGATCAGTTGCACGCCGGCGTCCAGCCGCCCGTGGTGGACGATCGCGTTACGCGAATAGCCCGTGGTGAACAAAACCTTGATCCATGGCCGGAGCGCCCGCGCGTCCCGGGCGAGGCGCTCCCCATTCAGGCCGTTCGGCAGCACCACGTCGGTGAACAGCAAGTCCACAGCGGTCTGCCGTTCCAGCACCCGCAGCGCTGAGGGACCGTCCTGTGCCTCGATGACCTGATACCCGAGCTCCCGCAGCGTCTCCACGGAGTAGGCCCGAACGTCCTCGTCGTCCTCGACGACGAGGATGGTCTCCTGTCCCCCGCCCTCCGAGTTCATGTTCAGCTCGGAAACATCCTCCTCGCACCTGCCCCCGATCAGGCGCGGCAGGTAGATCCTCACCGTCGTGCCCACGCCCGGCTCGGAATAGATGTTGACGTGGCCTCCGGACTGCTTGGCGAAGCCGTAGACCATGCTGAGCCCCAGGCCGGTGCCTTTCCCGACCTCCTTCGTCGTGAAGAAGGGTTCGAAAACGCGCTCCGCCGTTTCCCGGTCCATGCCGACGCCTGTGTCCGACACGGAGATCGCGACGTACTGACCCGGACGCACCTCGGCGTGCGCCCTCGCATATGCCTCATCGAGCATCGTGTTGGCGGTTTCGATCGTGAGCTTGCCGCCTTCCGGCATGGCGTCCCGCGCATTGACGGCGAGGTTCAGCACCGCGTTTTCCAACTGGTTGCCATCCGCCTCGACCGGCCATAGCCCCGCCGCCACGACGGTCTCGACGGCAACGGTTTCCCCGAGCGAGCGGTGCAGAAGATCCGACATGCCCGACACAAGCGCGTTGACGTTGATCCGCTTGGGGTCGAGGGGCTGCCGGCGCGAGAACGCCAGAAGGCGCTGGGTCAGCGTGGCCGCCCTGCGGGCCCCTTTCATCGCATTGTCGGCGGAGCGACGGAGCCGGGTGGCATCCTCCGGCAGGTTCCTCTGCAGGATGTCCAGGTTGCCCACGACGACCTGAAGGAGGTTGTTGAAATCGTGCGCGATGCCGCCGGTGAGCTGTCCGACCGCCTCCATCTTCTGAGCTTGCGCGAGGGCAGCTTCGGCCTTGCGCCGCTCCTCCACCTCCGTCTGAAGCTCCCGGGTTCGATCCAGAATGCGCTGTTCAAGGGTCTCGTTGAGCAGCCGTAGCTCCGTGTTCAGACGGGCCGATTCCGACAGAGCTCGTTGCAGTTGGTGGGCCTTGCCGGCGATCTCTCCCCGCGCACCGTCGAGCGCCGTCGCAAGCTCCCGCGCCCGACGGGAGGCATCCTGGGCGGCTCGGGCGTGCCCGGCGGCTTCGAGGCCGGCGCCCTCGGACCGCAGCAGCGCCGAGAGGAGTGGCAGCGCGCCGTCGAGTTCCGCCCTCCGGATCGTCGGCCTGCCTCCGATGAAGATGAGGGCGGTGCGATCCGGCCAGACGTGGACCTCCGCTCTCTCGACGGACGCGGCATCCGGATAGGCGATGTCCGTGGTGAATTCGGCAGCGTCCCGGCAGCGCGCCAGCAGCGTCCGCCAGGTCGGTCCTCCGGGCAACGTTTGCGGGAAGCCGGGGGCCGGCCGCAGGGCCCCCAATTCCCGGTCGGGAATCAGGATGAGCAGCGCACGCGCGCCGACATGCCGAGCAAGCACGTCAGCGTTCTCGCGCCGGCACCCGGGATCAGCCAGCGCGTTGAACAGAATGCGCGCCTCGGTCGACAGCACCCTACTCCGGAAAGACGCAGACCACGGCCGTGCAGTTGTGGAAGCCTTCGAACTGGCCGTCCGCCCGGGCAATCTGACCATGAGTGTTGCAGCCGGCGAGATCGATGCCGCCGAGCTTCTCCGTCACGGCTGCGACCTCCGATCCGAAGCGGTCGCCCAGGCGCAGCCGCGTCGCGACACAGTCGAAAAAGAGAGCGGCCTGGGGTTTGTGCTCTCCGAGCGCCCTCAGCGCGGCATCGCTGGCCCGTTCCGCTGCCGTGATCGCCGAGACCTCAGAGCTGCGCATGATCCGGACAACGCTTCCGACGGGCACCTCCGACGCGCACAGGACCGAGCCGTCCTCGTTGATCGCGAGCGGCACCCGCAGCCGGTAGGCCCCGCCAACCTCGATGCCGAGGATGTTGTGCAGGAAGAACGGGATCGGAGCGTCTCGGTCGATTTTCTGCTCCGTGAGTTCGGCGTGCTCCTGGAACGCCTCCACGGCAGGGAAGCCGTTCAGGCTGATGACCCGCATGCCGTTCGCCTCGGTGACCCGGAAGGCTTCAGCGCAGGGTTCCCAGCCATGGCTCACGCCGATGCCGACCGGCTTGTCGGACAGGATCTCGAGGGCGACCGCCGCATCCGTCAGAACCTGCGTGCCGAAAAAGACCGGGGTGCGGCTGAATTGGGCGTCGTCCCCAGCGCCACCCCCCACGAACTGGTATTGGCCCGCAGTCGCGAGCGTCAGTTCCTCAACCAGCACGTCAGCATGGCCCGCCATGGCGTCGGTCATAACCAGGGCTGAGCGAAAGCTGTGTTTCCTGTCCGAGCGCTCGTCGAACCCGGCCACGATCTGCCGGGCAGCGCTCTTCGGGTTGCGGCTCAGGTCCTGGCCCACGCAGGCCGAAAACCGAATGTCGGGAGCGTAGAAGGCGAGCGCGCACGCCATGCCCCGGCCGCGAACCTCACGGGTGAACTCGCCTGCCGAGGAGGCACCGACGACGACCTCACACGGGCATTCGTCGGCGAAGGAGCTGAGCAGCGCCGAATGGTCGTATTTCGGGGACGCAAACATCACCACCGCGTCCGGCGTCCTGCCCAGGCCCGTACGGACCTTCAGGCCAAGCTCCTGCCCAGCTTCGGAACTCGCTTCAAGGTCGGTGTAGGCAACGGTCGTTTCCATGTCGGCCCTTGCGAAAAGCAGGTAGCTGCCGGGGGTGCGATTCGGACATGCGCGGTAGGCCACCGAGCCTACTCGTCTAGGCCCGTACGGGAACAGTGGCAAACGTCAGACGCGGGCGGGGCAGCACAGACTGAGCCGCCCCATGGTGAAGCTGGCAATTCCAAGCAACGCCGGACAGGCATGGCGAATAACCTGCCAGCGCCTGCGTATGTCCAGCGGAGATGAGGGGCCTATGCTGCGTCAACCTCCGCATGGCTCAAGTTCCGTCTCCGTCTCCGGATACGGAGCCGTGGTCTCCAAAGAGCGTCAGAAATGCCGCAGCATTCATGTCCGCTTCCCCGCCGGCTGGCCTAAAACCAGCCAAACCTCTCACGGCCGGCCCCCGACTGATTAGGGCCGCGGTCGGGACGGGGTCGGAAGCGCGCCCTTCCATGCCCGCCCCAAGAGGCTGAGGCACGAAGCGCCGCGGGCTGGTTGAACCCGGCTTCGGCACGAATGGTGTCCCCCCAAAGGCGATCGGGTCGTCGTCCCCGCCCTCGCAAAGCCCGGGCCGCCGATGTCCGAGAACACGGCAGCCGCGCTACGCCGGATGGGGTCCCGGGCCAACGAGATGACGGCTCACCGGTTCCGGGCCATGGCGAAAGGGGGAATGCTGACGGGCCTCGCCGGGCCGCACGAGGCCGTTCCGCGAAGGCCCAAGGCCCCGCTCCGACCGGCTGCCGGCGTGCAACGTCGAACAGCCGCAAACGGGCGGCGGCTCAGCTCTTCGAGTGTCTGGGAGTCTGTCGTCGCGGGCGAACGTCTGCGAACACCGAATTGGTGCCCAGGAGAGGACTCGAACCTCCACGGCTTGCACCACTGGTACCTGAAACCAGCGCGTCTACCAATTCCGCCACCTGGGCCCGGGCTGGGATCTATGGGGGTTGCCGGGCCGCGTCAACCGTCCACGTTCACCCTGGACGGAAAGGGCGTCGTTTTCAGCCTTTACTTGTGGTGGGGGCAGCGCGAGAACTTCTGCGGGATGCGGACCAACCGAGGCTTCGGCCTCCAGCTTGAGTTCGTTTGCCATGCGTCGGACGACCCTTCTCCTCGCCCTCGGCCTCCTGGTCATGGGCATGGCCCCGGCCACAGCGGGCATCGTGGCCCGCATCAGCAATTCACGGCAGGTGATGCAGGTCTATGTGGACAACAGGCTGGCCTTCACCTGGCCTGTTTCGACCGCGCGCCGGGGCTACGTGACGCCGCCCGGGCGTTACCGCGTGCAGCGCATGCATCAGATGTGGCATTCCCGGACCTACAACATGGCGCCGATGCCCTATTCGCTGTTCTTCCACGGCGGCTACGCCATCCATGGGACATCCGCGGTCGGCCTGCTGGGTCGTCCGGCGAGCCACGGCTGCATCCGGCTGGCCACCGGCAACGCCCGGCGGCTGTTCGGCCTCGTGCAGAGCCGGGGTGGCGGCGACGTGGTCGTGACGTACTGAGGCCCCGGCGCGCCGCTCGCGGCGCGACCCCAAGGCGGACCTTGCGGCCGCCCGGGGCGTCTGCGACGTCACCGTCCGCGGGCGTGCACCCGCCTGCGCGTGTAATCGGCCGCCGGGGTGCTTACATAGGGGCAGAGACGAATCGCGCGTGCCGCGATCCTGCCTGCCTCCCGAAGAGAGACCGCCACGCATGGCCGAAAAGCCGACGCCGGACGCCTATGGCGCCGACTCGATCAAGGTGCTCAAGGGCCTCGACGCCGTCCGCAAGCGGCCGGGGATGTATATCGGCGACACCGACGACGGGTCCGGCCTGCACCACATGGTCTACGAGGTCGTCGACAACGCCATCGACGAAGCGTTGGCGGGCCACGCGACCGAAGTCGGTGTGGTGCTGAACGCGGACGGGTCCTGCACGGTGTCCGACAACGGGCGGGGCATCCCGACCGGCATCCACACGGAGGAAGGCGTCTCGGCGGCCGAGGTCATCATGACCCAGCTCCACGCCGGCGGGAAGTTCAACAACACCGACGAGAGCGGCAACGCCTACAAGGTGTCCGGCGGCCTGCACGGCGTCGGCGTGTCGGTCGTGAACGCCCTGTCGGAATGGCTGCGGCTGCGGATCTGGCGCGACGGCCAGGAGCATTGGATGGAATTCCGCCACGGCGATCCCGTGGCGCCGCTGGCCCTCGTCGGAGAGGCGGGCGACCGCCGCGGCACCGAGGTGAGCTTCCTGCCCTCCTCGGCCACCTTCACGATGGTGGAATTCGATTTCGCCACGCTGGAGAAGCGCCTGCGCGAGCTCGCCTTCCTGAATTCCGGCGTCCGCATCGTCCTCACCGACAAGCGTCACGGCAACATCAGGCGCGAGGAGCTGGTCTATGAGGGCGGCATCGAGGCCTTCGTGCGCTATCTCGACCGCTCCAAGACGGCCCTGCTGGAGAAGCCGGTCGTGGTCCGGTCGGAACGCGACGGCATCGTGGCCGAGGTGGCGCTGTGGTGGAACGATTCGTTCTACGAAAGCGTGCTCTGCTTCACCAACAACATCCCGCAGCGCGACGGCGGGGCGCATCTGACCGGGTTCCGGGGCGCCCTCACCCGGCAGATCACGGGCTATGCCGAGAGTTCCGGCCTCGCCAAGCGCGAGAAGGTGGGCCTCACGGGCGACGATTGCCGCGAGGGCCTGACCGCCATCGTCTCGGTCAAGGTGCCGGATCCCAAATTCTCGTCGCAGACCAAGGACCGGCTCGTCTCCTCCGAGGTGCGGCCGGTGGTCGAGAGCATCCTCAACGAGGGGCTGTCGACCTGGCTCGAGGAGCACCCGGCCGAGGCCCAGAAGGTGGTCGGCAAGGTGGTGCAATCGGCCAAGGCCCGCGAGGCGGCCCGCAAGGCGCGCGAAATCGTCCGCAAGGACCCGCTCGGGGTCGCTTCCCTGCCGGGCAAGCTCGCCGATTGCTCGGAGCGCGACCCGGCCAAGTCCGAATTGCTGCTGGTCGAGGGCGATTCCGCCGGCGGCTCCGCCAAGCAGGGCCGCGACCGCTCGTTCCAGGCGGTGCTGCCGCTGCGCGGCAAGATCCTGAACGTGGAGCGGGTGCAGTTCGAGCGGATGCTGTCATCCGACCAGATCGGCACGCTGATCACGGCGCTCGGGGCCGGGATCGGCCGGGGTGACGGGCCCAATGCCTTCAACCCCGACAAACTGCGCTACCACCGCATCATCATCATGACCGATGCCGACGTGGACGGGTCGCATATCCGCACCCTGCTGCTGACCTTCTTCTTCCGCCAGATGCCGGAGCTGATCGAGCGCGGGCACCTCTACATCGCCCAGCCGCCACTCTACAAAGTGGCCCGCGGCAAGAACGCGAATTATCTGAAGGACGAGCGCGCGCTCGAGGACTTCCTGGTCGATGCCGGGACGGAGGGCGCAGTGCTGCGCCTGTCCTCCGGGGCCGAGTTCGCCGGCCCGCAATTGCGCGCCCTGATCGATGAGTCGCGCCTGGTGCGCCAGGTGCTCGGCTCCCTGCACAGCCGCTACGACCGCACCATCGTGGAGCAGGCCGCCATCGTGGGCGCGCTCGATCCGGAGGTGGCGGAGGATCCCGACCGGGCCAACCCGGCCGCCGCCCGGCTTGCCGCCCGGCTGGACGTGCTGGCCGAGGATTTCGAACACGGCTGGGGCGGTGAGGCCCAGGACGGGGGCTACGTGCTGGTCCGCACCCTGCGCGGCGTCACGCAGGCGGCCCATCTCGATTCCGTTTTGATCAGCTCCCAGGAGGCGCGGCGGCTGCACGAGCGCAGCGCGGCCCTGGCCGAGATCTATGGCGGCGGCGCGCTGCTGATCCGGAAGTCCGACGAGGTGCCGATCCACGGTCCCCTGTCGCTGTTCGACGCCGTGACCACGGTCGGCCGCAAGGGCCTCCAGCTCCAGCGCTACAAGGGCCTTGGCGAGATGACCGCGCAGCAGCTCTGGGAAACGACGCTCGACCGCAACGTCCGGTCGCTGCTCCAGGTCAAGGTCAAGGATTCGGTGGATGCCGGCGACCTGTTCGTGAAGCTGATGGGCGACGTGGTCGAACCGCGCCGCGAGTTCATTCAGGAAAACGCGCTCTCGGTCGCCAACCTGGACGTCTGACCCCGGTAAACCCCGCGGCCCGCCGGGAGGGCCGCGGCCCGGCGCCGCTGCGGCGGCAGCCGGGCGAGCCGGTCCGGCAGGTCGGCCGAGTCCACGAAATCCGTCGCCACGCCGGCCGCGATCAGACGCTCGCGCTCCGGATACCACATGTCGGATGAGGGCACGCGGACCGCCTCCGCGGCGAAATCGGGGGCGATGCCGGCGGCCACATAGGCCTGCCGCTCCTGCTCGGCCGAGACCTCGACAGGCTGGCTGCCGGTTTCGTCCCACTCCCAGGGCGCGTGAAAGCCGAGGCGGCCCGAGCTCGCGACGAGCCTCTCGCGGCCCCGCACAAAGACCAGGGTGCAGGCCGACAGGCACCCGTCCGGGACATAGGTGGACAGGCCGAGCGCGGCCACCGTGTCCCCCATCTGCTCCGCCTCGTCGACCAGGCCGCCGTCGCTGGACAGCGAGAGCAGCCTGACCTCCGGATGCGCCCGCAGCAGCTGGCGCAGGTGATGCGCCGTGCCCTCACCGATCTCGCCCCGGAGGCGGATCTCGATCCTGGAGGCGAGTTCGAGGCGGGCCGGCCCCGCCGCATGCGGCAGGCCGGGACCTTCCGCCATCCAGACGGCTACCAGGGCGCCGCAGACGGCGGCGACCAGCAGCGCCGCCACGGCGATCGCAGCCAGCGTGGCAGGGGCGAAGAGCCGCTTCAGCGGTCCCGGCTTGGCGGAGGGCAGCATGGCGATCCCCGTGATCGGGCGAGAATTGCCCGGCGGCGGGGCCGGCGCTCCTCACTGCGGCGCTGCGGAGCGCGACGGACCCTTCCCTCAACGGCACGAGCCGCCGGCCGACGCCAGGGGCGGCCGCCCCGGTCTCGTCCCGTACCGTCGTCTTTCGAGAAGAAGTCCTCCTGTGTCTTGGGCCGCGCGGGCCGAGCCGGTATGGCGGGGGCATGGCAAGGTTGAACCCGGCCGCCAGCCTCCTTGGGCTGGCCGCCTTCCCCGACGACCTCCCCGGCCCTGCCGGGTCCGCGGCCCGGACCGCCCTCAAGGAGGTGTTCGGCTACGACGAGTTCCGACCCGGCCAGGAGGAGATCGTGGCAGCCATCCTGGCCGGCCAGGACGTGTTCGCCGTGATGCCGACCGGCAGCGGCAAGTCCATGTGCTACCAGCTGCCGGCGGTGGTCGACGGGCAGCTCACCGTCGTGGTGTCGCCCCTGATCGCGCTGATGCGCGATCAGGTGCAGCAATTGCTGGCGCTCGGCGTCGCGGCCGCGACCCTCAACTCCTCCGAAAGCGAGGACGCCCGGCGCGACACTTTCGAGCGGCTGGATGCCGGCGCGCTGCGGCTCCTGTTCCTGTCGCCCGAACGGCTCGGCGCAGGCGGCCTCCCGTCCCGGCTGCGGCGGGCGGGGCTGCGCCGCCTCGTGGTCGACGAGGCGCATTGCGTGTCCCAATGGGGGCATGATTTCCGGCCCGAATACCGCCAGCTCGCCGGCCTGCGCGAGACCCTGGGCGAGGTGCAGGTGCTCGCCTTCACGGCGACCGCGGATTCGGCAACCCGCTCCGACATCGCCCGGCAGCTCTTTCCCCGCCCGCCCCTGACGGTGGTGCACAGTTTCGACCGGCCCAATCTCGGCCTGCGCTTCGAGCCCAAGGAGCGTCCGTCCGAGCGGATCGAGAGTTTCGTGCGCGAGCGGAAGGGCGCGAGCGGGATCGTCTACACGTCCTCACGGGCCGGCGCCGAGCGGCTGGCGACCAGCCTCGCCGGCCGGGGTCACCGCGCCCTCGCCTACCATGCCGGCCTCGAGGCCGGGCTCCGCGACCGCCGCCAGGACACCTTTCTGCAGGAGGACGGGGTCGTCATGGTGGCGACGGTCGCCTTCGGCATGGGCATCAACAAGCCCGATCTGCGCTTCGTCGCCCATGCCGACATGCCGGCCGGGATCGAGAGCTACTACCAGGAGATCGGGCGGGCGGGCCGCGACGGTCTGCCGGCAGACACCCTCACCCTGTACGGCCTCGACGACATGGTCCTGCGCCGCCGGCAGATCGACGAGAAGGACGTCACCGACGAGCGGCGCCGACTGGAGCATCGGCGCCTCGCCGCCATGATCGACCTGTGCGAGGTCGCGACCTGCCGCCGGCAGGGGCTCCTCGCCTATTTCGGCGAAACGTCGGGCCCCTGCGGCTCCTGCGACCTCTGCCTGGCCGGCGATGAGGCCGTGGACATGACCGTCGAGTCCCAGAAAGCGCTGTCGGCGGTGGTCCGCACGGGACAGCGCTTCGGCACCGGGCACCTGGCCGCGATCCTGATCGGTGACGCCACGGAGGCGATCCGGCGCAATGGGCACGACGAGATCAAGACCTTCGGCATCGGCCGCGACCGCGACCGACGCAGCTGGCAGGGCCTGATCCGGCAGCTCTTTGCGGCGGGCGCGCTGGCCGAAGCCAGCGCCGAACATGGCGGGCTGAAGCTGACGGAACGCGGCGAGGCGATCCTGTTCGGCCGCGAGCAAATCGCCTTCCGGCCGCTGGCGAAACCGGCCGCGGGCCAGCGCCGAAGCGACCGGCAGGGCGGCCGCAGCCCCCGTCTCGCCGGGGTGGACGAGGCCGATGCCGGGCTGTTCGAGGCGCTGCGGGCCGTGCGGCTCGACTTCGCCCGGCAGGAGGGCGTGGCCGCCTTCATGGTGTTCCCCGATCGCACGCTGATCGAGATGGCCACGAAACGGCCACGAAGCCCGGCCGAATTGCGGCAGATCGACGGTGTCGGGGATCGCAAGCTGCTGCGCTACGGCGCGGCGTTCCTGGCGGCCATCGCGTCGGACGCAGAGGCCCCTCGCGCAAGGGGGCATGAGGGACCGCCCGACCGGGCTGAGGGAAGATCATGACCCACGGGCAGCATAAACGCGCCCGCCGGCTTGCGGCGGCGACCCTTCTGACCTTAGCGGCCGCCGGCTGCCAGGCGACCAAGCCCGACCTTCTGGCGCTCGGGCCCGCCCCGAAGGTGGTGGCGGTGCCGGGCGCGCCGGACCGGGATTGCCTGACGCGGGCCATGTATTTTGAGGCGCAGCGCTCCGACGACGACGGCCTGCTGGCGGTTGGCACCGTGGTGATGAACAGGCTCGATTCGCCGAACTATCCCGAAACCATCTGCGGCGTGGTCGGTCAGAAGCGGCAATTCGCCGACGGCGTGCTGACCAAGCCCATGCGGCCGAGCGAGCGGGCGCAGGTCGAGAAGGTCGCCGACGCGATCCTGGCCGGCAAGCGCCATGCGGGCGTGCGGTCGGCGCTGCACTTCCACGTGGCCGGGCGGACCTACCGCTATCCGAACATGCACTACCTGGTCGCGACCGGCGGCAACCGCTTCTACGAGAAGACCGACCGCGACGGGAACCGGCCGGGGCCCTTGCCGCGCGCGGTGGTCAAGACGGAGGCCGGGCTTGTGCCGATCCAGGTCGCCACCGCGGCGCCGGAGGACGGCGCGCCGTAGCGCCCCAGCCTCGCGAGCCGTCCGGCGACGGACGGTGGGGCGGCCCGACGCTGCATCCAGGCGCCCGCCATGCGAGACCATCGGCTCCGCAACAGGACGCCCCTGCCCCTCATGTCCGACACAGACGACCTGTCCGAGATCCTGTCCCACAACGCCGTCCATCTCTGCGTCGACATGCAGAACATGTTCGCCCGCGATACGGAGTGGCACACGCCCTGGCTGGAGCGCGTGCTGCCGCGGGTCGTCCGCCTGGTCGAGGCGGCACCGGCCCAGACCATCTTCACCCGCTTCATCCCGGCCCGGAACGCAGAGGAGCGGCAGGGGACCTGGCGCAACTACTACCGGCGCTGGGAGTCGCTGACGCTGGACCGCCTCGCGCCGGAGATGGTGGAGCTCGTGCCCGACCTCGCCCGCTTCGTGCCGCCGGGCCGCGTGGTGGACAAGCGGGTCTATTCACCGTGGTTCCAGCCCGAACTGGCCGAGGGCCTGCGCGCCCGCGAGGTCGGCACGCTGGTCGTGTCAGGGGGCGAGACGGATGTGTGCGTGCTGGCGACCGTGCTGGGCGCTGTCGACCGCGGCTACCGCATCGTGGTCGCCCGCGATGCGCTCTGCTCCTCGTCCGACACCACGCACGATGCCATGATGGCGCTCTACAGCCAGCGCTACGGCCACCAGGTCGACCTGCGCGACACGGCCGAGATCGTCGAGGCCTGGCCGCGGCGCAGCTAGCGCGCCCCCCGGGAAGCGCCGACGGCCAGGGTGCGGGTCTCGGCGAGCCGCGCCAGAAGCGACGCCCCGATCGGCAGAATGGCATCGTCGAACACGTAGGCCGGGTTGTGCACCATGGCCCCGGGCGTCATGCCGAGCCACACATAGGCCCCGGGCACGATGTGCAGCATGTCGGCGAAATCCTCGGATCCCATCATGGGTTCGGAGCTGACGCGAGCAAGATCCGGCCCAACCACTTCGCGGGCGACATCGAGCGCGGCCTGGCTCTGTGCCTCGCCGTTGACCAGCACGCTGAA
>NZ_JAQGKF010000198.1 GCF_028290205.1 Enterovirga sp. | reverse complement strand
GCGCTCAGCACGCTGCCGAGCAGGGCGCCGGCCGCCAGGCCGCCGATCACGCCGGCCGCAACGGCGCCACCGCTCGGGCCGCGCCGGCGATAGCCGTAGGCCGGGCCGTAGCCGCGTCGGCGGCCGTAATACTGGGTGTAGCTCTCCGCCGGATAGGCACCGGCCTGGGCCCGAGCCAGGGCCTCGGCCCGCGTGCTGGCCGGGGAGGCCGAGGCGGTGCCGGCCGCGAGCGCCGAGGCCGTCAAGGCGCCGACCGCGACGGCGAAGCGAATGGACGTCTTCATCGGGAGACCTTCGTGAACAGGCTGCCGCGAGGGCTGCATGGCCGAGATGGTGGCGGGACCCGCCTGAAGCAACGGTGAACGAGGGGCGTCACTCGGCCGGCACGGCGAGCGGCGCCGGCGCGCCCGCATGGGGACGGCTGTCGGCGGCCGGGGTCGGCGAGGAGAGCTTCTCGAACATCAGGTAGACGACCGGCGTGATGAAGAGCGTGAGCAGCTGCGACATCAGCAGGCCGCCGACCACCGCATAGCCGAGCGGCTGGCGCAGCTCCGCCCCGGCGCCGACGCCGAGCGCGATCGGCAGGGCGCCGAGCACCGCTGCAGCCGTGGTCATCATGATCGGCCGGAAGCGCAGCACGGCCGCCTCAAGGATGGCCTCCCGGGCCTCCGCGCCCTCCTTCCGGCGCTCGATGGCGAAATCCACCATCATGATGGCGTTCTTCTTCACGATGCCGATCAGCATCACGATGCCGATCATGGCGATCACCGACAGGTCCATGCCGGCGAGCTTCAGCGTGAGCAGGGCCCCGATGCCGGCCGAGGGCAGGCCGGACAGGATGGTGAGCGGGTGGATGAAGCTTTCGTAGAGGATGCCCAGGATGATGTAGATCACCAGCACGGCGGCGAAGAGCAGAAGCCCCTGGTTCGCGAGTGCCTGCTGGAACAGCTGCGCGGTGCCCTGGAAATTGGTCTGGATGCTGGCCGGCAGGCCGATCTCGCGGCTCGCCGCCTCGATGCCGGTGACGGCCTGCGACAGCGCCACGCCCGGCACGAGGTTGAACGAGATGGTGACCGAGGGCAGCTGCGCCAGGTGGTTCACCGTCAGGGCGGTGGGCAGCTCGCGCAGGGTCGCGATGGTGTCCAGCGGGATCACGGCGCCGGACGGGGTGCGGATCGCGAGCTTGCGGAGCACGTCGCGCGCATCGGCGTATTTGCGGTCCGCCTCCAGGATGACCTGGTAGGTGTCCTCCGGGGCGTAGATGGTCGAGACCTGGCGGGTGCCGAAGGCCGAGTAGAACTGGTCGCGCACCTGGTCGACCGTGATGCCAAGCCTCGCCGCGACATCCCGGTTGATGTCGATATAGGCGCTGCGGGCCCGCATCTGCAGGTCGGAATTGACGTCCACGATGCCGGGCACCTGGGCCATCTTGTCCTGCAGCAGGGGGGCGAACTTGCGCAGGCCGTCGAGATCGGTCGATTGCAGCGTGTACTGGTACTGGGCGCGCGATTGCAGCGCCCCGACGTTGATCGACACCACCGGCTGCATGAAGATTGAGATGCCGGGCACCGCCGCGGCCGAGCGGCGCAGCCGCTGGATCACCTCGATCACGCTCGCCTTGCGCTCGGGCTTGTCCCGCAGCGTGATGAACATGCGGCCGGAATTCTGGGTCGCCGAGGGGCCGCCGCCGCCCACGGTCGACATCACGTCGAGGACGTCCGGATCGCGCCGGATCACGGCGGCCAGCGCCTGCTGGCGGGCCACCATGGCCTCAAAGGATGCATCGTCCGGCCCGACGGTGGCGGACGTGATGAGGCTGTTGTCCTCCGTCGGGAAGAAGCCCTTCGGGATGTCGCGGTAGAGCAGCACGGTGACCACGAAGGTGGCCAGGGTGATGGTCAGCATGACGGCCGGCACGGCCACCACGCGGCGCAGCGCCCATTCGTAGCCGCGCGTCAGCCGGCTGAAGCCCCAGTCGAAGGCGCGCAGGACGAAATTGTGCCGCTGGTGGTGATCCACCGGCTTCAGCATCCGGGCGCAGAGCATGGGCGTCAGCGTCAGTGACACGAGGCCCGAGATCAGGATCGCCATGGAGATGACGAGGCCGAATTCGGTGAACATGCGGCCCACCACGCCGCCCATGAACAGGACGGGGATGAACACCGCGACCAGCGAGATGGTCATGGAGATGATGGTGAAGCCGACCTCGCGCGAGCCCAGCAGGGCGGCCGGGAACGGTTTTTGGCCGTTCTCCACGTGCCGCATGATGTTCTCGAGCATGACGATGGCATCGTCGACGACGAAGCCGACGCAGAGGGTCAGCGCCAGAAGCGAGATGTTGTCGATCGAGTGCCCGAACAGGTACATGCCGGCGAAGGTGCCGACGATGGAGATCGGCAGCGCCACGGCCGGGATCAGGGTCGCCCGCCACGAGCGCAGGAAGAGGTAGATCACCCCGATCACCAGCACCATGGACAGCAGCAGGGTGAATTCCACGTCCTCCACGGCGTGCCGGATGGAGAGCGAACGGTCGTTCAGCACCTTGATGGACATGCCGGCCGGCAATTCGGCCTCGATCGTCTTCAGAAGACCGCGCGCCCGGTCCACCACCTCGACCGTGTTGGCGTCCGGCTGGCGCTGAACGGCCAGGATGATGGCCCGTTTGCCGTTCAGCCAGCTCGCCACCTTGTCGTTCTCGACGCCGTCCACAGCCGTCGCGACGTCGGCGACCCGGACCGGCGCGCCGTCCTTCCAGGCGACCACGATGGGCATGTAATCGGCGGCCCGCATGATCGGGCCGGTGGCGTCCAGGATGGCGCTCTGGCTGCCCTGGTCCATGGCGCCCACGGGCTTGGACGAGTTCGCGGCCGCGAGCGCCTGCTGAATGTCGAGCAGGCTGAGGCCGCGCGCCTGCAACTGGCTCAGATCGGCCCGGACCCGCACGGCGTATTTCTGGGTGCCGTAGATCAGGACCTGGGCCACGCCCGGCAGCGTGGAGAGGCGCGGCACGATCGAGGACTGGCCGAACCGGTCCACGTCGGACAGCCGGGTCTGGTCGGAGGAGAGGGCCAGGAACAGCACCGGCTGGTCGGCCGGGTTGACCTTGCGGAAGCTCGGCGGGGTCGTCATCTCGCTCGGCAGCCGGCGCTGGGCCGTGGAGATCGAGGACTGGACGTCCAGCGCTGCGCCGTCGATCGACCGGTTCAGGTCGAACTGGAGCACGATCGAGGTGGCGCCCAGCACGGAGGTCGACGTCATCGACGACACGCCCGCGATGGTCGAGAACTGCTTTTCGAGGATCGCCGCGACCGAGGACGCCATGGTTTCGGGGCTGGCCCCGGGCAGCTGCGCCGACACCTGGATGGTCGGGAACTCGACGCGGGGCACCGCCGCGACGGGCAATTCGCGGTAGCCGAACAGCCCGGCAGCCACAAAGGCGACCATCAGCAGGATGGTCATCACCGGGCGGCGGATGCAGGTCTCCGACAGCATGGTCGCCTCCGTCAGCCTCGGCGTTTTTCGGGCGGCGCCGGATCGCCGCCGGTGGCGACGCCGTCGCGCGGCACGGCCTGCTGGGCCTGGACCAGCGCGCCGTCCACAAGGCGCAACTGACCATCGACCACGACCTGCTCGTCGCCCGTGAGCCCGCGCGAGATCACGGTGTCGGTGCCGGCCGTTCGGGCCACGGTCACGGGCGTGAGCTTGGCGCGCCGGTCGGTCCCGACCACGAACACGTAGGCGCCCTGCTGGCCGATCTGCACCGCGGCCGACGGCACGGCGACGGCCTCCGCCTCCACGCCGAGCGTGGCCTGCACGGCCACGAAGGCCCCCGGCCACAGGCGCTCGTCGCGGTTCGCCATCTCGGCCTTGGCCACGATGGTGCCGGTGGCGAGATCCACCGTGTTCTCGAGATAGGCGACATGGCCCGGCACCGACCAGTCGCCGACCCGCGCCTCGATGCCGACCCGGCCGGCCGCCATGGCGGTCCGGAGGCTGCCGAACAGCGATTGCGGAATGGCGAAGGACACGTAGATCGGGTCGACCTGGTTGATGGTCGCAATGGCCTGGGCGTCCGCGCTCCGGACCGTCGTGCCGACCTTGAGCGCGATGGAGCCGATCCGGCCCGAGATCGGGGCCCGGATCACCGTGTAGGTCAGCAGCGTGGCGAGGTTGTCGCGGTTGGCCATGTCGGCCGCGAGCTGCGCCTGCTGCACCCGCAGCAGGGTCGCGGCGGTGTCGCGCTGCACCTCCGTGCCGATCCGCTTGGACAAGAGCTCCTCGAAGCGGGCGAGGTCACGCCGGGCTTGCTGCACCTGCGCGCGGTCTTTTTCGACCATGGCGTCCGCCTGGGCGAGTTGGGCGCGCAAGGCCCGGTCGTCGAGCTGCACCAGGAGGTCGCCCTCGCGCACCAGCGCGCCTTCCTTGACGGAAATCGCGGCGATCTGGCTGTCGATGCGGGGCTTGATGGCGATGGAGGCCATGGACTGGACGGTTCCGACCGCGTCCACGGTCACCGGCACGCTGCGCCGCTCGGCCTTGGCCAGGACCACGGGCACGGGCGGAGGAGCCGGCCGGGTCGGCCCGGGCGCGCCGGCCTGCACCGTGCCGGGCTTCGGCAGATAAGGCGCCAGAATGGGCGCCCGCTCGGAGGCGAAGCGCAGCGCCTCGTCCTTTTTCCAGAACAGAAAGCCGGCGGCGGCCGCGAGGCCGGCGAGAAGAAGGACGCGGATCATGCGGAGGTCGCCTCGCGGGCCCGGATGCGTCGGGTCCGGCTGGAATGCGCCGAGATGGCGTCGAGCGGTTCGGGCGCGGCCGGGGGCACGGCGGGGCCGTCCGCCACACCGCGCAAAATCAGGCCGCTGATCTCGCGGGCGACCTCGTCGTCGTCCGCCGTGATGGCGGCCGCGCCGCCCCAGATCATGCCGATGGTCAGATGGGCGATGCGGTCCGGATCCACGGCTCGGGCTTCGCCGGTCCGGACCCCGTCCCGGACGGCCCTGGCCAGAAACCCGGCGATGCGGGCCCGCCGGTCACGGAAGATGCGCCGGCGCGACTGGTCCACAGCGGCGGCGCCTTCGCCCAGAAACCGCAGCGGCACGAGATGGTCCCGAAAGGTCGGCAGCAGGGCCCGAACCAGGCCGAAGATCCGCTCCGCAAAGCTTGGCTCCGCGTCCAGCACCGCGCCGAGTTTCGCCTCAAGCGCGTCCAGCGCTTCCACGAACACGGCCGCGAACAGCGACGCCTTGCTGGGGAAATAGCGGTAGAGGGTCGGCTTGCCCATGCCGGCTTCGAGGGCGATCTCGTCCATGGACGCGTCGTCATAGCCCCGACGCGAGAAGACGCGGGCTGCCGCATCGAGCAGGCGCAGCCGCCGCTCGCTCCGCCAGTTCTCTTCCAGCGCCAGACCCATCGAGCCGTCACCTCCGCGGCCGCCGCGAGCAGCCGACCCGAACAGCCGTCCCCCAACAGCAAGTCGCAAGCCCGATGCCATAGAACTTCCGAGTTCTATTGTCCAATCGTTCAGAGTCGTTTCACGGGTCGGGCCGGAGAGATGTCAGGCTCCGCCGCTGCGGCTCCCAGCCGGGGTCGCATGCCGCCGGAACAGGGAGCAGGATCGGCTCGCGGACCCGGGCCCGCCGCCGTTGCCGGACCAGCACCGGGCGGTGGACCGACTTCACGACCTCGACCACATGCAGGCCGGCGAAGGGCAGCGACAGCGCCGCGCCGCCGCGTTCCCACATCGCGGCGCCGCTCAGCAGGAAGCGGCCCCGGAAGGGGGGCAGGTACAGCGCCTCGGCCCAGCGTTCCGGCGTGAGTTGGGTACGCTGCATGAGGCGGCGGAGCTGGGAGCGGCTGAACGGCTGCCCCTGGCCGAACGGCGTCCGGTCCATGCGGGCCCAGAGCCCGCGTCGGTTCGGGCACACGATGAGCGCCCGGCCCGGTGGCGACAGCAGGCGGGCCACCTCATGCAGAAATTCCGCCGGGTCCTCGGCGGTCTCGAGCGCATGGATGACGAGCAGCCGGTCGATCGAACCGTCCGCCAGCGGCATCATCAGGGGATCCGCCAGGGTCGTGGCCGAGGGGCCCTCGGCCGGCCAGCGCATCGCGCCCTGCGCGGCCGGCATGAAGACCAGGATGCGTTCGGGGCTGGCGCCCAGCGCCGGCAGGTAGGGCCCCGGATAGCCGAGGCCGAGCAGGGAGAGCCCGCGCAGGTCCGGCCACAGCGCAGCCATCACGCGGCCGACGAGCCGGCAGGACACCTGCCCGAGCGGGCTGTCATAGAAGGACCGGAGATCGGTGACGTCCACGCTCACGCTTCCGGTCCCCTCGCGCCCGAAGCGCCGCCGGTCGATTCGGCGCAGTTTCCAGGGCAGTCTCGCCATGGTAGCCACGGCCGCTTCGCGCAGAGAAGGCCATGCCCGCCGAGATTCGTGTTTTCCGCTGTCTCCAGGACAATATCGGTGCGCTGATCCATGATCCGCAGACCGGCGCCTGCGCGGCCATTGACGCCCCGGAAGAGGGGCCGATCCTGCAGGCCCTGAGGGACACGGGATGGCGCCTCAGCGACATCCTGGTCACGCACCGCCACGCCGACCACGTGCAGGCGATCCCGGCGCTGAAGAAGCGCTTCGGGTGCCGGGTGGTGGCCCCGCAGAAGGCTGGCGCCGAGGTGCCGGGGGCCGACGCCTTCGTGCGCGAGGGTGACACGGTAAAGGTCGGTGAGCTGTCGGCCCATGTCTGGGAAACGCCCGGGCATTGCCGCGATCACATCGCGTTCTGGTTCGCGGCCGATCGCGCCCTCTTTGCGGGCGACACGTTGTTCACGCTCGGCTGCGGCCGGGTGATGGAATCGAGCTTTGCCGAGATGTGGCATTCGCTGCAGCGCCTGGCGGCGCTGCCGGTAGAGGCGCGCGTCTATTCGGGGCACGATTACGTGCTGTCGAACGCCAAGTTCGCGCTGGCCGCCGATCCGGACAACGAGGCGCTGCAGCGCCGCGCCCGGGAAGCCGAGGTCGCTGCGGGCGAGAACCGGTTCCTGATCCCGTCGACGATCGGCGAGGAGCGCGCCACCAACCCGTTCCTCCGGGCGGGCGAGCCGCAACTCGCGGCCTCGGTCGAGAAGCCGGGCGCCGATGCCGGAACGGTGTTCCAAGCCCTGCGCGAGTGGAAGAACCGGTTCTGACCGGAGGGCGGCCGCGGCCGGATGTCACCGCGGCATGACCGTCCCGAGGCGTCTCGGCTCGCGGAGCCCCGCCCGATCCTGGCCCGAGGCGACCTGATGCCGGACCGCGACCTCGTTCTGGCGCTCGAGAGCCGGCTCGTGAACGCGTGGCCGTCCTTCGAGGTGGAACTCGCGGAAGGCTGGCTGCTGCGCTTCGCCGAGGGCTATTCGAAGCGGGCCAATGCGGCGAGCCCGATCCTGCCCGGCGCGCGCCTCGATGCCGGGCTGATCGAGGCCATCCTGGCGAGCTTCGCCGAGCGCGGCGTCGCGCCGTGCTTCCGGCTGACCGGGATCGAGGATGCGGGCGCGGAGGCGGCGCTGGCCGCCCATGGCCTTGTGGATTACGACCCCTCGCTCGGCATGGTGGCCGAACTCGGCGACGAGCTGGCGCTGGACAGCTCCATCCGGCTCGAACCCGCCCCCAAACCCGCCTGGGTTGCGGCCGCGGCAGATGCCTATGGCGGCGACAAGAGCAACCGCGACATCCTGGGCCGGATCGTGCGGCGGATCCGCCAGCCGGCCGTCTTCGCGACGCTGAGCCTGGACGAGCAGGACGCGGCCTGGGGCCTCGCCGTCACCGAGCGCGGCTATGTCGGGCTCTACGACATCGTGGTGGCGCCCGACCTGCGCAGCCTCGGCCTTGGCCGGCGGCTGGTCACGAGCCTGATGGCGTGGGGCCAGCGAGCCGGGGCGTCGCGCGCCTACTTGCAGATGCGGGAGGCGAATGCGGTGGCGGACGCGCTGTACCGTTCGCTCGGCTTCACCACCGCGTATCGCTACACGCACCGCGTCGGGGCCGAGGACGAGCGCCGTCGCGCCCTCACAGTCGCGACCAGCGCGCCGGCCGCGATCAGCCCGCAGCTCAGCGCCAAGGCTGCCGACGGCTCGGCATAGCCGGCCGCGACCAGAACCAGGGTGGAGGCGACCGGGATCGCGTAGGAGCCGACGCCGAGCAGCCGGATGTCGCCCCGCTTCATGCCGAAATCCCAGAGGTAGAAGGCGATCCCGACCGGGCCGAGGCCGCTCGCCAGCAGCGCCAGCCATTCGGAGGCGCTCGGCTGGACGGTGGTCTCGAAGGCGAGGTGGCACAGGAGGCCGAGCGCGGCCGTCACGAGGCAAAAGCCGGTGACGGCGTCGGTCGGCACCTCGGCCACACGCCGCGACAGGACCGAGTAGCCGGCCCAGACGAAGGCGGCCCCGGCGGCCGCCAAATAGCCTGCGAGATGTTCCGGCCGGGCCTCCAGCGCGCCCCGGCCGGCCACCAGGACGACCACGCCGGCGAGGCCGAGCAGCGCGCCCACCACATGGGCGGCGCGCAGCCGCTCGCCCGGCAGCGCGGCCGAGAACAGCACGATGAGCAGCGGCCACAGGTAGTTCACGAGCCCGGCTTCGGCCGGCGGGGCGAGCTTGAGCGCCGCAAAATAGAGGGCGTGATAGCCGAACAATCCGGCGATCCCGAGTGCCCAGACCAGTGGCCGCTGCCGCAGCGCCCGGGCCGCGCCGGGCCGGAAGGGCCAGCTCGCGACGCCGACCAACCCGCCCACGGCGAAGGTCACGGCCAGAACCTGGAAGGGCG
>NZ_JAQGKF010000177.1 GCF_028290205.1 Enterovirga sp. | reverse complement strand
AGCGCGTCCGCCTCGCGCGGGCCGGCGCTGCCCGCCGCGTAGCGGGCCATGGGGGCCGCGAGCGCCGCCCAGGCGTCGAGCACGGGCTGCACCACCTGCCAGCCGCCCTCGATGTTGTCGGCCCGCTGGAACAGCGTCGCGTCGCCGATCATGGCATCGTAGATCAAGGTCTCGTAGCCCGTGGAAGGGTCGACCTGGAAGTGGTCGCGGTACTTGAAGCCCATGGTGACCTGATCGAGCTTCACCCGCGGTCCAGGCACCTTGGCGCCGAATTGCAGGCTGATCCCCTCGTCGGGCTGGATCTGGAGCACGAGCCAGTTCGGCACCTGCACATCGACCCCGGCTTCACGAAACAGCGCGAGCGGCGCCTGCCGGAACTGAATCGCGATCTCCGTGTCGCGCCTGCGCATGGACTTGCCGGTCCGCAGGTAGAACGGCACGCCGCCCCAGCGCCAATTGTCGATGGCCAGCTTCATGGCCACAAAGGTCTCGGTGGTGGAGCGGGGGTCCACGTCCGGCTCGGCCCGGTAGTCGCGCACCGCCCGGCCCTCGACCGTGCCGGCCGTGTATTGCGCCCGCACCGCATCCCGAATGGCAACCTCGCCGTCCAGCGGCCGCACGGCGGCCAGCACCTCTTCCTTGCGGTCCCTGATCGCGTCCGCCCCGAAGGAGACGGGCGGCTCCATGGCGATCAGCGTGAAGAGCTGGAACAGGTGGTTCGGCACCATGTCCCGCATCGCGCCGGTGGCGTCGTAAAAGGTGCCGCGCCGCTCGACGCCGACCGTTTCGGCGACCGTGATCTGCACGTGATCGATCCGGTCCCGGTTCCACATCGGCTCGAAGAAGCCGTTGCCGAACCGGAAGGCCATGATGTTCTGGACCGTCTCCTTCCCGAGGAAATGGTCGATCCGGAACACCTGCTCCTCGCGCAGCACGGACAGGACATCGCGGTTCAGCGACCGTGCCGAGGCGAGGTCCTGCCCGAACGGCTTCTCGATGATGACGCGGCGGAAGGCGCCGTCCTGTTCCCGGGCCAGCCCGGCCTCGCCGATCCGGCGCACGATGGGCCCGAACAGCTGGGCTGCGACCGCGAGGTAGAACAGGGCGTTGGCCCCGACCTCGCCGGCGTCCAGCCGCCGGCCGATCTCGGTAAAGGTTGCGGCTTCGCCGATATCGCCCTGGACGTAATCGAGCCGCCCGACCACGCGCCGCCAGGCGGCCTCGTCGACGCCCTGGGAGGCGAGGTCCCCGCCCCGGTCGGCGACAAAACCCCGAATGGCGGTGTCGAACTCGGCCCGCAGGCTGTCGGGGGTCATGGCGCTGCGGCCCACGCCGATGATCGAGAAGCCCTCCTGCAGCAGGCCCCAGCGCGAGAGGTTGTAGAGCGCCGGCATCAGGAGCCGCCGGGTCAGATCGCCGGTGACACCGAAGATGACGAGGGTGCAGGGCGGCGCCGGCTCCGCCTCGCGGGCCGACGCCCGGGGCCTCATTTGGCCTTGGGCTCCTGGTGCCCGCCAAAGCCCTTGCGCATCGCCGACAGGACCTTGTCGGCGAAGCTCGGATCCTGCCGCGAGCGGAAGCGCGTGTAGAGCGCGGCCGTCAGCACATGGGCCGGCACGGCCTGTTCCACGGCGGCGTTCACGGTCCAGCGGCCCTCGCCCGAATCCTCCACGAACCCGCTGAAGCCCTCGAGCGTGCCGTCGGCGGCCAGCGCGGTCGCCGTGAGGTCCAGGAGCCAGGACGAAACCACGCTGCCGCGCCGCCACACCTCGGCGATGTCCGCGAGGTTCAGGTCGAGCCGCTGCTCGCAGGGCAGTGCCGGCGAATTCGCGCTGCGCAGGATGTCGAAGCCCTCCGCGAAGGCCTGCATCATCCCGTATTCGATGCCGTTATGGATCATCTTGACGAAGTGGCCGGCTCCGCTCGGCCCGGCATGGAGGTAGCCCTGTTCGGGCCGGGGATCGCGTCCCTCCCGGCCAAGCGTCCTCTCGACCTCCCCGATGCCTGGGGCGAGGCAGCGGAATACGGGGTCCAGCCGGTCCACCGCCTCCTTGGCGCCGCCGATCATCATGCAATAGCCGCGCTCGAGGCCCCAGACGCCGCCGGACGTACCGACGTCGAGATAGGTGAGACCGCGCTCGCGCAAAGCCGCGGCGCGCCGCATGTCGTCCTTGTAGAAGGTGTTGCCGCCGTCGATCACCGTGCCGCCGGGCTGCATGAGCTCGGCGAGCTGCATCACGGCCTCGTCCGTGGGATCGCCCGCGGGCAGCATGACCCAGGCGGTCTGCGGCGTCTCCAGCTTGCCGACCAGGTCCTCGAGCGAGGTGCTGGCGGTGGCGCCCTCCGCCGCCAGCGCCGCCACAGCCGCCTCGCTGCGGTCGTAGACCACCGCCGTGTGACCGCCGCGCATGAGGCGCCGGACGATGTTGCCGCCCATTCGGCCGAGGCCGATCATCCCGATCTGCATTCCGTCAGGTCCTTGCGCGCCGGGCTCGACCGGGCGGATCGGTGATGGCGGGCACGCGGCGGTGCTCGCTCAGGGGCTGCGGAACCCCGTGCTGGTGGGTCCGGTGCTTTGCGCCCCCGAGATCAGGCGCGCCGGCGGCTCCGCCGACCGGAGCGAGGCGTCGCGAACCGGTTTGGTCTTCGGCGGCGGTGCGTCGGCCTGCTTGGCCGGGGCGGCCTTGCGCTTGCCGGCCGGCTCCCCGGAAGGCTCCGGTGACCGAGCCGCCTCGCGGGGCGCGCTCCGGCCGGCCGAGCCGCGCCGGTC
>NZ_JAQGKF010000154.1 GCF_028290205.1 Enterovirga sp. | reverse complement strand
GGCTTCACATAGATCCGGGTCGGTTCGAGCAGCGCCTCGCCGAGCTCGCGGGCGGGCTCAAAGGGCGCCGGCTCGGTCCAGCCGAGCCCGGCCCGCTCCACGATGCGGCGAACCAGCGAGAAGCCGTTGGAATGGGCCCCGGAGGAGGGCAGGCCGAGCAACACGTCGCCCGGCACCACGTCGCCGCGCGGCAGCAGCGTGCCGCGTTCGGCCGCGCCGACCGCAAATCCGGCCAGGTCATAATCGCCGCGGCCGTAGAGCCCGGGCATCTCGGCGGTCTCGCCGCCGATCAGGGCGCAACCGGCCATGCGGCAGCCCTCCGCGATGCCCCGCACGATCTCCACCCCGACGGCGGGCTCGAGCTTGGCGGTCGCGAAATAGTCGAGGAACAGGAGCGGCTCCGCCCCCTGCACCACGAGATCGTTGACGCACATGGCGACAAGGTCGATCCCGATGGTGCCGTGGCGGCCGGTCTCGATCGCGATCTTGACCTTGGTCCCGACGCCGTCATTGGCCGCGACCAGGATCGGGTCCACGAAGCCGGCGGCCTTGAGGTCGAACAGCCCCCCGAACCCGCCGATCTCGGCATCCGCGCCCGGCCGGCGCGTGGCCCGGACGAGCGGCTTGATCTGGTCCACGAGGCTGTTGCCGGCGTCGATGTCGACACCCGCATCCGCATAGGTCAGCCCGGCGACAGCCGTGTTCTCCGGCCCGCTCACGCCCTGGTCCGCATCGGCGATCAGCTCTTTCCCTGGCATCGGCCGGGGAGTAAGGGTCCGAACGACTGGGCGCAAGCTCAACCCTCGGAGCGGCCGGGCCGCAGCGCCCTAGCCCCCCTGTAGCGTCCATGACCATCCCCAACCTGATCACGATTGCGCGGCTGATCATGGTCCCGATCGTCGTGGTGATGATCGGGCAGGGCCTGTGGATGGCGGCGTTCCTGGTCTTCGTGGTGGCCGGGATCTCGGACGCGGCCGACGGCATCATCGCCCGGCGCTACCATCTGCGGACGGAGCTCGGCGCCTATCTCGATCCGCTCGCCGACAAGGCGCTGCTGGTCTCGATCTACGTCACCCTGTCGGTGGTGGGCGTGCTGCCGGGCTGGCTCGCCGTGATCGTGGTGTCGCGGGACGCGATGATCGTGTCGGCCATTCTGGTGTCCAGGCTGATGGACCGTCCGGTGGAGATCAAACCGCTCTTCGTGTCAAAACTGAACACTGCCGCGCAAATCGCTTACGCGGCTCTTGTTCTCGGCATGATGGCGATGGACGACCCGCCTGGCCGCGTGCTGCTGGCCGGCATGGTCGTGGTCGCAGTCTTGACCGTGCTTTCGGCCGCTGCCTATCTCGCCCGATGGCTCCGGCACATGGCAGGCTGACATCCCGCCGACCTGTGCGGCCGGCTGGGTTGGCATGATGCAGCGGCAACTCGGCATGTGGCTCGCGACCGGCTTGGTCGCGCTTCTGGTTCTGTATGTGCTTCGGGACATCCTGCTGCCCTTCGTGGCCGGGGCGGCGCTGGCCTATCTGCTGGATCCGCTTGCCGACCGGCTCGACCGGATCGGCATCGGGCGGCTCGGGGCCACGATCCTGATCCTGGGCCTGTTCGTGCTGATCTTCGTGCTCGGCCTCGTGATCATCGTGCCGATCGCCGTGAACCAGATCGTCGCCTTTGCCGAGCAATTGCCCACCTATGTGACTCGCCTCCAGGGCCTGATCGCCGAGCACGGCGCGCCCCTGATCGAGCGGGTGGGCGGCCAGGACGCCCTGCAGCAGGTGCAACGCTCAATCGGCGATGTGGTTGGGCAGGGCGCGGCCTGGGTGGCGACGTTTCTGCGCTCCATCTGGAGCGGCGGCAAAGCGGTGGTCGGCGTGATGTCGATCCTGGTCGTGACGCCCGTGGTCGCCTTCTACCTCCTGGTTGATTGGGACCGGATGATTCTGACCATCGACAGCTGGGTGCCGCCCCGGAACCGGGCCACCGTGCGGCGCCTCGCCCGCGAAATGGACCGGGCGGTGGCCGGCTTCGTGCGCGGGCAGACCGCGGTCTGCATCATCCTGGGCCTGTTCTATGCCACCGGCCTCAGCCTGATCGGGCTGAACTTCGGCGTCCTGATCGGCATGCTGGCCGGCCTGATCAGCTTCGTGCCCTATGTCGGCTCGCTGACCGGGCTGTTTCTGTCCGTGGGCGTGGCCCTGGTGCAGTTCCTGCCCGATTGGACCTGGGTCGCCGTGACGCTCGGCATCTTCCTGGTCGGGCAGTTCGTCGAGGGCAACATTCTGTCGCCGAAGCTCGTGGGCGACGCCGTGGGGCTCCATCCGGTCTGGCTGATGTTCGCCCTTCTCGCCTTCGGCTCGATGTTCGGCTTTGTCGGCCTGCTGCTCGCGGTTCCGGTCTCGGCCATGCTTGGCGTGCTGGCCCGCTTCGCGCTCGCCCGCTATCGCGGCAGCGAGATGTATCTCGGAGCAGACGAGGGGGCGCCGGAGATCCGCTCCCTGCGAGCTGGCCAGGCCCCGGATGCTTGAGCGGGGCCGTCAACTCGCCTTCGATCTGCCGGTCCGGCCCCAACTCGGGATCGAGGACTTCCTGGTCGGCCTGTCGAACGAGAGCGCCTTCGACACGATTGTGCGCTGGCCGGACTGGCCGGGCCCGCTCATGCATCTGCGTGGCGCGCGGGGCAGCGGCAAAAGCCATCTCGCGGCGATCTGGGCCGAGCGGGCCGGGGCCGAGACCGTGGCGGCCGGGGATGTGGGCAGGGCAGCTGTGCCGGCGCTCGCGGCCCAGCCCGCCATCGTGCTGGAGGATCTCGACCGCGGCCCCGTCGACGAGCCGGCGCTGTTCCACCTCGTCAACCTGGTGCGCGAGCGGGGCGGGTCGCTGCTGGTCACTAGCGCCGCCGCGGTGGATGGCTGCGGCCTCGTCCTGCCAGACCTCCTGTCGCGGCTCCGGCTTGCCCCCTCGCTCGCCATCGACCCTCCGGACGACGACCTCCTGCGGGCGGTGCTGGTGAAGCTGTTTGTGGACCGGCAGCTTGTGGTGGATGCGAGCGTCGTCAGCTTCGTGGCCGCCCGCATCGAGCGGTCGTTCGAGGCTGCCGCCGCGGCCGTGGCAAGGCTCGACCGCGAAGCCCTGAGCCGGGGCCGCCGCGTGACCCGGCCCATGGCGGCGGACATCCTGCCGCAGGACGGGCGCGGCGACGAAGCCTGAGAGTGGCCCACGCCCGGGCGGGCTGGCCTCGCGGCCGGTTTCGCGGGATGCTGGCTGTCCGGGGCTGGCTGTCCGGATCCGGCCCGGGGGGTCGATCGTTGGTCGACGGGTGGCGCGGTTTCGCGCAATCTGGTTATCCGGGAATCCGGCTCCGGGCTGCGCCCCGGATCGGCGACCGACCATGCCCGTCGCGGAGCGCGCAAGGTCGCCCCTGTCACAGGAAGGCTGATAGTGACCGCGCGACCGAGACGGACGAGGCAGGACATCGAGGCGTCGCAGCAAAGCGAGATCCTGACCGAGCGGCCGCGGCTCTGGGCCGTTCCGAGCGCGCCCGCTCAGGCGGCGGAGGCGGCCGAGGGGCAGGCGCTGCGCACGTCACCCCAGCGCTTCATCAACCGCGAGATCTCGTGGCTGCACTTCAACAGGCGCGTGCTGGAGGAGGCCTCCAACACCCAGCACCCCGTGCTGGAACAGCTCCGCTTCCTGTCGATCTCGGCCTCCAACCTGGACGAGTTCTTCATGGTGAGGGTGGCCGGCCTGCGAGGCCAGCTGCGCTCGGGGATCGACACCCTGTCGCAGGACGGGCTGTCCCCCTCGGAGCAACTCGCCCGCATCGCCCTCGAGGCCTCCACTCTGGCCGCCGACCAGCAGCGGCGCTGGACCGAACTCCAGGCCATCCTGCTGGAAGACGGCATCGTGGTGATCTCGGCCGACGAAACGACCGAGCGGGAGCGCCTGTGGCTCGAAACCTACTTCCTGAACCACCTCTTCCCGGTGCTGACCCCGCTCGCGGTGGATCCGGCACACCCGTTTCCGTTTATCCCGAATCTCGGCTTCTCGATCGCCCTCAAGCTGTCCCGCAAGGTCGACGGGCGGCCCATGAACGCGCTGATTCGCCTGCCCGCCAAGATCGACCGGTTCATCCGGCTGCCGGACCTCGCCGAGACGGGCGGGGCGCGGTTCATCACCCTGGAACAGGCGACGAACATGTTCGCCAACATCCTGTTCCCGGGCTACGTCGTGGAAGGGCAGGGCGCCTTTCGGGTCATCCGTGATTCCGACATCGAGGTGGAGGAGGAGGCCGAGGACCTGGTCCTCCTCTACGAGACCGCGCTGAAGCGCCGCCGGCGAGGCAGCGTCATCCGGCTCGAGGTCGAGGCGGCCATGCCGGACGACCTCGCCCATTTCGTCGCCGACGAACTGGATGCCACAGCCGACGAGATCTTCGACATCGCCGGCACGCTCGCGCTCAACGAACTGTCTCAGCTCGTCTCGCTCGACCGCCCCGACCTCAAGTTCAAACCCTACAATCCCCGCTTTCCGGAGCGCATCCGCGAACACGGCTCCGATTGCTTCGCGGCGATCCGGCCCAAGGACATCGTCGTCCACCATCCGTACGAATCGTTCGACGCCGTGCTGCTGTTTCTGCAGCAGGCGGCCCGGGACCCGCACGTCATTGCGATCAAGCAGACGTTGTATCGCACCTCCTCCGACTCCCCCATCGTGCGGGCGCTCGCGGAGGCGGCCGAGGCCGGCAAGTCCGTCACCGCGCTGGTGGAACTCAAGGCGCGGTTTGACGAGGAGGCGAACATCCGCTGGGCACGCGACCTCGAACGCGCCGGCGCCCAGGTCGTCTACGGCTTCGTCGAGCTCAAGACGCACGCCAAACTGTCGCTGGTGGTGCGCCGGGAGGGCGGCCAGCTCGTGACCTATTGCCATGTCGGCACCGGCAACTACCACCCGGTGACCGCCCGCATCTACACCGACCTGTCCTTCTTCACGGCCGACCCGGCCATGGGCCGCGACGTCGCCCGCATGTTCAACTTCATCACCGGCTATGCCGAGCCGGACGAACTCGAATTGATGGCGGTCTCGCCGGTGAATCTGCGCAAGCGCCTCCTCAAGCGGATCGAGGAGGAGGTCGCCCATGCCAAGGCGGGTCGCCCCGCCGCGATCTGGGGCAAGTGCAACTCGCTGGTCGATCCCGCCATCATCGACGCCCTCTACGACGCGAGCCAGGCCGGGGTGCAGATCGACCTCGTGGTGCGGGGCATCTGCTGCCTCAGGCCCGGCATCCCGGGCCTGTCGGAGAACATCCGGGTCAAGTCCATCGTCGGCCGCTTCCTGGAGCACAGCCGCATCTACGCCTTTGGGAGCGGCCACGGGCTGCCCCATCCGGACGCCACGGTGTACATCTCGTCGGCCGACCTGATGACCCGCAACCTGGACCGGCGGGTGGAGGCGTTGACCCCGATTCTCAACCCCACCGTGCACGAGCAGGTGCTGAACCAGATCATGCTCGCGAATCTGCTCGACACCGAGCAGAGCTGGACGGTATTGCCGTCCGGCGCCTCGGAACGCATGCGGTTGCGGGACGGCGAGGAACCGTTCAACGCCCACCGCTATTTCATGACCAATCCGAGCCTGTCCGGCCGGGGCAAGTCCCAGAAGAAATCCAGCCCTCGGTCGCTTGCGAAGCGTGGACGCTCCTCCTCATCTCCCTGACCCGGCGCCCGGGCGCCTGCAGCGCGTCCGGCCGATCGCGATCATCGACATCGGTTCGAATTCCGTTCGCCTGGTGATCTATGAGGGGCATTCGCGCGCGCCCACTCCCCTCTACAACGAGAAGCTGCTCTGCGGCCTGGGCAAAGGGGTGGCGACCACCGGCCGCCTTCCCGAGGACGCCGTCCACCGCGCGCTGGAGGCGCTGGCCCGGTTCAGGCTCCTGTGCCAGATCGCCGACGTGCGCTGGGTGCGGGTGCTGGCGACTGCGGCCGCGCGCGACGCCGAGAACGGCCCGGCCTTCCTGGAGGCGGCGCGGCGCGCCTGCGGCCACGAGGTCGAGCTGCTGTCGGGCGAGCGCGAGGCGATGCTGTCCGCCTTCGGCGTGATCTCGAGCTTCTACGAGCCGGACGGGCTGGTCGGCGACCTCGGCGGGGGCAGCCTCGAACTGATCGACGTGGCCCAGGGCCGGGCGGGATCGGGCATCACGCGGCCGCTCGGCGGGCTGGTCCTCAGCGATCTCGCCGGAGGCTCACCCAAGAAGGCGGCCAAGATCACGCGCGAGTTGCTCGCCGGCGCGCCGCAGCTTGCTGCGCTGCCCGGCCGAACCTTTTACGCGGTGGGCGGCACCTTTCGGGCGCTCGCCAAGCTGCAGATGGCCGAGCGCGGCTACCCGATGCGCGTGCTGCACGGATACGATCTCGACCTCAGTGAAGGGCTGCAAGCGCTGGCGGCGCGGGCCTCGGCCACGAAGCAGGACGGCGTGTCCGAGCAGCGGCGGCCGCTGCTGGTCTATGGCGCCATCGTGCTGGACGAGATCATCCGGGTCGGCCGGCCGCAACGGATCACCATCTCGGCGCTCGGTGTCCGCGAGGGCCTGCTCTACGGCGAACTCGATCCGGCGACCCGGGTGGAGGACCCGCTCCTGGTCGCCGCGGCCGAGTTCAACATCCTGCGGTCGCGCGCGCCGCGGCACGGCTACGACCTGATCGCCTGGACAAACGCCGCCATTGAGCGGCTCGAGATCGCGGAAACGGCGGGGGAGAAGCGCCTGCGTCACGCGGCCTGTCTGCTCGCCGATATCGGCTGGCGCGCCCATCCGGATTACCGCAGCGACCAGAGCCTGGCCCTGATCTCGCAATCGTCGCTGCTGGCCATCGATCATCCGGGCCGGGCGTTTCTCGCCCTGGCGGTCCACTACCGGTACGCTGGGCTCTCGGCGGACAAGGTGCCGGCCGACACCTTCGGGATGGCGACACCGCGCCTGCGGGAGCTGGCGCGCCGCCTGGGCGCTCTGCTTCGCGTGGCCTACCCGGTCTCGATCGCCATGCCGGGCCTTCTCAGGGGCACGTCGCTCGGCCTCGAAGACGGCAGTGTCGTCTTGCGCCTCCCGGCCGAGCTGGCCCCGCTTGCGAGCGAGCGGCTGGCCGGCCGGCTAGGGGCTTTGGCCAAGCTGCTCCGCCGCGCCAGCCGGATCGAGATCGGCGGCGTTTCCCGCTGAGGTCAGGTCGGGCGCTCGCTCGTCACGACCCGGCCGTTTTCAATCGAAAGCCCGAGCGCGCCCGCCTTGAGGGCCAGCGCCTTCTCGCCGAACAGCCCGCGCCGCCAGCCGGAGAGGGCCGGCACGTCCGCCGTGTCGCTCTCGGCAATGGCTTCGAGGTCGTCCACGCTGGCGATCACCTTGGGGGCGACGCGCTCATTCTCCGCCACCGCCCGCAGCAGCACCTTGAGGAGTTCCACGGTGGCCCCACCGCCGCGGCCGCCGCGGGTGCGGCCCGGCACCGGCACGGTGTCGGGGGCGCGCGCGAGACCACGCTCGACCGCCTGGAGGATGTCGGCGCCGGTGCGGGAGCGCTCGAACCCGTTCGGAATGGTACGCAGACGGCCGAGGGCCTCGACGCTGCGCGGGGCCGATGTCGCCACATCGATCACGGCCTCGTCCTTGAGGACGCGGCTGCGCGGCACGTTGCGGCTCTGCGCCTCGCGCTCGCGCCAGGCCGCCACCTCCATCAGCACCGCGATCTCGCGCGGCTTGCGCATGCGGCCCGAGAGGCGTGTCCAGGCGAGGTCGGGGTCGTTGCGGTACGTGGCCTCAGAGGTGAGGATCCTCATCTCGTCGTCCAGCCAGGACGTGCGGCCGGTGCTGTCGAGCTCCTCGCGCAGGCGCTCGTAGACCGACACCAGGTGCGTCACGTCGGAGAGCGCGTAGGCGATCTGGTCGTCGCTGAGCGGCCGGCGCGACCAGTCGGTGAAGCGCGAGGACTTGTCGATGCGGGCGCGGGCGAGGTCGTTGGCGAGCTGCTCGTAGGAGACGCTGTCGCCGTAGCCGCAGACCATGGCGGCGATCTGCGTATCGAACAGCGGCGTCGGAATCACGGCGCCGATGTTCCAGACGATTTCCACGTCCTGCCGGGCGGAGTGGAACACCTTCACGACCCGCTCGTCGGTCATCAGCCGGAGAAAGGGCGAGAGGTCGATCTCGGGTGCGAGCGGATCGACCAGAACGCCGTCGTCGCCCGGCCCGGCCATCTGGATCAGGCAGAGCTTCGAATAATACGTCGTCTCCCGCATGAACTCGGTGTCGACGGTGACGAAGGGCAGGGCGGCCAGGCGCGCGCACGCTGCCTCGAGGGCGGCTGTCTCGGTGATCAACTCCATGCGCCGTCTTAGCGTAGCTATTCGGGCCGCGCGACGGGAGAATGACTCACGCGGCAGGCCCGCGCTGCCACGTGGCCACGGAGCGCTTGTCGCGGCCGGACCGCCCCTCGCCCTGGATGGCGGCCTCGATGTCGCGGGTCTTCAGGCTGACCGCGCCGGGCGCCCGCCCGAGGGTCACGAAAGCCGCGGCGGTGCACAAAAACAGCAGCAGCGTTCGGGGAAGGCTGAGGGGCATAACAGGGGCTCGCGGTGAGCCCTTTCTTGGTGGCCAGAGTCTCAACGGGACCTTGCGAATTTGAGTTAACGGCCTGCGCCCGGCGCAGGGCCGCCACGGTCCGGATGCTTGACTTGGCGGGTGGCGCATGGTCGGAGCCGGGCTCACCCCAGGCGACCTGTCATGCATCGATATCGCAGCCACACCTGCGGCGCCCTGCGCCCGTCCGACATTGGCACGACCGCTCGCCTGTCCGGCTGGTGCCACCGCATCCGCGACCATGGCGGCGTGCTCTTCATCGACCTGCGCGACCATTACGGGCTGACGCAATGCGTCGCCGATCCGGATTCGCCCGCCTTTCGGCTGGCCAACGAGGTCCGCTCGGAATGGGTGGTCCGGGTCGACGGCGTGGTGCGCGAGCGCCCGGCCGGCACCGCCAACCCGGACCTGCCCACCGGCCAACTGGAACTCTACATCACCGACATGGAGGTGCTGGGCCCGGCCGCCGAGCTGCCCGTGCCGGTCTTCGGCGACCAGGAATACCCGGAGGAGCAGCGGCTGAAATACCGCTTCCTCGATCTGCGCCGCGACAAGCTGCACAGCAACATCATGCGGCGCGGGCAGATCATCGATTCGCTGCGCCGGCGCATGAAGGAGGGCGGCTTCTTCGAGTTCCAGACGCCCATCCTGACCGCCTCGTCCCCCGAGGGCGCGCGCGACTTCCTGGTGCCGTCACGGCTGCATCCGGGCAAGTTCTACGCGCTGCCGCAGGCGCCGCAGCAGTTCAAGCAGCTGACCATGATCGCCGGCTTCGACCGCTATTTCCAGATCGCGCCCTGTTTCCGCGACGAGGACGCGCGCGCCGACCGCTCGCCGGGCGAGTTTTACCAGCTCGACATCGAGATGAGCTTCGTCACCCAGGAGGACGTGTTCCAGGCGGTCGAGCCGGTGCTGCGCGGCGTGTTCGAGGAATTCGCCGACGGCAAGCGCGTCACGGGCGAGTTCCCGCGCATCACCTACGCGGACGCAGCCCTGAAATACGGCACCGACAAGCCCGATCTCCGCAACCCGCTCGTGATCGCCGACGTCACGCGCGAGTTTTCCGAGGAGGGCGTCACCTTCAACGCCTTCAAGAACGTCATCAAGGCGGGCGGCGTGGTGCGGGCCATCCCGGCGCCGGGGGCCGGATCGCAGCCGCGCTCCTTCTTCGACAAGCTGAACGAATGGGCCCGCAGCGAAGGCGCGGCCGGCCTCGGCTACATCATCTTCTCCGACGAATCCGGGCGGCTCGAGGGCAAGGGGCCGATCGCCAAGTTCATTCCGCCCGACGTCCAGGCGTCGATCGCCACGCGGGCCGGCGTCGGGGCCGGGGACGCGGTGTTCTTTGCCGCGGGCGAGAGCGCCAAGGCGGCGAGCCTCGCCGGCAAGGCCCGCATCCGCATCGGTGACGAGCTCGAACTCTCCGACACCGATCAATACGCCTTCTGCTGGATCACCGACTTCCCGATGTACGAGTGGTCGGAGGAGGAGAAGAAAGTCGACTTCTCCCACAACCCGTTCTCCATGCCGAATTTCGATCACGAGGCCTTTCTCGCGCTCGGTCCCGACGACAAGGACACCATCCTCGGCATCAAGGCCTTCCAGTACGACATCGTCTGCAACGGCATCGAGCTGTCCTCGGGCGCCATCCGCAACCATCGCCCCGAGATCATGCGCAAGGCGTTTGGGCTGGCGGGCTACGGCGAGGAGGTGCTGGAGGAGAAGTTCGGCGGCATGCTGCGGGCGCTCACCTATGGCGCCCCGCCGCACGGCGGCATCGCGCCCGGTATCGACCGCATCGTCATGCTGCTCTGCGGCGAGAGCAACCTGCGCGAGGTGGTGCTCTACCCGATGAACCAGCGGGCCGAGGACCTCCTGATGGGCGCCCCCTCGGAGGTGACGCCGAAGCAGCTTCGAGAGCTGCACATTCGGCTGAACCTGCCCGCGAAGGGGTGACCGGCGCAGCGGCTGCCGCCCGCGACGTGCGGGTGGCCCCGGCGGCCGGAACGCCGGTCCCGGGTCGCGGCGTCCCGGGCGAGGCGGGCGGGGCTGCGATTCAGCTCCCCCCTGCAGAAAGCCCATCGCCGTGAATCCTGCCCGTATCGAAGCGCTCGTCGTCGCGCACGATTCAGCCAAGCGCCTGCCCGCCTGCCTGGCGGCCCTGGCGCTCGAGGGCGTGCCGGCCCTCGTGGTCGATAACGCCAGCCGGGATGGCTCGGCGGAGGTCGCGGAGCGGTTGGGCGCGCGCGTGCTGCGCCTCCCCCGGAACGAGGGCTATGGTCGGGCCAACAATCTGGGGGCGCGCACCAGCGGGGCCGAGTTCCTGCTGATCGCCAATCCGGACATCGTGCTTGATCCCGGCACCACGGCCGCACTTTTGGCGGCCGCCGCCCGCTACCCGGATGCCGGTCTTCTGGCCCCCCGCCTCCTGGAAGGGGAGACGCGCCTGTTCTTTCAGTCGCGCTCGCTTCTCTCGGCCGTCCTGCCCAACCCGAAAGGGGTTCCGTGCCGGCCCGACGGCGATGTCTGCGCGCCCTTCCTGTCCGGCGCCTGCTTTCTGATCCGCCGCGACCTGTTTCTGTCCGTCGGCGGCTTCGACGAGAAGATTTTCCTCTTCTACGAGGACGATGACCTCTGCCGCCGGCTGCTGGATGCCGGCCGCGCGCCCGTTCACGTGCACCACGGCACCGCCCGGCACGGGCGAGGGCTGTCGAGCGCGCCGGCCCCGGGCCGGGTGTTCCGCTCCCGCTGGCACCAGGCGTGGTCGCGGGCCTATGTGGCCAGCAAGTATGGCCTCCCGGGCGCGGCCCCCGGCATGCTGGCCCTGAACGCCCCCAAGGCGCTTCTCAGCCTCCTGAGCTTCCGCCGGTCGGTGATCGAGCGTTATCTCGGCTCCGCGGCCGGCGCCCTGGCCTTTTTGCGGGGCCGGACGGCGCTCGGTCGGGAGGGGTTGGACGGGTGATGGGACTCGGGCGGCTTCCCACGATCGAGGCCGCGCTGTCCCGGCCCTCCAACGGCTTTGCCGTGACCCGGCTGGCCCTGGCCCTGGCCGTGGTGGTGTCGCACGCCTTCAGCGTCACGACCGGCCATGTCGGCGACGAGCCGCTCGCCGCCGCGACGGGCTTCACGCTCGGCGAGCACGCCGTGAACGGCTTTTTCGCGATCTCCGGCTTCCTGGTCACGATGAGCTTCGCCCGCCGCGGCTGGCGGGACTACGCCCTGTCGCGCGCGCTCCGCATCGTGCCGGGCCTCGTGGTCGCCACCCTGATCGTCGGCCTTCTGATCGGCGGCGCGCTGACCCGGCTCGATCTCGCCGCCTACCTGCAGGATCCCGGGCTTTGGCGGTTCGTGTCCAGCACGGTGACCACCTTCAAGAGCAACACGGTGCTGCCGGGCGTGTTCGCTGACAATCCGTTCCGCTTCCCGATGGGCACGGTGTGGACGCTGAAATACGAGGTGCTGTGCTACGGCGGCGTGATGGTGGCCGGGCTCGCGGGCCTGCTCCGGTCGCGCCGCTTCGCAGCCGGTCTAGCCGCGGCGCTGTTCGTGGCCGTGCTGCTGCTGGACGTGCTCCTGCCGGGGGCCGGCAAGGGCCAGCAGACGGCGCTGCGGCTGCCGTTCCTCTTCGCGGCCGGCGGGGCGCTCTACCTGTGGCGCGACCGGGTCCGTCTGTCCGGGCTCCTGGCCGCGATCCTGTTCGGGGCGGCGATCCTGGCCCTCCGGTCTCCGGCCTATCAGGCCCTGCTCTTCGCGGCCGAGGCCTACGGCATCCTGTGGCTGTCGCTGTCCCCGGTCCTGGCCCGGCCGGCCTTCGACCTCCGCCACGATTTCTCCTACGGGACCTACCTCTATGGCTGGCCGGTGCAGCAGGCGCTGCGCCAGATCTTCCCGACGGCCTCCGCGGTGGCCTTGCTGGCGCCCTCGCTCCTGCTGACGCTCGGGATCGCGGCGCTGTCCTGGTTCGCGGTGGAGCGGCCCGCGCTCGCCCTCAAGGCGCGGGCGCTGGGCCGGCGGACGCTGCGGACGATCGAGCCCGCAGCGCCCTGACGGCCTCCAGGAACGGACCCAGCCGCTCGCTCTGCAGCAGCGGGATCAGGGCGGCCACGTCGCGGTCGGGCAGGGCCCACCAGGCCGTCTCCACCAGCGCCGCCACCGTCTCGTCGTCGAAGCGGGTGCGGATGAGGCGCGCCGGATTGCCGGCCACGATGCCGTAGGCCGGCACGTCCCGGGCGACCACGGCCCGGGCCGCGATCACGGCCCCGTCCCCGATGGTCACGCCCGACAGGATCATGGCGCCGGAGCCGATCCAGACGTCCGACCCGATGACGACATCGCCGCGCGTCTCGTGGTAGCCCGTGCCGAGCGCGTCGGCGCCGGGCCAGGCCTCCGCGAACGCGCCGAACGGAAAGGTCGTGACCCAATCGGTCCGGTGATTGCCCCCGAGCAGGATTTCGATCCGGTCGGCAAAGGAGCAGTAGCGGCCGATCGTGAGCCGGGCGCCCGATTCGGGGAACCGGACCTTGGGCCGACCATAGGAATGCTCGCCGATCTCGAACCCGTAGAGCTGGGCCAGCGGTGCGAGATGGACGCGGGTGGCATTGTGCGGGTTGCTCCAGTTGCGGAGCCGGTGGAGAAGCCTCACCGAACGGTGCGGCGGAGAGAAGAGGACAGCATGGCGGACGGCGTCTCGGACGACCTCAGAAGCGGGGCGCTGTTCTACCACCGCAATCCGCGGCCCGGTAAGCTCGAGATCCAGCCCACCAAGCCGCTCGGCAACCAGCGCGACCTCGCGCTCGCCTACACGCCCGGCGTCGCCATCGCCTGCGAGGCCATCGCGGCCGATCCCGCCGAGGCCGCCAACCTGACTATCCGGCAGAACCTCGTGGCCGTGGTGACCAACGGCACGGCGGTGCTCGGTCTTGGCAATATCGGCCCGCTCGCCTCCAAGCCCGTGATGGAGGGCAAGGCGGTCCTGTTCAAGAAATTCGCCGGCATCGACGTCTTCGACATCGAGCTGGATGCGAACGAGGTCGACCGCATGGTCGAGGTCGTGGCCGCCCTCGAGCCGACCTTCGGAGGCATCAACCTCGAGGACATCAAGGCTCCCGAGTGCTTTGAGATCGAGGAGCGGCTGAAGGCCCGGATGAACATCCCGGTCTTCCACGACGACCAGCACGGCACCGCCATCATCGTCGCGGCCGCGGTGCTCAACGCGCTCGAACTCGGCGGCAAAAAGCTCGACGAGGTCAAGATCGTGACCTCTGGCGCTGGCGCGGCCGCGCTGGCGACCCTCAACCTCCTGGTCTCGCTCGGGGTCCGGCGCGAGAACATCTGGGTCACCGACATCGAGGGCGTCGTCTGGCAGGGCCGCAACACGCTCATGGACAAGTGGAAGGCCGCCTATGCGCAGCCGACCGACAAGCGCAGTCTGTCCGAGGTCATCGAGGGCGCCGACGTGGTGATCGGGCTCTCGGCGGCGGGCGTGATCAAGCCCGAGATGCTGAAGCGGATGGCCGCCAACCCGCTCATCCTGGCGCTCGCCAACCCGACGCCCGAGATCATGCCGGACCTCGCCCGGGCGGCGCGGCCGGACGCGCTGATCTGCACCGGCCGGTCGGACTTCCCGAACCAGGTCAACAACGTCCTGTGCTTCCCCTACATTTTCCGGGGCGCCCTCGATGTCGGCGCCAGCACCATCAACGAGGAGATGAAGGCCGCCGCCGTCCGGGCCATCGCGGCGCTCGCCCGGGAAGCACCGTCGGACGTGGTGGCCCGTGCCTATGGCGGTGAGGCCCGGCCCTTCGGGCCCGATTCGCTGATCCCGAGCCCCTTCGATCCGCGCCTGATCCTGCGCATCGCGCCGGCCGTGGCCGAGGCCGCCATGCAGACGGGCGTGGCACGGCGGCCAGTTCCCGATCTCGACGCCTATGCCGAATCGCTCGGCCGCTTCGTGTTCCGGTCGGGCTTCGTCATGAAGCCGCTCTTCACGGCTGCCAAAGCCGCCCCGAAGCGGGTGGTCTATGCCGAGGGCGAGGACGAGCGCGTGCTGCGCGCGGTCCAGGTCGTGATCGAGGAGCGCATCGCGCGGCCCATCCTGATCGGCCGCCCGGCCGTGATCGAGGCGCGGCTGAAGCGCTTCGGCCTGTCCATGGTGCCGGGGCGCGATTTCGACCTCACCAATCCCGAGGACGACCCGCGCTACCGCGACTACGTGGCGACGTTCCTGGAGGTGGCCGGCCGCAAGGGCATCACACCCGACGCCGCCCGCACGCTGGTGCGCACCAACGCCACCGTGATCGGCGCGCTGGCGCTGCGTCGGGGCGATGCGGACGCGCTGCTTTGCGGGCTGGAGGGGCGGTTCCGGTCCAACCTCCGGCACATCTCGGACATCGTCGGGCTGGCGCCCGGGATCCAGGATCTCGCCGCCATGAGCCTCCTGATCACCTCCAAGGGCGCCTATTTCCTGGCCGACACCCATGTGCGGCCGGAGCCGACCGCCGAGGAGATCGCCGACATGGCGATTTCCTGCGCCAGCCACGTGCGGCGCTTCGGCATGCAGCCGAAGATCGCGCTGGTGTCGCATTCGGATTTCGGCTCGTCCGATTCCCTTTCCGCCAAAAAGATGCGGTCGGCCCTGGCGCTGGTGCGCGAGCGGGCGCCGACGCTCGAGGTGGATGGCGAGATGGCGGCCGACACCGCCCTGTCGGAGCTGATCCGCGACCGGGTCCATCCGGGCTCGGCGCTGAAGGGGGAGGCGAACCTCCTGATCATGCCCAACCTGGACGCGGCCAACATCGCCTTCCAGATCGTGAAGATGCTGGCCGACGCCCTCCCGGTCGGGCCGGTGCTGGTCGGGCCGGCGCGGCCGGTGCACATCCTGACCCCGTCCGTGACCGCGCGCGGCATCGTCAACATGACCGCGGTCGCCGTGGTTGAGGCGCAATCCGCCGCAGAGGCGGAGGCCGCCTCCTTCGCCATCTGAGCCGAGGCGAGGGCGGGCGCCGGCTCCGCCCTATTCGGCGACGGCGGTGATCTCCAGCGCCTCGATGACCGAGGCCGGATCGGACCCGGCCGTGAAGTCCGCGAGGCCGTAGCCGCCGGCCGCCTTGGCGCGCGCCCGCACGATCAGACGGCCGGGCTTCGCGACGAAGCGGGCCACGGCCTGTGCCAGGGTCTTGGCGCCCTGCGAATTGCCGAGGATCGCCGGAATCCCGACCGCGGCAGCCATGCCGTATTCGCGACGGATATCCTCGCCGTTGCGCTTCTGGCGGCGGGCCTCCCGGGCGATGACACGCTCGAACAGGCCGCGGTTTTCGAGCGTGAGCTCGAGCGCCTTGCCGGTGGCCGCAACGGCCGCGACGGTGGCCACGGCGCTGTCGGGGCTGAACACGTCGCGCGTGACGTTGCCGACGATGCCGCGCAGGACGGCGCTTCCCATGCCGGCGCCGTCGACTGAGATCTCCCGGATCACGAGCTCCTGGCCCGCCTCGTTCCAGCCGAGATGCGTGGTCAGCGAACCGTCCACACGCTCGTAGCCGAGTTCGGCGAGCTGTTTCAGGCTGTCGTCCTCCGGGTTGGCCGGGATCGGGAAGGTGAGGTTGC
>NZ_JAQGKF010000120.1 GCF_028290205.1 Enterovirga sp. | reverse complement strand
TCGATCAGCTGTTCTCCAGCTCGACGTTCAGGCCGAGCGAACGCATTTCCTTCACGAGCACATTGAAGCTCTCGGGAATGCCGGCTTCGAAGGTGTCGTCGCCACGCACGATGCTTTCGTAGACCTTTGTGCGGCCTGCAACGTCGTCCGACTTCACCGTCAGCATCTCCTGCAGGGTGTAGGCGGCGCCGTAGGCTTCGAGCGCCCACACCTCCATTTCCCCGAAGCGCTGACCGCCGAACTGGGCCTTGCCGCCCAGCGGCTGCTGGGTGACCAGGCTGTAGGGGCCGATCGAGCGGGCGTGGATCTTGTCGTCCACCAGGTGGTGCAGCTTCAGCATGTAGATGTAGCCGACCGTGACCTTGCGGTCGAAGGCCTCGCCCGAGCGTCCGTCATAGAGGGTCACCTGGCCCGACGCGTCGAGGCCCGCCTGCCGCAGCAGGTCCTCGATGTCGGATTCCTTGGCGCCGTCGAAGACGGGCGTGGCGATCGGCACGCCGCGGCGCAGCGTCTGACCCATCTCGGCCAGCTCCTGATCGGACATGCCGGTCAGGTCCGCCCCGTTGCCATAGACCGCGGTCATGGCGGCACGGAGCTTGTTGCCGTCATGCGAGCGCTGATAGGCGTCCACCGCCTGCGCGACCTGCCGGCCGAGGCCGGCCGCCGCCCATCCGAGATGGGTCTCGAGGATCTGGCCGACATTCATCCGCGACGGCACGCCGAGCGGGTTGAGCACGATGTCGGCATGCGTCCCGTCTTCCAGGAACGGCATGTCCTCGATCGGCACGATCTTGGACACGACGCCCTTGTTGCCGTGCCGGCCGGCCATCTTGTCGCCCGGCTGGATCTTGCGCTTCACGGCCACGAAGACCTTGACCATCTTCATGACGCCGGGCGGCAGTTCGTCGCCGCGCTGCAGCTTCTCGACCTTGTCAAGGAAGCGCTGCTCAAGGCGCTTCTTCGACTCGTCGTACTGCTTCTGCATGGCCTCGAGCTCGACCATGATCTTGTCGTCGAGCACCGCGAAGGCCCACCATTGCGAGCGCGGATACTCGCCCAGGAGCTCGCGGGTCAGCGTCTGGTCGCGCTTGAAGCCCTTCGGGCCGGCCACGCCCTGCTGGCCGTCCAGCACCTCGGCGAGACGCGCGAAGGTGTTGCGGTCGAGGATCGACTGCTCGTCGTCGCGGTCCTTGGCGAGCCGCTCGATTTCCTCGCGCTCGATGGCCTGGGCGCGCTCGTCCTTGTCGACGCCGTGCCGATTGAACACCCGCACCTCGACAATGGTGCCGGTGACGCCCGGCGGCACCCGCAGCGAGGTGTCCCGAACGTCCGAGGCCTTCTCACCGAAGATGGCGCGAAGGAGCTTTTCCTCCGGCGTCATCGGGCTTTCGCCCTTCGGCGTGATCTTGCCGCACAGGATGTCGCCCGCGTGCACCTCAGCCCCGATATAGACGATGCCGGCTTCGTCGAGGTTCTTCAGCGCCTCTTCCGAAACGTTCGGGATGTCGCGCGTGATCTCCTCAGGCCCGAGCTTGGTGTCGCGGGCCATCACCTCGAATTCCTCGATGTGGATCGAGGTGAAGACGTCGTCCTTGACGATCCGCTCGGACAGCAGGATCGAGTCCTCGAAGTTGTAGCCGTTCCACGGCATGAACGCGACGAGCACGTTCCGGCCGAGCGCGAGCTCGCCGAGATCCGTCGAGGGGCCGTCGGCGATGATGTCGCCCTTGAGCACCTGATCCCCAACCCGCACCAGCGGCTTCTGCGTGATGCAGGTGTTCTGGTTGGAGCGCTGGAACTTCTGCAGCCGGTAGATGTCGACGCCCGGGCGGGTGGGGTCCATCTCGTCCGTCGCGCGGATGACGATGCGGGTCGCATCCACCTGGTCGACGATGCCGGCGCGGCGCGCCCCGATGGCGGCGCCGGAATCCCGCGCCACCACGGCTTCCATGCCGGTGCCCACGAAGGGCGCATCGGCCTGGACGAGCGGCACCGCCTGGCGCTGCATGTTGGAGCCCATCAGGGCGCGGTTGGCGTCGTCGTTCTCGAGGAACGGGATCAGCGCGGCCGCCACCGAGACGAGCTGCTTCGGCGACACGTCCATCAGGTCGACCCGCAGCGTCGGGACCACCATCACCTCACCGGCCTTGCGGCAGACGACGAGGTCGCTCGTGAGCGCGCCTTCGCTGTCCATGGCGGCGTCGGCCTGGGCGACGTGGTACTTCGCCTCCTCCATGGCCGAGAGGTAGATCACCTCGCTCGTCACCTTGCCGTCCCGTACCCGGCGGAACGGCGATTCGATGAAGCCGTACTTGTTCACCCGCGCAAAGGTCGCGAGCGAATTGATCAGGCCGATGTTCGGCCCTTCCGGCGTCTCGATCGGGCAGATGCGGCCATAATGGGTCGGGTGCACGTCGCGCACCTCGAACCCGGCCCGTTCGCGGGTGAGACCGCCCGGCCCAAGCGCCGACAGGCGGCGCTTATGCGTCACCTCGGAAAGCGGGTTGGTCTGGTCCATGAACTGGCTGAGCTGGGACGAGCCGAAGAACTCGCGCACGGCCGCCGCCGCCGGCTTCGCGTTGATCAGGTCCTGCGGCATCACCGTGTCGATGTCGACCGAGGACATGCGCTCCTTGATGGCGCGTTCCATGCGCAGGAGGCCCAGCCGATACTGGTTCTCCATAAGCTCGCCGACCGACCGGACCCGGCGGTTGCCGAGGTGGTCGATGTCGTCGATCTCTCCCTTGCCGTCGCGCAGGTCGACCAGCGCCTTAACGACCGCCAGCATGTCCTCGCGGCGAAGGGTCCGCTGCGTGTCCGGCGCATCGAGGTCGAGCCGCATGTTCATCTTGACCCGGCCAACGGCGGAGAGGTCATAGCGCTCGCTGTCGAAGAACAGCGAGTTGAACATGTTCTCGGCCGTCTCCAGCGTCGGCGGCTCGCCCGGGCGCATGACCCGGTAGATGTCGAACAGCGCGCCTTCACGGCCGATGTTCTTGTCGACGGCCAGGGTGTTGCGGATGTAGGGCCCGATATTGACGTGGTCGATGTCGAGCACCGGCAGGTCGTCGAAGCCGGCCTCCGTCAGGGCGGCGAGCAGCTTGTCGGTGATCTCGTCGCCGGCTTCGGCATGGATTTCGCCGGTGGCGCCGTTGACGAGGTCCTCGGCGATGTACTGGCCGTAGAGATCCTCCTCGGGCACGCGCAGCGACTTCAGACCGGATTCGGCCATCTGACGGGCCTGCCGGACGGTCAGCTTGCGGCCGGCCTCCAGGACGACCTCGCCGGTGTCGGCGTCGACCAGATCGTCCACGGACTTGAAGCCGCGCATCTTCTCGGCGTCGAAGGGCTGGCGCCAACCCTTGTCGTCGCGCGAATAGATGATGCGGTTGTAGAACCTGTCGAGAATGCCCTCGGAATCGAGCCCGAGCGCGAACAGCAGCGAGGTGACCGGGATCTTGCGCTTCCGGTCGATGCGGGCATGCACGATGTCCTTGGCGTCGAATTCGACGTCGAGCCAGGAGCCGCGATACGGGATGATGCGGGCCGCGAACAGGAGCTTGCCCGAGGAATGGGTCTTGCCCTTGTCGTGGTCGAAGAACACGCCCGGCGAGCGGTGCATCTGCGAGACGATGACGCGCTCGGTGCCGTTGACGATGAAGGTGCCGTTATCCGTCATGAGCGGCATTTCGCCCATGTAGACATCCTGCTCCTTGATGTCCTTGACCGACTTGGCGCCGGTGTCGGGATCGACATCGAACACGATCAGCCGCAGCGTCACCTTGAGCGGGGCAGAGTAGGTCATGCCGCGTTGGCGGCACTCGTCGACGTCGTATTTCGGGGGCTCGAACGTGTACTTCACGAACTCGAGCAGGGCCGTGGCGGCGAAGTCCGAGATCGGGAACACCGACTTGAAAACAGACTGCAGCCCCTCGTCGGCGCGCCCGCCGGCTGGCTCGTCCACCATGAGAAACTGATCGTACGACGCCTTCTGGACCTCGATCAGATTCGGCATCTCCGCGACCTCGGCGATCTTACCGAAGAATTTGCGAAGACGCTTGCGGCCTGCCAGCGTGCTGCCCATCGTGGACCTCGTCATCAGGAACGGCTGACCGGGCCTCCCGCATGGGGAGGCCGGATGAGCCGCCGGCGGGTTGCCCGCCTCGGTTACGGTTCGTTCCCGGAATGCGGGAACGACGGAGCGGCCCCGGGCGAAACGCCCGAGACCGCCTGTCTCAATTCACTCCTGCGTCACTCCCGGCCTGCGCCGGAAAGTCCGGCCGACGCTCAGCGCGGCGGCCGGATCCCGGCACGGCCGACGGCCGCCCGGGATGACGCTGGCGGCATGCGGATGCATGCCGCGGCGTTACTTGAGCTCGACCTTGGCGCCGGCCTTCTCGAGCTGCGCCTTGAGCTTGGCGGCGTCGTCCTTGGACACGCCTTCCTTGACCGGCTTCGGGGCCGCTTCGACCAGGTCCTTGGCTTCCTTGAGGCCGAGGCCGGTGATCGCGCGGACCTCCTTGATGACCTCGATCTTCTTGTCGCCAGCAGCGGCCAGAATGACCGTGAACTCGGTCTGCTCCTCGACGGGGGCGGCAGCAGCGGCAGGACCGGCGGCAACCGCGACCGCAGCCGCGGCCGAGACGCCCCACTTTTCCTCGAGCAGCTTCGCGAGCTCAGCAGCTTCGAGAACGGTGAGGGACGACAGGTCGTCGACGAGCTTGGTGAGATCAGCCATGTAAGTATCCTCGAACGGTTCGAACAGGGGAGGCGCAGCTCTCGCGCGCCGTGATGTTTGGCCTCAGGCCGCTTCGTCCTTGGCCGCGTAGGCTCCGAACACGCGCGCGAGCTTGGCAGCCGGCGCGTTGACGACCTGCGCGATCTTGGTTGCCGGGGCCTGAACCAGGCCGACCAGCTTCCCGCGCAACTCATCCAGGGACGGCAACTGCGCCAGCGAGCGCACGCCTTCCAGGTTCAGGGCCGTCTTGCCCATCGCTCCGCCGAGGATCACGAGCTTGTCGTTGGCCTTGGCGAAATTGACGGCAACCTTCGGGGCGGCGACCGGATCACCCGAATAGGCGATCAGGGTCGGACCCTTGAGGAGAGGCTGGATCGACGCGACGTCGGTGCCGTCGAGGGCGATCCGGGCAAGGCGGTTCTTGGCGACCTTCACCGTGGCGCCGGCCTGCTTCATCTGCGCGCGCAGCTTCTGCATGTCGGCGACGGTGAGACCCTTGTAGTGGGCCACGACGACGACGGAGGTGTCGGAAAACACCCCGTTCAGCGTCGAGACGAGCTCGCGTTTTGCTGCTCTGTCCACTCTGGCTCTCCGGTTGGTGGAACCCGAACGGGCTCCGCCGGTTACAGGTGCCGACCCGACGCAGGCAGGCCGCGGGCGGGTCGACGTCGTGAGCCCTGTCCACCCAAAGCCGGCGAGCCGGCGCTGGGCGAGATGGTTCGAACCGTCTACAGCTCTCCGCGCGAGGCGGAGGTGATTCGGTTTCCCCGTCTATGCAGGCGGGTATTAAGCCGTTGCGCCGCCCTCCCGAGGGAGGAGCCGCCCGCGGGCGCCTGCAGTCTCGGACAGGACAAGGCCGGACAGAGGAGGGCGTGGCCCACATCCGCCGGCCGTCCTTCCAGCCGGCTTCCCGACTGGAATACGAAAGCGATCACCGGCCCAGGAGGGGCCGCTGACCGCAGGAATTTAGAGACATGCCCCACCTCTTAACGGACGGGCGGCCGGAAGCCAAGAGGCAGAATCGCGCGGGATGCGCCCGTTCCGCCAGCGTCCGGGTTCGACCGATGGTCAGAGGTGCGGGCCGGCCTCGGGACAGGTCGGCCGGCCTGTCGGCCGGGGTCACGCCCCGGCTTGCAGCGTCGCCGGATCGACCCGCACGCCCGGGCCCATGGTCGAGGAGACCGCGATGCCCTTGATGTAGGTGCCCTTGGCGCCGGCCGGCTTGGCCTTGGCGACCGCGTCGGCGAAGGCCCGGATGTTCTCGACCAGCTTCTGCTCGTCGAAGGACACCTTGCCGATGCCGCCATGGATGATGCCGGCCTTTTCGACCCGGAACTCGACCGCGCCGCCCTTGGCGTCCTTGACCGCCTGAGAGACGTTCATGGTCACCGTGCCGACGCGCGGGTTCGGCATCAGGCCGCGCGGCCCGAGCACCTTGCCGAGCCGACCCACGAGACCCATCATGTCGGGCGTGGCGATGCAGCGATCGAAGTCGATCGTGCCGCCCTGCACGGACTCGAGCAGGTCCTCGGCCCCGACGATGTCGGCGCCGGCGGCCTTGGCCTCGTCGGCCTTGGCGCCGCGCGCAAACACGGCGACCCGGACCGTCCGGCCCGTGCCGTTCGGCAGGTTGCACACGCCGCGGACCATCTGGTCAGCGTGGCGGGGATCGACGCCGAGATTCATCGCGATCTCGAGCGTCTCGTCGAACTTGGCGCTTGCGCGCGCCTTCACCAGCGACACCGCCTCGGAGAGGGGGTAGAGCTTGGCTGCGTCGATGCCCTCGCGGGCAGCTCGGACGCGCTTTCCTGCCTTGGCCATGTGCCCCTCCTCAAGCGGTGATCTGGAGGCCCATGGCCCGGGCGGAACCCCGGATCATGGCAACCGCCGCGTCGACCGAATCACAATTCATGTCGACCATCTTCTTCTCGGCGATCTCGCGGATCTGCTGCTCCGTGACGGAGCCGGCCGGAGCTCCCTTGCCGGGGGTCTTCGAGCCGGAGGCGGGCTTCTTGCCGATCTTCATTCCGGCCGCGCGCTTCAGGAAGTAGGAGACCGGCGGCTGCCTCATCTCGAAGGTGAAGGAGCGATCCTGATACGCCGTGATGACGACCGGAATCGGCGTGCCCTTCTCCATCTGCCCCGTGCGGGCATTGAAGGCCTTGCAGAACTCCATGATGTTGAGACCGCGCTGACCGAGCGCGGGACCGATGGGCGGCGACGGATTGGCGGCGCCGGCCGGAACCTGAAGCTTCACGTATCCCGTGATCTTCTTGGCCATGGGAACTCTCCCGATGTGCCGCGCACCGGCTGCCAGCCGGCGGACGACGTTTCAGAGATCGCGGTGCGGCCCCCTGGATAGCCCGGCTGGCGACCGGACGGGACCTCCCGCGCGCGTGACGGCTCTCGCCGCCCGTTCGGGCCCGGCCGCCGGCAGAGCGGCCCCGGACCTGAATGCTGGATCAGCTCTTCTCGACCTGCCCGTATTCGAGCTCGACCGGAGTGGCGCGGCCGAAGATGGAGACCGCGACCTTGAGGCGGGCGCGCGCCTCGTCGACTTCCTCGACCGTGCCGTTGAAGGATGCGAACGGACCGTCGGCAACCCGCACCACTTCGCCGATCTCGAAATGGATGGACGGCTTCGGCCGCTCGATCCCCTCCGCCACCTGGCCCTTGATGCGGTCAGCCTCGGAATCGGGGATCGGCACCGGCTTGGCCTTGTCGGCGCCCAGGAAGCCCGTGACCTTCGGGGTGTTCTTGATCAGGTGGTAGACCTCGTCGGTGAGGTCGCAGCGCACCAGCACGTAGCCCGGGAAGAACTTGCGCTCGGCATCCACCTTGCGGCCGCGGCGAACCTCCACGACCTTCTCCATCGGCACGAGCACCTCCTCGAACTTGTCCGAGAGGCCCCTCTGCGCCGCCTGCTCCTTGATCGACTGCGCGACCTTGCCCTCGAAATTCGAGTAGGCGTGGACGATGTACCAGCGTTTCGCCATGGTCGGTCTCGTCAGCCGCCCAGGCCGAGCACGAGCCCGACGGCTTTTTGCATGATGAAGTCGGCGGCGACGAAGAAGACGCTGGCGGCCACCACCATCACGAACACCATGGCGGTCGTGATCAGGGTTTCCTTGCGGGTCGGCCACGTGACCTTCTCGCCTTCCGCCCTGACCTGGGACAGGAACTCGAGCGGGCCCACCCGGGGCCTCTTCTTCGGCGTCACCGCCGGGGAGGTCGTTTGCAGCTTCGCCATGCCTTCGAACCGCTCGGGCCAACAAGGGACGGCGCGGCGGCCGATCAGCCGTCCGCGCCCCGAAACCCGATCTCGCCTGAGAGAGATGCGCCGACTTAGCGCAACTTCAAGCCGCTGTCGACAGCTCCATCCCGGGCGGGGCGGGGCTGATGCACCGCCCCAGTTCGCCCGCCTGCCTGCGAGCGCCGCCGCGTGGCGACCTCGAGGCGCGTGTGCGGCCGCTGCGAAGCACCCTCATCGCACGGGCCCGGCCCATCTCTAAAGGCCGAGCCTCACCTCGGCCCAGCGCAGCACCGCCTCGCCGTTGAGGAAGTCCAGCACCGTCTGTTCCTGGGCGGCCGGGTCCTCGCCTGCGACGGCGGCCGTCGCAACGATCATGTCGCAACGGTCGTGGAAGGCGATGGCGAGAGCCGATCTGGGGGCCGCCTGCGCAGCCGGCCTCGCGTAGGCGCGGCTGCGGCCGTTCATCCAGCGCACGCGGATGGGCCGTCCGGGCCCAAGCGAGGCGTGGTGGGCCCCGAGTAGGTCGAGGTCGCCGATCCGCTCGACATCGTCGTCATCGACCGTGGTGACGCAGTTGCACGCCCCGATCTTTGGCCGAAGGTAGAGCGTCACCTCGGTTCCGCAATGCCTCGCCCTGCAGCGAAAGGCCTTGCCCTTGGCCCATGGATCGTCCGGGAACGGCCACGCCACCTCGGCCCATTCCGGCGAGGCGGCGCCGGCAACCTTGCCCGATGTGCTGTTGCCCGGGAGCGATCCGGCCAGGGCCAATGCCATGCCGGTCAGGGCGGCGGCGGCAAGGGCGTGGGTCGGTCGCATCGCCCCTGCCCCCCGCAAGGCCCTACTCGGTCGCCACGAATGTCCGTGCCCTTCCGATCTCCGGACGGTCGGAGCCGGAGGCATCGGCAAGGGCCAGAAGCTTCAGGTAGTTCGCCTTTGCGGCGGGCCTGTCGCCAAGCATCTCGGCCGCCCTCGCCGCGCCGAGAAAGCCGCGAAAGCGGTTCGGCTCCTTGGCCTTGGTGGCGTCGAAGGCGGCAAGCGCCTCCCGGGCCATGCCGCGCTCGAGCAGCATCTCGCCATAGAGTTCGCGCGCCGGCGCGAGCGGCCCGGGCGTCACCACGTGCTTCTCGACGTGTTCCTCGGCGTCGGCGGCTGCGCTCATGGCCTTCAGGGCGTCCTCGTGCCTGCCCTCGGCATGCAGAACCCAGGCAGCCGCGCCCTGCCGCTGGATCTCCACGATCTCCGACCAGTAATTGTCCTTCGACTGGCGCAGCTTGTCGCGCAGGTCCGCAAGCTTGGCGACATCGGCCGCGGCAGGCTCTGGTTTCCCGGACCGGGCCGCCCCGAGAGCGCGCGCAAAGTGCGACATGGCCGGCGCGAATGCGAAGGGGCTCGGGCGAACCGTCAGTTCCGACGCGCCCTGCCAGTCGCCGCGCTCCACCGCGTAGCGTGCCGGCGAGGCCGCGATCGCATAATCGGCAGCGGGCACACTCGACTTGAATTCGGGCTCGCGCACCATCTCGTCCACGACGACCCGCGCTTCCCTGTCCTGCCCGAGCTGGAGGTGGGCATAGACCATGTAATCCTGGGCGTGCAGGTAGTTGCTGGCCGAGTTTTCGGCCTTTGCCGCCCTGACCGAGGCGGTGTTGGAGGCGATGGACTCCGCCCAGAAGCCGACGCGGGTGTAGATGTGCGACGGCATGTGCTGCGCGTGCGGCGCGGCCGGGGCGATTTTGGCGTAGCGGTTGGCGGCGTCGAGCCCGCGCGATGCCATCTCCGGGTAGTCATAGAGGTGGATGAGGTAATGCGTGACACCTGGATGCTGCGGCAGGCGCAGTGACAGCGGCTCCAGAATGGCCGCGCCCTTGAGCTGCTGGGCATAGCTCTTGTCGCTCAAATCGGCGGATGTATTCAGGGTAAGGGCGTAGGCGATCTGCGCCTCGACATCGTCCGGGTGTTGCGCCGCGATGGCGCCCTGCGCGTCGCGAAACTTGCGGATGCGCTGGACGTGGCTGAGCTTGTCCGAATCGGCGTACATGAGATGAAGCGCGGCGATGTAGTCGCGCTCGCGCTCCGTCCCGGCCTTGATGGCGCCGGCCGCCTCGATCGCGGCCAAGCCCGGGGCGAGGTTTCCCTGCGGGATCGGGCTGTGCGGGTTGTCCAGCAGCGCCATGGCGACGCCCCAATGCGCCATGGCGCAGGTCGGGTCGGCCTTCAGGGCGTCCGCGAACAGCTCCTTGGCGGGGGCGTACCAGTAGGAATGCTGGTAGCGCATGGCCCGGTCAAACCGGCGCTGCGCCACCTCGTTGCAGGAGGTCTGGAGGTGGACGCTGCCGAGTTGCTGATCCAGCTCGCCCTGGGCGACCAGGCGTCCGGACGACACCAGGGCCAAGGCGGCGATGGTGACGGCTCCTGCGTGGAACTTCCGCATGGCGCACTCCCCAAGTCTTCAGCCGACTTTGTCTGGTATGCGCTCTTTGTTTGCGCCAAACAACAGTTCAAATACTGGGCGCGCTGCCCGGTGCTCCGATCGAGGCCGGCGCTGCCTCGGCCCGACCCCGGGCGGGGATGGGGCGGGGCAGGCCACCGATGTCGGGCAGAGGTCGGGCAGGCGGCACCCACCTTCGGGCCGTCAAGGCCTGAACGGAGCCAGTCCATCGCCGGCTCTCTCCGGCTGCGCAGACCTGCTGTTTGGCCGCAGGGCCGCGAGGTTGGTCGGCCGGATGCGGGATCGACGTCTGACGCGCCACATTCCGGGCGTGAGATCGGGCGGCGCGCGCCCCACCTTGACATCGAAGAAACCAGGATGCTCGAACGCCACGGCGCGCGGCGTCCTCGGACCGCTACAGGTGCCCGGTCTTGAGCTCGAAAACGGATCAGAAGAACTCCCCCCTAAACCGCTACATCGCCGTGCTTGAGGCGGTTGCCGCCGCGCAGGCCCCCCTCGGGCTGACCGAGATCGCGCAAGTGTCCGATTTCCCGCTCGGCAGCGCCCACAGGCTCGTGGCCGGCCTCCTGGCCGCAAACCTCGTCGTTGCGGAGGGCACGACGCGCAAGACGTACCGGCTCGGGCCGCGCCTCCTGCGCCTCCTTCATGCTGGAACGGAGGCGGAAAAGATCAGGGCAGCGGTGCAGACTACCCTGGAAACGGTCGCCGACCGCCTCGGCGAGACCTGCTATCTTGCGCGCCTCAGCGGCACCCAGGTGATCTCGATCGCCTGGGCGGTCCCCGAGCGCGGGGTCCGAGGCTACGTCTTTCCGGGCGACGTCATGCCGCCCCATGCCGCCGCGTCGGCCAAGGCGATCGTCGCCTTCCAGACTCCTGAGTTCATCGACCAGGTTCTCGCGCGGAAGCTGGAGACGTTCACGCCGGCCACGCGGACCAGCGTCCCCGAACTCCGAACCGAATACGAGCGCATTCGCGAGCGGCGCTATGCCGTGTGCTGGGATGAGCTGGAGGTTGGGCTCGCCGCCGTCGCCTGCCCGGTGGAGATCCCGGAGGTCGGCGTCATCTATGCCTTGGGTGTGGCCGGCATGGCGGAGCGGTTGAGCCGGCGTTCGGTTGAGACCGTCAGTGAAGAGCTCAAGGCGGTTCTGCCGGACGTGGAGCGGGCCTTGCGGCATGTCTCCGGACTGCCCCGGGACCCGGAGGGCCTCCGCCGCGGCAGGCGCGCCGAAGACCCTCTGCCGCCGCCGGCCCGGACTCCCAGGAAGAGGGTCGCGCCCGCCGCGTGACCTTCCGGAAAGCGGAATGTTAGCTGCAAATCCGGAATTTCTGTTGCCCACCCCCGGGCCGTGATGTAGCCAAGCTCAAACTGACTGACGCGGCCCGCAAGTCATCAACTGTCATCGGGCCGCGGGTGCTGCAGGGGGGCAGGCGTGGCTGAGCGTACGGGCTTTCGACGGTTCGAAGGAAAGGTCGCCCTCGTGACCGGCGCGGGCAGCGGCCTCGGCCGGGCCACCGCCGTTCACCTCGCGGGCGAAGGCGCCACCGTCGCCGTCCATTACAACGCGTCCGAGGCGGGAGCCCTTGAAACGTTGCGGCTGGTCGAGGAGGCGGGCGGCCAGGGCATGACCGTGTCGGCCGACGCGCGGCAGCAGCAGAGCGTGCAGGAGGCGGTCACGGCGGCCTTGGCCCGTTTCGGGCGCATCCACGTCCTCGTGAACAATGCCGGCAAGCATCGGCTGGCCCGCTCCCTCGACCAGACGCAGGACGACTGGGAGGACATGATCGGCCGCAATCTGAGCGGCACCTTCTTCTTCTCGCAGGCGGTCGGCCGGCACATGCGCGAGGCCGGCGGTGGCCACATCGTCAACGTGTCGAGCAAAATGGCGACAAGCACCGCGCCGTCGAACGCTGCCTATTGCGCCACCAAGGCCGGCGTCATCGCCATGACCCAGGTGCTGGCGGCCGAATGGGCCCGCTTCAAGATCCGGGTGAATTGCGTGGCGCCGGGCGTCATGGCGACGGGAGCGGCCGGGCAGATGACGGCAGACCTCGACGATGGCGGGCTGTTGCAGCGCGCCCTGGAGGCCCGCACCCCGGTCGGGCGGCTCGGCAACCCGGACGAGGTCGCCGCCGCGATCGCCTTCCTGGCCTCTGGCGAAACCGACTTCCTGACCGGCTCGACGCTCTATGTCGACGGAGGCTGGACGTCCTACGGCGACTACACCGGCTGGGGCTTCGCCCGGTCGCTCCTCAAGCAACAACCAGCCTAAGCGGGAGAGATGCGATGGCTCTTGAGAAGAAACTGTTCAATTTCGATGTCCCCTGGGAGCACAACATCGCGTTCTCGCAGGGCGTCTCGATCAAGGGCGGGCGGCTGATCCTGCTGTCGGGCCAGGCCAGTCTCGACGATCATTGCAACGTGATCGGCGTCGGCGACATGGACCTGCAGGTCAAGACCTCGCTGGAAGCCGTGCGGCGCGGCCTCGAGATCGCGGGCGCGACCGTCGCGGATATCGTCAAGATGAACGTCTACACGACCGATATGCGGGCCTTTCACAAGACGCAGCCCATCCGGGAAGAGTTCTTCTCGCGGCCTTTCCCGGCCCAGACCGTGATGGAGGTTTCGCGGTTGGCGATGCGCGATTTCCTGGTCGAGCTCGAGGTCACGGCCGTCGTCGACGCCTGAGGCCGGCGCGGCGCAGCCGCGACCCGTATTCTCCCAAGCCCGGGCAGGCGGTCGACCAAAGACCGCCGGCCGCGGCGACATCCCGGTGGAATCCATGAAGCCATCGCCCCTGGCGCAATACGTCGAACATCTTGAGGCGGGCGATCTCGCCTACCAGGTCTGCCTGGACGACGACCGTCCGGTCTTCTTTCCGCGGCTGATCGCGCCAAAGACCGGCAGCACGAACCTGGCCTGGCGGGTCTCGAAGGGACTCGGCACCGTCTATTCGACAACCGTGGTTCACCATCGCGGCGAGGCGCCTCTCAACGTGGTCCTCGTCGACATGGACGAGGGCTTCCGGCTGATGAGCCGCGTCGAGGAGGTGCCGGCCGACGAGGTCCGCATCGGCATGCGGGTCAAGGCGCGCGTGCACCCGGCCGAGGACGGCAAGCTGCCCTACCCGGTCTTCACCCCGGTCACGGCCGAGACCCCTGCGGAGAACCGCTCATGACCGGCCTTCGTCGCGGCAGCGTTGCCGTCGTGGGCGCAGCGGAATCCGATCTCGGAGCCGCACCGCCCCACACCACCCCGATCGACCTCATGGCCCAGGCGAGCTGCCGGGCACTCGACGAGTGCGGCCTGCCGCTCTCGGCCGTGGACGGCATCTTCGCAGCCACCACGCAGGCGCGGTTCGCGCCGATGATGCTGGCCGAATATCTCGGCGTGCAGCCGCGCTATTTCGACGGCACGCAGGTGGGCGGTTCCTCGCCGATCACGCATGTGGCGCACGCGATCGCAGCCATCGAGCACGGGCTCTGCGACGTCGCGCTGATCGCCTATGGCAGCACGCAGCGGCTCGTCTCCCGGGCCGCCGCCTCCCCGCCTGATGCCAATCCCTACGAGACGCCGTTCCGGCCGATGCTGCCGACCAGCGCCTATGCGCTCGCGGCGGCCCGGCACATGCACCAGTTCGGCACCACGCGGGAGCAGCTCGCGGAGGTCGCGGTCGCGGCCCGGCAATGGGCGCTGATGAACCCCAAGGCGTGGGAAAAGGAGCCGCTCACGATCGAGCAGGTGCTCAGCTCCCGCATGATCTCCCATCCGCTCACCGTGCGGGACATCTGCCTCGTCACGGATGGCGGCGGCGCCATCGTGCTGACCTCGGCCGAGCGGGCGCGCTCCCTCGCGAAGCCGCCCGTCTACGTGCTCGGCGTCGGCGAGGCGCTGCCCCATGGCAGCATCTCCAACATGGCCGACCTCACCGTGACGGCGGCCGTCGAGTCGGGACGCGCGGCCTATGCCATGGCGGGGCTCGGCCCGGCCGAGGTGCAGATGGCCTCGCTCTACGACGCCTTCACGATCAACCCGATCCTGTTCCTGGAAGACCTCGGGTTCTGCCCCAAGGGCGAAGGCGGCCGCTTCGTGGCCGACGGCGCCATCGCGCCGGGCGGCCGCTTCCCGGTCAACACCAATGGCGGCGGTCTCTCCTACTGCCATCCTGGCATGTACGGGCTGCTCGCCATGCTGGAAGCCATCCGGCAGATCCGCGGCGAATGCGGGCCCCGCAACGTCCCGGGCTGCGAGGTCACCCTCGCCCACGGCAACGGCGTCGCCTTCTCGAGCCAATGCACGGTGGTGTTCGGCGGCGAGGCGACGGTCTGAAGGCAAAAAAAGACCGCGCCGAAGCGCGGTCTTGGATCGGTCGAGTGACCCGGCGCCGAGGCGCCGGGTGGGGCTGATCACTCGGCCGTGATGACCACGTCCAGGAGCTTGCGCGAGAGGTTCGGCTGAATCTCGAGGATCCGGGCCGCATTGTTGCCTTCGTGCGAGGTGGCCGAGAAGGTGGTCGGCAGCGTGACGCCCGTCTTGAAGTCCTTGAGCGTCTCGAGCGCCGCCACGAACTTGTCGCGGGTGAGATCCGGGCCGGCCTTCTTGAGGCCTTCCACGAAGGCGAGCGCGCCGCCGTAGCCGAGCAGGTCGGCCAGATCGGGCCGGTCCTGCTTGACGAGGTCGGGGAAGCGCTTTTCGAACCGCTCGCGATAGGCCTTCATGGCCGGCTCGTCCGATTCCGGCAGGCCCGCGACGGTGATCACGTTCTGCGTGCCGGCGGCGGCGTCTCCGACGATCTGCGGGTACTTGCGGCTCGAGGTGGCGTTGGAGCCGATGACCTTCGCGCTGACGCCGAGCTGCTTGGCCTGGCGGGTGATGATCGCGGAGGGCGACGGGTAGCCGTACACGATCAGGACGTCCGGGTTGGTCTCGCGGATCTTGAGGATCTGGGAGGTGAAGTCCGTGTCCGCCGGCCCGAAGATCTCGTGCGACACCGGCGCGGTGCCCTTCTGCTTCATGCGGTCGACGATGCTGTCGGCGCCGCGCTTGCCGTACTCGTCCGATTGGCGGATCAGCGCGATGCGCTTGCCTGCGAGCGGGCCCACCACGTAGTCGGCGACGGCGACGCCCTGCATGCGGTCGTTGAGCGAGCCGGTGCGGAACAGGTTCTTGACCATCGGCTCCGTCACCGCGGGGGTGGACGGCACCGCGATGAAGGTCGGCACATTCGCGGCCTTGATGGCCGGCACCATGGCGGCGCCGATCGCGCTGGCGGCCGGGCCGAACACGGCGAAGACCTGATCCTGACCGGTCAGCTTCTTGTAGCCGGCGAGGGCCTTCGGCGGAGAGGTCTCGTCGTCCTCGGACACCCATTCGAGCTTGCGGCCGTGAATGCCGCCGGCGGCGTTGGCCTCCTCAAAGGCCAGGACCGCTCCGGACAGGTTTCCCGAGCCCCAGATCGAGGCCGGGCCCGTGAGGCTGCCCAGGATCCCGATCTTGATCTTGTCCTTGGTGACGCCCGGCGCGTCCTGCGCGATGGCGGGTCCCGCGAGCACCGCGAGCGCGACCCCCATTCCGGTGATCAGTCGCTTGAATGTCATCCCTGTCTCCCCTTTACGACAAGCGGTGTCCCGCGTTGCGTCTGCTTCCCGCCGAGGCAGGTCATTCTGGGATCACGTTCCGAGGTAGGCGTCCTGGACCGAAGGGTCGGCTTCGATCTCGGCCGCGGTCCCGGAGAGGCGAATCTCGCCGGTTTCCATCAGGTAGGCGTAGTCGGAAACGGCCAGGGCCGCCCGCACGTTCTGCTCCACGAGCAGCATGCTCATGCCGGTCGGGCGGATGCGGTCGATGATGTCGAAGATCTCGTCCACGAGCTTCGGCGCGAGGCCGAGCGAGGGCTCGTCCAGGATCAGGAACTTGGGCTTGGCCATCAGGGCCCGGGCGATGGTCAGCATCTGCTGCTCGCCGCCGGACAGGGTGGCGGAGATCTGGCCGAAGCGCTCGCGGAGGCGCGGAAAGAGGTCGAGCACGCCCTCGATGTCGCGGCGGATCTCCTTGTCGTCGCTTCTCGTATAGGCGCCGAGCCGCAGGTTTTCGCCGACGGTCATCTCCGTGAAGAGCTCGCGCCGTTCCGGAACCATCGAAAGGCCGCGACGGACGATCCGGTCGGGCCGCAGCCCCAGGATCTGCGCGCCGTCGAAGACGACGGAGCCCGTCGCCGGCAACAGCCCCGTGATCACCCGCATCGTGGTCGTCTTGCCGGCCCCGTTCGCCCCGAGCAGCGAGGTGACCTTGCCGGCCGGCGCCGTGATGGTGACGCCGTGGAGGGCTTTGATCTTCCCGTAGGAAGCGTGAACGTCACGAAGCTCGAGCACGGTCCGGCCTGTCTCCAAGGTATGCGCGTCGGACTTCCGGATCGGCTCTCACCTCCGCCGGCGTGCCTTCGGCGATCTTCTGGCCGAAGTTCAGGACCGTGATCCGGTCCGAGATGTTCATCACCACCTTCATGACGTGGTCGACGAGCAGGATGGTGAGCCGGTGCTCGTCGCGCAGGCGCACGAGCGTCCGGTTGAGATGGTCGATCTCGGCCGAGCGCAGGCCGGCCGCGGGTTCGTCGAGGAGCAGCAGCTTCGGGCTGCTGGCCAGGGCCCTGGCCAGTTCGAGCTGGCGCTGCTTGCCGAACGGGAGGGCACTCGCGAGCGTGTCCCGGTCGCGGCCGAGGCCCAGCATCTCCAGCAGCTCGTCGGCACGCCGGCGCATCTCGGCCTCGCCCCGAAAATAGCTGGGCAGCCGCAACGCGGAGGCGAAGAGGCCGTGGCGGGCCTGCCTGTGCGCGCCGATCAGAATGTTCTCGATAACCGTCATCTCCCCGAACATCTCGGTGTTCTGGAAGCTGCGGGCCACGCCCGCGCAGGCGATCTGATCGGGCCGGAGCCGGGCCGTGTCGCGCCCCGCGACCCGCACCGCGCCCTCGGTCGGCGCGTATAGGCCCGTGATGGTGTTGATGACCGTGCTCTTGCCGGCGCCGTTCGGGCCGATGAGGCTGTGGATGGCCCCGTCCTGAACCGAGAAGCTGAGGCCGTTCACGGCCACGAGGCCGCCGAAGCGCACGGTGACGCCACTGAGTTCGAGGGCGTTCATCGCGCGGCACCCGCGTTCGGCCGGAGGCGAGCGGCCAGGGCCGCCCCGGCACCCGCGAGCCCGCCCGGGAAGAGGACGATCATGAGGAGCAGCAGCACCGCCCAGACGACGCCCTTGTAGGCCTGGAAGCCGCCGAGCAGCTCGGGGATCAGCACGAACACCGCGCTCCCGAGGACGGCGCCCGGGATGCTGCGGAACCCGCCGATGATGATCACGGCGACCAGAACCACCGACTCGATGATGCCGAAGCCGTGAGGGTCGAGGAACGTCGTCTGCAGCCCCTGCAGGCCGCCGCCCACGGCCCCGAGCGCGCCGCTCAGGGCAAAGGCGAGCGCCTTGTAGTGGAGGACGTTGATGCCAAGGGTCTGCAGGGCGACCTCGCTCTGGCGCAGGGCCGCGAACACGCGGCCGAGGCGCGAAGCCATCAGGTTCGATACGCCGAGAAAGAGCGCAAAGGCGACCGGCACGACGACGTAGTAGAGGGCGAAGCCGGAGGTCAGCTCCTTGCCGGCGACGGTGAGCGGCGGCACCATCAGGCCGAGCGCCCCGCCGGTCAGCGTCTCCCAGTGGGTCAGCCCGACCTGCACGATCGCCGTCATGGCCATGGTGACGAGCGCCAGGTAGTGGCCGCCGAGGCGCAGGCTGGCGAGGCCGAGCCCATAGCCCGCAACCCCCGCCAGCGCGGCCGCGAGCGGGATGCCGAAATACGCCGGCACCCCGAGCTTCGTGGCGAGCAGGGCCGCGCCATAGGCCCCGATCGCGCTGAAGGCGGCCTGCGCCAGAGAGACCTGGCCGGCGACCCCCGTGACGATGACGAGGCCGAGCGCCATGATGGCCGTGGAGGCGATGACGCCCGCCTGGAACACCCGGTACTCGGAGGCGACCAGCGGCCAGGCCATGAGAACGGCCAGGAGGGCAAGCCACCAGAGGAAAGGTCGTCTCACGCGCCTCATACCTTCTTGACGGCCAGGGCGCCGAAGAGCCCCTGCGGCCGCACGATGATGATCAGCACCAGCAGCAAGTAGGTGGTCGCGTCCTTGACCGCGGTCGACACGTAGATGCCCGCCGCCGTCTCGATCACGCCGAGGATGAGGCCACCCACGACCGCACCGGGCAGGCTGGTGAAGCCGCCGAGCACGGCCACGGTGAAGCCCTTGATGCCGATCAGGCCCATCTCGGGCGACAGGGTGACGATCGGGGCAAGAAGAATGCCGGCGATCGCCGCCAGGACGGACGCCATGACCCAGATGGAGCTGACGATGGTCGGCACCGGGATGCCCATCAGGGACGCGCCGGTCGGGTTCTGACAGGTGGCCAGCACCGCTCGCCCGAGCTTCATGTGGGCGAAGAACACGTACAGCGCCCCCATCACCAGAAGCGCCGCGATGACGATGGCGATGTTCGCCCACGCGAAGTGGACGCCCATGAAGGATTGCGGCACCGGCGAGAGCAGGAACTGGAACGGCCAGGCCTGCGGGCCCATCACGGCCCGCAGGCCCTCCCGGATGGCGAGCCCGACGGCGAGCGTGGCGATGATCTGAACGAGGATCGGCTGCATCTTGATCGGCCGCATGACGGCGCGCTCGATGATGAAGCCGAAGATGCCTGCCGCGATCAGCGCGAGGAAGATCGCGGGCCAGAAAGGGATCGGCAAATAGAGCTGGATCAGGACGACCAGATACGCGCCGAGCGCCACCTGTTCGCCCAGCCCGAAATGGATGACGTGCGTGCCGCGGTAGATGAGCACGAAGCCGAGGGCCACGAGCGCGTAGACCGCGCCCGCGGTGATCCCGCTGAGGAGGATCTGCGGCAGGAGCATCAGATCAGTCGTCGAGAACGGCGGTGGCCTTGATCTCGATGAGCGCGTGCTCCCGGATCAGGCCCGCCACGAGGACCCCGGTCGCCGCCGGGTAGGGAGGTCCCTTGAAAAACTCGCGGCGAACCTCGGCCGTGCGGTTGTAGTCCTCGAACGTCAGGAAGTACTCGGTCGTCTCGACGATGTTGTCGAAGGAGCCACCCGCGTCGCGCAGGATCTTGTCGAACTTCTGGAAGATGTAGCGGGTCTGGGCGACGATGTCGCCCTTGCCGACGACGTTGCGGTTCTCGTCCGTGGCGGTGGCGCCGGACAGGAAGAGCAGGCGGCCGGCCCGCACGGCCGGCGAGAAGGTCAGCTTGTCCGACCAGCCGGGCGGGGCGATGCGTTCGTAGACAGGCATGGGGTCGTGCTCCTTGGACGGGTTCGCTAGCGGGAGGTTCGCAGCCGGAAGCGCTGGATCTTCCCGGTTTCGGTCTTGGGCAGGCTGTCGACGATCTCGACCTCGCGCGGATAGGCGTGGTTGCCGAGGAGGCGCTTTGCCGTGTCCTGGATCTCGCGGACCAGGTCGGGCGTGTTGGCGTGGCCGGATTTCAGGGTCACGTAGGCGACGACGATCTGGCCCTTGAGCGGGTCGGGCTTGCCGATGACCCCGGCCTCCGCAACCGCCGGATGGTGCAGAATGGCGCTTTCGACCTCGAACGGCCCGATGCGGTAGCCCGAGCTCTTGATGACGTCGTCCGAGCGGCCCTCGAACCAGAAATAGCCGGCCTCGTCGCGACGGGCGAGATCGCCGGCGATGATCCAGCCCTGCCGGAACAGCTGCGCAGTGCGCTCCGGATCGTTCCAGTAGCGCAGGGCGTAATAGCCCTCCTCGCTCGGCCGTTGGGCCAGATAGCCCACCTCGCCGGCCGGCAGCTCGCGTCCGTCCTCGTCGACGATGGCCACCTCGAAACCGGGCATCTGCAGGCCCATGGCCCCGGCCAGGATCTCGGCGTCGAGCGCGTTGAAATTGCCGAGCGGCAGGCCGTTCTCGCTGGAGCCGAACTGGTCGGCCGGCGTCACCCCGAGATTGTCCTGGAAAAAGCGGATGACCTCGGAATTGAGCGGCTCGCCGCAGCAGCTGATGCAGCGCACCGAGGACAGGTCATAGGCGGCGAGCTTGCGGGCGCCGAGGGCCATGACCCCGCGCAGCAGCGTGGGAACGGTGGCCAGATTGGTGACCTTGTGGTCCTGGATGATCTGCAGGGCGGCCTCCGGCGTGGGCGCGCCCTCGTAGCTGACCACCGGCACGCCCATGGACATGGCCGCCTGGTAGCAGACAAGCCCATAGCCCCAGCCTGGATCGCCGGTCGGCCAGAAGGTGTCTGTCCGCTGCAGGTCGAGGCCGTAGCGGATGTAGGGGCGCACGGCGGCCAGGAAGTTGCCGGCGATCTCGACGCCCTTCGGCTCCCCGGTCGAGCCCGAGGTGTAGAGGATGATGGCCGGGTCGCGGCGCGTGCAGGCTTCCGGCTCGAACCGGTCCGGCTGGCGCCGCATCGCCTGCCAGAAGCTGATGTCGCCGCGCTCGAGGCCGACCCCGCCCTCGCCCGCGATGGTCACCACGGCGACCCCCTCGGGCGCATCGACCCGGTGGCGGTGCTCATGGTGCACGAAGACGATCTGAGCGCCGCAGCCCGAGACCCGCATCCGGACGGCGTCGGCCGCGAAGCCGGTGAAGACCGGCACGTAGATCGCGCCCGCTTTCCAGGCGCCGATCATGACGGCCAGGGTTTCCGGCCGGCGCGACAGCACGCCCGGGACACGGTCGCCCTTCTTGACACCAAGCGAACGCAGGAGGTTCGCGACCTGGTTGCTCTGCCGCTCCAGCGCCCGGTAGGTCGTGATCGTGACGGTGCCGGTCTTGGCGACCGAATACAGCGCCACCTTGTGCTCGGCCGCGTGCCGGTCGACGATCGTGCGGCCGAGATTGATCGGCTGCCCGTCGGTCCAGGCGAGTTCCTCGAGCACCGAGGCCCAGCTGAAACTGCGCCGGGCCTCCTCGTAAGTGGGGCGGCTCATCAGCTGTTTCCCTCGCGGCGGCGCAGCCGGTAGGCGTGAAAGGCCTCCAGGATGGTTTCGCCGCTGTCGTTGGCGAGGGTGACCCGAAGCTTCACGCGGCCCCAATCGCGCCCCGGCTTGCTGTCGACCTCGACCACCTCGAAGGCGGAATGCACGGTGTCGTCGACGAAGACGGGCCGGCGGAACTCCGCCCCCTGCTGCAGAAAGGCGATCATCGCCTCCTTGAGCTGGCCGGACAGCGCCGTGGCGCCGAGCGCGGTCAGGCTCATCAGATGCAGCCCATGCACGATGGGGCGGCCGAAACGCGTCGTCTTGGCGTATTCCGCGTCGTAGTGGATCGGATGGGCGTCGCCCGTCAGGGCCGCGAAGGCCAGCACGTCGGCCTGGGACACCGTCCGGCTCGCGCCATCATAGGTCTGGCCGAGGGCGAAATCCTCGAAATAGAGCTGCGGAGCGGCGTCGCTCATCTTGGGTCCTGTGGAAATGGCGGAAGTCATTGCGGCGCGTCCTCGACGGCGACCCGCTCGAGGCCCCGCCGGTAGGGCTCCAGCGCCAGGCCCTTGTCTGTGCGGTCCAGGATGTCCGGATTGGCGACCAGCCCACGGGCCAGCGAAACCACGTCGAGGCGTCCCTGCGCCAGCGCGGCCTCGGCCTCGTCGAGCGTCTTCACGCCGCCGCCGCCGATCACCGTGCGGTCCGTGGCGGCCCGGATGACGTCCAGGAACCGCGTCTCGCCGACGGCACAGCGGTCGAGCCCGCGCGTCGAGACATGGAAGGCGTCGACCCCGGCGCCGGCCAGCGCCTCGAGCGTGCGGGCAACCTCGGCGGCTCCGCCCGGCGGCTGGTAGTCCACGCTGTCCATCTTGTAGAGGGACAGGTTGTAGCTCACCGGCAGCGAGCCGACGGCCGCCCGGACCGCGCGCACCACCTCGACCGGCAGGCGGAGCCGGTTCTCGAGGCTGCCGCCATAGGCGTCCTCGCGCGTGTTGTAGCCGCTGAGAAAATCGTCGAGCAGATAGCCGCGCGAACCGTGGATCTCGACCCCGTCGAACCCGACCGCGCGGGCAAGCCCCGCGGCTTCCGCGAAGCCTTCGACCAGTGCCGGCAGCTCGGCGCCGTCGATCCGGCGCGTTTCCCCGTAGGGCTGCCCACGCTGCCAGCTCGACACGGACGGGACGCGACCGGTGGCGCCGATGCCGGGCCCGAGCTCCGGCTCCCGGAAGGGGCCACCGTGCTGCAGCTGCAGGAAGATGTGGCCGCCTTCCGCCTTGACGGCACCAACCACGCGCTTCCAGCCCTCGGCATGCGCCGGGCCGGTCAGGCCGGGCTGGGCCAGATAGGTGCGGCTCGCGGGGCCGGGCACGTAGGTCGCCTCGGTGATCACGAGGCCGACGCCGTTGCGGGCGAAGCGGCGGTAATAGGCCGCCATCTCGGCCGTGGGCGTCCCGTCCTCGGCCGCCATCCCACGGGTGACCGCCGCCAGCGCCAAGCGATTGCGCAGCGTCGCGGACCCGATCTCGATGGGGTCCCGGAGCCGCCGATGCTGGTCCGCCCTCACGGCCGACGACCTCTGACCTGACACGTCAATATTCCGCTTTCCGGAAACTAGTTCTGCTTATCGCGAAAAGATACCGCGCACCGGCCCGGTGTCAACGACAGCCCGCGCTAAAAATGACGGCAGGCTGCCGAGCCTGTGCGCAGTGCGGGCGCGGAGGGGGCTCGCGCAGACGTTCCGGCCCGATGGTCCTCAGCCGAAGACGACATTAAGCAGAGGCCTCGAACAGCCTCCAGGGCGCGCAGGCGTCCTTCGGACGCGACCGATCGTTGCGAGGTGGTGAACCCGAAAGGCGCCCTGTCGCGCCTCCGGACGCGGGCCGCGGGATCGAGCGTGGATCAGGCGCTCAGGGCGCGGCGCAGGGGCGCAGCGCGGCGCTGGCGGGAAGGCTAGCCGGTGGCTGGGGCGCCAGGATTCGAACCTGGGAATGTCGGTACCAAAAACCGATGCCTTACCACTTGGCGACGCCCCAATCGGGCCGACCTCATAGGTCGCGCGCCGGCTTCCGGCAATGGCCGCGCCGGGGTGTGGTTGCGTCGGCGTCGCGGTGTTGCGTCGCGGATCGGGTGGCTCAGCCGGGCAGCAGCGCCCGCAGGCCCTCGCGGTAGGTCGGGTAGGCGAGCGTCACGCCGAGTTCGTCCCGCAGCAGGCTGTTTCGCACCCGCTTGTTGCCGTCCCAGAAGCTCCGGGCCATCGGCGACAGCCCGGCCTCCTCGATCGGGATTTCGGGCGGAGGCTCCTGGCCGAGCAGCGCCGCCGCATAGCCGAGCACGTCGGACGAGGGCGCGGGCTCGTCGTCGGCGACGTCGTAGACGGCGCCCGCGCGAGGGCGGGCGAGCGAGGCCTCGAGCACCGCCGCGATGTCGTCGACATGGATGCGATTGAACACCTGGCCCGGCTTCACCACCCGTTTCGCGCCGGCGGCCAGCCGGTCGAAGGCGCTGCGGCCCGGCCCGTAGATGCCGGCGAGGCGAAACACCTGCACGGGTTTGCCGCTCTCCTGGCCGAGCGCCAGCCAGGCCTCCTCGGCCGCGAGCCGGCGACGGCCGCGGGCGCCGCTCGGGCGGGCCGGGGTGCCGGCATCGACCCAGGCGCCGCCATGGTCGCCATAGACCCCGACCGTGGACAGGTAGCCGATCCAGCCGAGCCGGGGCGCGGCCGCGATGGCCGCGCGGAACCGGGCCAGCACAGGATCGCCGGCCTCGTCCGGCGGCACGGAGACGAGCAGCGCGTCCGCAGCCGCGAGGTCGGCCTCGAGCCGCCCCTCCTCGCCCGGCAGGCACCGGACCGTCAGCCCGTCGCGGGCGAGCGCGGCGGCCTTGTCAGGGCTCCGCACCGTGCCGACGACCTCCCGGCAGCGCGGCCCCACGCGCCGCACAAAGGCCTGGGCCGTGTAGCCGAGCCCGAACACAACAAGGTTCACGACGCCCTCTCCGGCGCGCCGGGCAATTCGGCGGGCCGAGCCGCCCCGGTCAGCCCGCCGCTCACCCGCCGATCTGGTAGCTGGCCAGCGCGGCCATGCGGACGAGGTCGGAATCGGTGGCGCCGAGCGAGACGATCTGGACGGGCTTGTCGAGCCCGACCATCAGCGGCCCGATCACGGTGGCGCCGCCGAGCTCCTGCAGCATCCGGGTCGAGATCGAGGCCGAGTGGAAGGCCGGCATCACCAGCACGTTGGCCGGCCCGGTTAGACGGCAGAACGGATAGGCGGCCATCAGCTCGGGGTTCAGCGCCACGTCGGCCGCCATGTCGCCGTCGTATTCGAAATCGACCCGCATTCCGTCCAGGATCTTCACCGCTTCGCGCACGTGGCGCGAGCGTTCGCCCTCGGGATGGCCGAAGGTCGAGAAGGCCAGGAGGCCGAGCCGCGGCTCCATCCCGAGCCGGCGCGCCACGCCGGCCGCCTCAATGGCGATCTCGGCCAAAGCGGCCGCGTCCGGCATGTCGGTGACGGCCGTGTCCGCCACCAGCACGGTGCGGCCCCGGGTCAGGCAGAGCGACACGCCGATGACCCGGTGACCGGGCTTGTGGTCGATGACCCGCCGCACCTCCTCGAGCGCGACCGAGAAGTTGCGGGTCACCCCCGTCACCATGGCGTCGGCGTCGCCGAGCGCCACCATGGCGGCCGCGAAATGGTTGCGATCCTGGTTCACCAGCCGCTGGCAGTCGCGGAACAGGTAGCCCTGCCGCTGCAGGCGGGAATAGAGGTACTGGGCATAGGCGGTGTTGCGCTTGGACAGGCGGGCGTTGTGGATCTCGACGCCGGACCGCGCGCCGAGATCGATGCCGGCGCCGGCCGCGCTCTCCCGCACGGCGTCCTCGCGTCCGACCAGGATCGCGGTGCCGAGCCCCTGATTGACGAAGCTGACCGCGGCCCGGATCACCTGCTCCTCCTCGCCCTCGGCGAAGACCACGCGTTTCGGGAATTTCCGGACCTTGTCGAAGACCCGCGCCAGCACGCCCGCGGTCGGGTCGCGGCGGGCCTGCAGCACGGCCTCGTAGCCCTCCGGAACCGGCCGGCCGGCGACCCCGGTCGCGACCGCGGCTTCGGCCACCGCCGGCGGCACCGTCGAGATCAGGCGCGGGTCGAACGGAACCGGGATGATGTAGTCGCGCCCGAAGCGGGGCCGGGAGCCCTGGTAGGCGGCCGCCACCTCGTCCGGCACGTCTTCGCGGGCCAGCGCGGCCAGGGCCTGCGCGGCCGCGATCTTCATCTCCATGTTGATGGTGGTGGCCCGCACGTCGAGCGCGCCCCGGAAGATGTAGGGAAAGCCCAGGACATTGTTGATCTGGTTCGGGTAGTCCGAGCGGCCCGTCGCCATGATGGCGTCACCGCGGATCTGCGCCACCTCCTCCGGCGTGATCTCGGGATCCGGGTTGGCCATCGCGAAGATGATCGGGTTGGCCGCCATGGAGCGGATCATCTCGGCCGTGAAGGCGCCCTTCACGGACAGGCCGAACACGGCGTCCGCGCCCTCCATGGCGTCGGCCAGCGTGCGGGCCGGGGTGTCCACGGCGTGGCCCGACTTCCACTGGTTCATGCCGTCCTGCCGGCCCCGGTAGACCACACCCTTGGTATCGCAGAGGATGACGTTATTCGGCGAGAACCCGAGCGCCTTCAGGAGTTCGACCGACGCGATGCCGGCCGCACCGGCGCCGTTGATCACGAGCTTGGCGGCCTTCATGTCGCGGCCGGTCAGGTGGAAGGCGTTGATCAGGCCCGCGGCCGCGATGATGGCGGTGCCGTGCTGGTCGTCATGAAACACCGGGATCGGCATCAGCTCCTTGAGCCGCTCCTCGATGATGAAGCATTCCGGGGCCTTGATGTCCTCCAGATTGATGCCGCCGAAACAGGGATGGAGGTAGCGGACGCAGTTGATGACCTCCTCGGCGTCCTCGGTCGCGACCTCGATGTCGAAACTGTCGATGTCGGCGAAGCGCTTAAAGAGGACCGCCTTGCCCTCCATCACGGGCTTCGAGGCGAGCGCGCCCCGATTGCCGAGCCCCAGGATCGCGGTGCCGTTGGAGATCACGGCCACCATGTTGCCCTTGGTCGTGTAGTCGTAGGCGAGGGCGGGGTTCTCGGCGATCGCCAGAACCGGCACGGCGACGCCCGGCGAATAGGCGAGCGACAGGTCGCGCTGGGTCGCCATGGGCTTGGTGGCCACCACCTCCAGCTTGCCGGCCCGTCCCACCGCGTGGAAGTTCAGCGCCTCCTGGTCGGTGAAGGTGGGCCGCACGCGGCGGTTCGGCGTGTGTTCGGTCATGTCTCTGTTGCCCAGCGTTTCCCCGGCCCGACCGTAGGGAGGCCGGACGGGAGCCTCAAGCCCGTTCTCCGGCCGAGACGGCCGAGCCCGGCGGCGGACGGGTCGGCCAGGAGGGCCCGGGTGTCAGGACCCGGCGCGTCTGCTAACGGCTCCTGATGGAGAGCGGAGCCCAGATCCCCCCGACCGAGCTGACCCGCGGCGAGCCGGAGGCGGCCCGCAGGCCGGCCGAGGACCAGCGCGTCACGCCCATGATGGCGCAGTACGTGGAGATCAAGGCTGCCAATCCGGGCTGCCTCCTGTTCTACCGCATGGGCGACTTCTACGAGCTGTTCTTCGAGGACGCCGAGATCGCCAGCCGGGCGCTCGGCATCGTGCTGACCCGGCGCGGAAAGCATCTCGGCGAGGACATCCCGATGTGCGGGGTGCCGCTGGAGCGGGGCGAGGACGCGCTCGCCCGCCTGATCGCGGCCGGCCACCGTGTCGCGGTCTGCGAGCAGCTCGAGGATCCGGCGGAGGCCCGCAAGCGCGGCAACAAGTCGGTGGTCCGGCGCGACGTCGTCCGGCTGGTCACGCCCGGCACGCTGACCGAGGATCGGCTGCTGGATCCCGGCCGGCCGAACCTCCTGGTCGCCCTGGCGCGGCGGCGCCACTCGGACGGCGGCTGGCGCTACGGCGTCGCCAGCCTGGATCTTTCCACCGGCGGCTTCGCGGTGGGCGAGACCGACGCGGCCGGGCTGGCGGCCGAACTCGCCCGCCTCGACCCGCGCGAGATCGTGCTGCCGGACACCCTGCAGGAGGATCCGGACCTGGCGGCGACCTGGCGCGGTCTGCCCGCCGCCGCCCTGACGCCGGTGGCCCGGGACGGACTGGACCCGGCCTCGGCCGAGCGGCGGCTCCTCGACTTCTTCGGCGTCGCGACGCTGGACAGTTTCGGCCCCTTCACCCGGGCGGAGGTGGCGGCCGCCGGGGCGGCCCTCCACTACGTGCTCCGCACCCAGCATGGCGGCCGGCCGACCCTGTCGCGGCCGCGCCGGCAGGAAGGCGGCGACCGCCTGCTGATCGACCCGGCCACCCGGGCCAGCCTCGAACTCGTCCGCAGCACCGGCGGCGAGCGGGCCGGCAGCCTGCTGCACGCGGTGGACCGCACGGTCACGGCGGCCGGCGCCCGCCTCCTGGTGGAGCGCCTCTCCGGCCCCCTGACCGATCCCGATGCCATCGGCCGGCGTCAGGACGCGGTCGCGTTTCTTCTGGAGGAGAGCGCGTTGCGGGCGGACCTGCGCCGCCGCCTCGCGCAGGTGCCCGACATGCTGCGGT
>NZ_JAQGKF010000069.1 GCF_028290205.1 Enterovirga sp. | reverse complement strand
CAGCCGCTGCCTCCGGCCGGACAGGAACAGCTCGGGCGCCGGCAGCGCGCGGGCTGCGGAGCGGAGCTCGGCGCGGCGCAATTCGGTGGCCCGCAGCGCGCCCTCGCGCAGCCGCAAGCCGAGCGCCCCGGCCTGGGCCAGGAGGTCGGCCCGCACCGGCACGGCCATCTCGGCCGCGCCGGTGGGCGTCGGGGCCCGAAGATCGGCGACGTGGTCGAGCAGGGTCCAGTCGGTCTCGTGCCCGATGGCCGAGATCAGCGGGATCCGGCTCTCGGCAGCGGCCCGCACCACCGCCTCGTCGTTGAAGCCCCACAGGTCTTCCAGCGACCCGCCGCCGCGGGCCACGATGAGCACGTCCGGGCGCGGGATCGGACCGCCCGCCGGCAGGGCGTTCAGGCCGGCGATGGCTTGCGCGACCTCCTGGCCGCAGGTCTCGCCCTGCACCCTGACCGGCCAGACCAGGACGTGGCGCGGGAAGCGGTCGTCCAGCCGGTGGAGAATGTCGCGGATCACCGAGCCGGTCGGCGACGTCACCACGCCGATCACGCCCGGAAGAAAGGGCGGCCGGCGCTTGCGCTCCGGCGCGAACAGCCCCTCGGCGGCGAGCACGCGGCGGCGCTCGTCGAGAAGAGCCATCAGGGCGCCGATTCCGGCCGGCTCGAGCGACTCGATAACGATCTGGTAGGTCGACTTGCCCGGGAAGGTCGTGATGCGGCCGGTCGCGACCACCTCGAGCCCCTCCTGAGGCTTGAAGCGCAGGCGCGAGAAGGCGGTCTTCCAGATCACCGCGTCCAGTCGCGAATCGCGGTCCTTCAGGCAGAAATAGGCGTGGCCCGAGCTGTGCTGGCCCTTGTAGCCGGAGATCTCGCCGCGCAGCCGCACGTGGCCGAACCTGTCCTCGAGCGTGCGCCGCAGCGCGCCCGCGAGTTCGGACACGGTCCATTCGGGAGCGTTGCCGGATTCGGCCACGGGGGCGGGTTTGGCTTTTGGACTCACCGGCTCATCCTAGCGTGCCGGCGGCCGCACCGCATCCGGGCGCTGGCCGGGCGCGAGCACGGCGTCCTGGCCCGGCGGCCGGCCCTAAGGCCATCAGCTGTTGATGCGCGGCGGCGCCCCCTTTACGCAACCGCTCCGGCACGGGACGCGCAGGCATGAACATCCTTCTCATCGGATCGGGCGGGCGCGAGCACGCCCTCGCCCAGGCGATCGCCGCCAGCCCCCTGTGCGACCGCGTCTTCATCGCCCCCGGCAATCCCGGCACGGCCCAGCACGGGGTCAACGTGCCGCTCGACACGGCCGACCACGCCGCCGTGGCCGAACTGTGCCGGCGCGAGAGCATCGAATTCGTCGTGGTCGGCCCTGAGGCGCCGCTCGTCGCCGGCATCGTGGACGACCTCGAAGCCGCCGGGATCAAGTGCTTCGGCCCGAGCAAGGCGGCCGCGCAGCTTGAGGGCTCGAAAAGCTTCACCAAGGAATTCGCGCAGGAATTCGGCATCCCGACGGCGGCCTTCCGGCGCTTCACCGATCCCGACGCCGCCAAGCGCTACCTGCGGGAGACCGGCGCACCGATCGTCGTCAAGGCGGACGGGCTCGCGGCTGGCAAGGGCGTGGTGGTGGCGCAGAGCGTCGAGGAGGCGGCGGAGGCCGTCGACCTGATGCTGGGTGGCGGGCTCGGCGCGGCCGGGGCCGAGATCGTGATCGAGGAATGCCTTGTTGGCGAAGAGGCCAGCGTGTTCGCGCTCTGCGACGGCACCCGGTCGGTGCCGCTCGGGACGGCCCAGGACCACAAGCGCGCCTACGACGGCGACCGCGGGCCGAACACGGGCGGCATGGGCGCGTATTCCCCGGCTGCCGCGGTCACCCCCGAGCTCCAGGCCGAGATCGAGGCCCGCATCATCCAGCCGACGCTGGACGGCATGCGGGCGCGCGGCACCCCGTTTGTTGGCATCCTCTATGCCGGGCTCATGCTGACGGCCGAAGGCCCGAAGCTGATCGAATACAACGTCCGGTTCGGCGATCCTGAGGCGCAGGTGCTGCTGCCGCGGCTGCGGGCGGACATCGTGGCCGCCATGCTGGCCGCTCGAGGCGGCGTCCTGGAGGGGGTCCGGCTCGGCTGGTCCGACTTCCCGGCTTTGGCTGTGGTCATGGCGACCAATGGCTATCCCGGCCCGGTCGAGCGCGGCTCCGTGATCCGCGGCCTGGAGGCGGCGAAACACGAACACGTCACCGTGTTCCAGGCCGGGACCGCCCTCGGTCCGGCGGGCGAACTCGTGGCGGCCGGAGGTCGCGTCCTCGCCGTGACGGCGCTCGGCCCCAGCTTCGCCGAGGCGCAAAGGCGCGCCTATGAGGCCGTCGGAGCCATCGACTGGCCCGGCGGGTTCTGCCGCACCGACATCGGCCGGCGCGCCGTGGAGCGCGAAGCCGCGGCCCCGGCGAACCCCAGGTGAGCGAGGACCTGTTTCCGGGCTTCGCGTCGCACTGGATCGACGCCGAACCGGGCCGCCTGTTCGCGCGCTCAGGCGGCACGGGTCCGGCCCTGGTGCTTCTGCACGGGTTCCCGCAGACCCACGCCATGTGGCACCGGCTGGCGCCGGCCCTCGCCCGTACCCACAGCGTCGTCTGCCTCGACCTTCGGGGCTACGGCTGGAGCTCGGCCCCGCCGGGTGATGATGGGCACGAGCGCTACAGCAAGCGGGCCATGGGCCGCGACGTCGTGTCGGTCATGGAGCAGCTCGGCCACGTCCGGTTCGCGGTGTGCGGCCACGATCGCGGCGCGCGGGTCGGATACCGGCTGGCGCTGGACCATCCGGGCCGGGTGGAGCGGCTGGCGCTGCTGGACATCCTGCCGACCTTCGAGGTCTGGCGGCGCGTGCGGGCCGGCCTCCAGAAGGCGGAGCATTGGGACGATCTGGCCCGGCCGAACCCGGTGCCGGAGCGGGAGATCGGCCAGGATCCCCTGCCCTATTTCGAGGGCCTGCTGGCCAAGTGGTCGGGCCCGAAATCGCTGGCACCCTTCGATCCGCGCGCGCTCCGCTCCTATCGCGACAGCTGCAACGAGCCCTCGCGCATTCACGCCTTTTGCGAGGATTACCGGGCCGGCAAGACAACGGACGCCGCACAGGACGAGGCCGACATGGCGGCGGGGCGCCAAATCGCCTGCCCGACCCTGCTTCTGTGGAGCACGCTGTACCTGAAGCGTCCCGGGGCGGACCTGCCGCCCGAGGCCTGGCGCCGCACCTTCGCGCCCGGCATCCAGGACCTGGAGATCGCGTCCGGACACTTCCTGGCCGAGGAGGCGCCGGAGGAGACTCTCGCCGCGCTCGCCCGGTTCCTGGGCTGAGAGGCCGGGTCAGACCTCCGGCGGGCTTTGCCGCAGGCGCCGCTGCAGCTTGACCATGCCGCCCAGCCAGCGGTCGTAATCCTCAGCCTTGACCCGCATGTAGCCGGCGACTTGGGCGTGCGGCAGGATCAGGAAGGTTTCAGCCTCGAGACCGCGCACGGCCGCCTCCGCGACCTGGTCCGGCGACAGGACGCCGTCCAGCGCCGCCGGATTCGACCTGTCGCGACCGAGCATGGGCGTATCGACGCCCTGGGGGCAGAGCACGGCGACCCGGATGCCGTCGTCCCGGTGCGCGATGGCGAGGTTCTCGGCAAAGCCGATCGACGCGTGTTTGGTGGTGGAATAGATCGCGCTGCCGATCTGGGACAGGAGCCCGGCCGCGGAGGCGGTGTTCAGGAACCAGCCGCCGCCGCGCGCCTTCATGCGCGGCACCAGGGCCCGGGCGGCCCAGACATGGGCCATGACGTTCACGGCCCAGCTGTGCTGCCAGAGCTCGTCGGCGGCTCCGGCTGGGTGCTCGGACCTGCGGTCGAGCCCGGCCAGGACGCCGGCATTGGAGCAGAACAGGCCGATGGGCCCGAAGCGCTCCTCCGTGCGGTCGATCACGCCCACGAGGTCGGCCTCCCGGGACACGTCGCAGGCGAACCCCTCGCCTCCGATGGCACGGCCCACGGCTTCGGCGCCCGGGCCATCGAGATCGGCCACCACCACGGCGCGCGCCCCCTCCTGGGCGAAACGCCTGGCGAGCGCCCGACCGATGCCGGACGCCCCACCCGTCACGACCACGACCTGGCCGGCAACCTTCATCGACCTGCAGGAGCCCGGGTCGCCAAGCCCCCGTGAGAGGGCTCCTCCATGGTGCGAACCGGGCCCGCCGCCCCGATTAGCTCAGGTGCTTGGACAGGTGCTTGTTCATCTCGAACATCGTCACCTTGTCGGTGCCGAACACCTTCTGGAGCTTGTCATCGGCCAGAATCTCGCGGCCGTTCGCCGGGTTCTGCAGCTTGTTCTTCTTGATGTACTCCCACACCTTCGAAACAACCTCGGTCCGGGGAATCGGCTTGGTGCCAACGACGGCGCCGAGCTCCTTAGACGGGGTCATCGGCTTCATCAGCGCCGGATTGACCTTGCGAGGCGCCGCGTCCGTCTTGGTCGTCGTCTTCGTCTCCTTGGCCATGTCCCGCTCTCCAGTCCTGATGGCTTCATTGCGTTCGGGAGCCTTGTGCGGGCGTGAGGGCGCCGTCAACGGGGTCTTCCCACTCGGTTGTGGGTTTTTAGCCCTTTCGGCCCTGTTCGGTCCGTCGCGGAGCCTTTAGTCAGACCGCAACGGCCTCGGGCGAGGCCTGATGAGCTGACGGAGAGCATGTGGCCGTGATGCCCCTGGACCCATCCGAAGCCGGCGACGGGCCGGTCGATCTGGCCCATCTCAAGACCTGGGAAGGCCGCAGCGAGACCGCCTCGGGCACGATCTCTCCCTGGCTCGCCGACGCCTTCCGGGCCACCATCGAAGGCAACGGCGCGCCGGCCCGCGGCACCCCCGAATCCGCCCCCCTCGGCATCCACTGGTGCGTCGGCGTGCCGACGGCGGCGATGGCCGAGATCGGCCCCGACGGGCACCCGGCCCGCGGCGGCTTCCTGCCGCCGGTGCCGCTGCCCCGCCGCATGTGGGCCGGCGGCCGCCTGCGCTTCCCGGACCCGCTGCGCGTCGGCGACGAGATCACCCGGCGCTCTCGCGTCGCCGCGGTCGAGGTGAAGCACGGCCGCACAGGGCCGCTGGTCTTCGTCACGGTGGAACACGAGGTGTCGACGGCGCGCGGCGTCGCGGTCGTCGAGGAGCACGACATCGTCTATCGCGGCCTGGACGCGGGCGGCCGGACCGCCCCGGCCGGCGCGCCGCCGGCCCAGCAAAGCAGCCCGGCGGACCTCGTGGCCCGAACGATCGAGCCCTCGCCCGTGCTGCTGTTCCGCTACTCGGCACTCACCTTCAACGGGCACCGCATCCACTACGACCGGCCGTATGTGACGGAGGTCGAAGGCTACCCTGGCCTGATCGTGCACGGGCCGTTGCAGGCCACCCTGCTCATGGGCCTCGCGCTCGATATTCTGGGGGGCCCGCCGGACCGTTTCGCCTTCCGGGCCGAGCGGCCGCTCTTTGACCTCGCTCCGTTCCGGATCGAAGGCGGGCGGGAAGGGCCGGCCGGGGAAGTCGCGCTCCGCGCCAGGGACGCGGACGGCCATGTGACCATGCGGGCCACGGCCTCTCTGTGACCCCGGTTCCGGCGCGGCTGCCTGCCGCGCCGGGTCCGACTGGGGCCGGGACGTTGGCCCTGCTCAGGCCGCGCGGGCTGCGACTCCCGGCGCGACCTGGAACGTCGCCTCGGTCTGCTCCCGGATCTCGTCCACGCTGACCCCGTCGGCGAGCTCCAGCAGCACCATCCCGCCGCCGCCCTTCTTGTCGATGGTGAACACGCCGAGATCGGTGATCACCATGTCGACGACGTTGGCGCCGGTGAGCGGCAGGTTGCAGCGGTGAAGAAGCTTCGGCTCGGTCGTGCCGTCCTTGTTGCGGGCGGTGTGCTCCATCACGACCACCACCTTCTTGACGCCGGCCACGAGGTCCATGGCGCCCCCCATGCCTTTGACCATCTTGCCCGGGATCATCCAGTTCGCGAGATCGCCGTTCTCGGCCACCTGCATGGCGCCGAGGATCGACAGGTCGATATGGCCGCCGCGGATCATCGCGAAGGAATCGGCGGACGAGAAGAAGCTCGTGGTGGCGAGTTCGGTGATGGTCTGCTTGCCGGCATTGATGAGGTCGGGGTCCTCCTCGCCCTCGAACGGGAACGGCCCCATGCCCAGCATGCCGTTCTCGGACTGGAGCTGCACGCTCATGCCGTCCGGGATGTGGTTCGAGACCAGCGTCGGGATGCCGATGCCGAGATTCACGTAGAAGCCGTCGCGCAGCTCCTTGGCCGCGCGCTGGGCCATCTGATCGCGGGTCCAGGCCATGGTCAAACCTCCGTGCCGGCCGCGGCCGAAGCCGCGGCGGCGCGCTTGCGGGTGGTGCGCTGCTCGATCCGCTTCTCGGCGTTCGGGACGTGAATCATCCGTTTCACGTAGATGCCGGGGGTGATGATGTGGTCGGGATCGAGTTCGCCCGGCTCGACGAGGTTCTCGACCTGGGCCACCGTGGCCCTGGCCGCCGTGGCCATCATCGGATTGAAGTTCCGGGCGGTCTTTCGGTAGACGAGGTTCCCCTCGCGATCCCCCTTCCAGGCATGCACGACGGCGAGGTCGGCCACGAGGCCGCGCTCCATGACGTAGTGCTCACCGTCGAATTCGCGCGTCTCCTTGCCCTCGGCGATGGCGGTGCCGTAGCCGGTCTTGGTGAAGAAGGCCGGGATGCCGGCGCCCCCCGCCCGGATCCGCTCGGCCAGCGTGCCCTGCGGATTGAACTCGATCTCGAGCTCGCCGGCGAGGTATTGCGTGGCGAAGGTCTTGTTCTCGCCGACATAGGACGAGATCATTTTGCGGATCTGCCGCGTCTCCAGCAGAACGCCGAGCCCGGCGCCGTCGATCCCGGCATTGTTGGAGATCACCGTGAGGTCCTTCACGCCGGACTCGCGAATGGCGCCGATGAGGACGTCGGGAATGCCGCAGAGGCCGAAGCCCCCCGCCATCACGGTCATGCCGTCCCGCAAAAGGCCTGCGAGGGCTGCCGCCGCATCCGGGTGAACCTTCCTCATCCGCACGTTCTCCCTCTCGGCCGCGAGAGGAGCGACCATACCCGCCGGCGTGACGCGAACCAAGACGGAGCGCAAGCCGGTCCCGCCGGCTTTGGACAAATCAGGCGCCGGGAGCTAGACCATGGCTGATCGGGTCTGCGGCGTGCCCGCCGCTCACCGCCCACGCGCTCGGTCGCCGCATGCATCCTGCTCTCGCCTGAATGTCCCGGCGTTCGATCGCATGTCTCGCCCTCGGGGGCGTGGCGCTCGTGCTGGCCCTGCTGCCCTGGACGGTGTCGTCGGACCGCGTCAGGAGCGCTGTTGCCCGCCAAATCCACAACGAATTCGGCCTCAAGCTCGGGATCGACGGGCCGGCCACCTTCTCTCTCCTGCCGATTCCCCGCCTCAAGCTGCAGCGTGTGACGCTGGCCGACGAGACGGGTGCCTTCACGGCCGAAGCTGCCCAGTTCAAGGGCGAGCTCCGGCTCCTGTCCCTTCTGGCGGCCCGGATCCGCTTCTCAGAGGTGCGGATCGCCGATGCCCGGATCCGGGTCGCGATCGAGGGGGCGGACACCGATTCTCGCGCCGGCCATTTCAGGCGGATGCGCGAACGGCTCGCCCGGCTCGAAGGCGGCCCGTCGCCGGTGGACCGCGTCGTGGTCACGGGCTCGCAACTCACCGTGACGGGTCCCGGTCGGGCCCGGGTCACCGACTGGAGCCGCCTCAACCTGGTGGCCACCTGGTCCGGACCGGACGGCGACGTCGACGTCGCCGCGTCCGCGGTGTGGCAGGGCGAGGAGGTGTCCGCGTGGCTGTCCGGCATAGCCGCCCGCAGCCTGATCGAGGGCGGCCCGGACAATGTCGAGATCCGGACCGCCAGCCGCCACGGCCGGCTGAACCTCGTCGGCAGCCTGACACTCGGTGACGTGCCGGTCTTCCGCGGCCTGGTCGCGGGTCAGACCCCCTCCGTGGGCGCCCTGGCGCGCTGGACAGGCTGGGGCCTCGACCTGCAGGCGGTGGATCGCCCGGCCACGCTTAGCGGGCAGGCGGTGCTGAGCGCCGACATCATCGAATGGCCGCAGGCCGTGCTCGAGATCGGCCAGGACCGGCTGGACGGCAGCCTGGCGCTGCGGCTGGATAGCGATCGGCCCAAGCTGCGGGCGACCTTGGCCGGCGGCGACCTCGATCTCGGGTGGGTGCTGCCGGTCGCCGACCCGACCCGGGCCGTCATGCCGGGCGCCGATTACGACGTGCGCCTCTCGGCCTCGGGGGTCCGGATGGGAGCGCTCCAGTTCGGAGATCTTGCGGCCGGCGTCCTGGTCAGCAGCGACCGGCTCGACGTCTCTATCGCCCGCGCGACCCTGGCCGGCGGCTCTGTCCGGGGCCGGCTGTCGGCCGCGCTCGACGGCGAGGGACGTGACATCCGCGGCCAGGTCTCTGTCGACAAGGTCGATCTCGAAAGCCTGCTGTCGACGGCCAGCACCGGCCGGGGCATCACCGGCACGGTGGCCGGCCAGGCGACCTTCGAGGCGCTGGGCGACAGCCAGCCGGACCTCGCCCGGCATCTGCGCGGCCGGGTGGCCCTCGTGGCGCGGGACGGCGAGATTTCCGGGATCGCCTTGAACGAGGCGGCGCGCCGGCCCGAGTTTCGGCGTGGGACGCCGTCGCCCGTGGCCTGGCGCGGAGGCCGCACCCGCTTCGGGGAAGCCCATCTCCAACTGACGCTCGGCGATGGGATCGCCGAGATCACGAGCGGCAGCATCCAGACTCCCGCGACGCAGACACGGCTGCGCGGACGAATCTCCCTGGCCGATGGCCATCTCGCGATCGAGACCAGCACGCGCGGCACCGGCGAGGATGCCGGGTCGGGCCCGCAACGGCCGGCCCTGGTGCTGGACGTGCGGGGCCCGATCGAGAAGCCGGTCCTCAACGCGCGCGCGCCTGACGAGACCACCGGCACCACGCACGGCTCCCCCTGATCAGCGGCGGCGTCGGGCCAGGACGGAAGCGAGCAGGACCAACCCGACCGTCAGGATCACCAGCGAGGAGATCGCGTTGATCTCGGGCGTGACGCCCCGGCGCACCTGACCGAAGACCAGCATCGGCAGGGTGGTGGCCCCCGGCCCCGACGTGAAGCTCGCGACCACCAGGTCGTCGAGCGACAGCGTGAAGGCGAGCAGAAACCCGGCCCCGATCGCCGGCGCAAGCAGCGGCAGCGTCACCGTCCTGAGCGCCTGAAGGGGAGACGCGCCGAGATCGGCCGCCGCCTCCTCCGCCGACCGATCAAGCCCGAGAAGCCGGGCCTGCACGACCAGCGTCACCACCGACAGGGTCAGCGTGGCGTGGGCGAGGGTCACCGTCCAGGCGCCGCGCTCAATGCCGAGCCCCACGAACAGAAGCAGCAGCGACAGGCCGGTGACGACCTCGGGCAGCACCAGCGGGATGTAGAGCAGCCCCGTGAAGAGCCGCCGCCCCCGAAAGCGCCGGAGTCTGACCAGGGCCAGGGCGGCCAGTGTGCCGAGCACGGTCGCAAGGGCGGCGGAGCCGAGCGCGACCTTGAGTGAGGTCAACAGGGCGGCGCCAAGCGGCGCGTTCGCCAGCAACGCCTCGTACCAGCGGGTCGAGAACCCGGCCCAGACCGTCACCAGCCGCGAGGCATTGAACGAGAACAGCACGACCAGCAGGATGGGGCCGTAGAGGAACAGCAGCCCGAAGCCGAGCACCGCGAGGTTGACGGCCGAGAGGCGCCTCATCGGCCAGCCTCGAGGCGCCGCGCCTCGATCTCCCGCAACAGCACGATCGGCACGACGAGAAGCGCCAGCAGCACCAGAGCGACCGCTGCCGCGAGCGGCCAGTCGCGGTTGGACGAGAACTCGATCCACAGCGTGCGGCCCAGCATCAGCGTGTCGGCCCCTCCGAGGAGGTCCGGGATCACGTATTCGCCGACCATGGGGATAAAGCAGAGGAGCCCACCCGCCGCGATCCCCGGCCAGGAGAGAGGCAGCGTCACGGTCCAGAACCGGCGCGTGGGGGACGCCCCGAGATCGGCCGCCGCTTCGACCAGGGTCGGGTCCTGGCGTTCGAGGGTGGCGTAGATGGGCAGGATGGCGAAGGGCAGATACGCGTAGACGAGCCCGATCAGCACCGCCGCATCGGTGTTCAGGACGGCGAGCGGGCGCTCGACGATGCCAAGCGCGAGCAGGGCCTGGTTCAACCAGCCGTCCTGTTTCAGGATCGCGATCCAGGCATAGACCCGCACCAGGAAGCCCGTCCAGAACGGCAGGATGACAATGGCGACCAGCGCCGGGCGCCAGCGCTCGGGCGCCCGCGCCATGGCAAGCGCGATGCCATAGCCGAGGGGGAGCACGAGGGCGGTCGCGAGCGCGGCGAGGCCGAGCGAGGACAGGGCGGCGTCACGGTACAGCGGGTCCTCCGCCAGCGTGCGGTATCGGTCGAGGCTCAAGCGGGCCAGCGCATCGGCCCAGGCGGCGGGGTCGAGCGAACTCGGCAGGTGAGGCCGGTAGGGCGGGCGCGCAACGGCGCTCTCGGACAGGCTGATGCGGCCGAGAACCAGGAATGGCAGCAACACGAACAAGGCGAGCCAGAGCGCCGGGACGCCGAGGATCACCGCCCTGGCGAGAGGCGAGCCGAGCCGGGTCACGGCAGCACCACGGCAGCCCCGGCCGGGACGCACAGGGCCACGCTGTCGCCGGGCGCCGGCACGAGCGCGGCACCGTTCGGGCGGGTGACCCGCAGCACGGGCCCGCCACGCAGTTTCACGCGGCACTCCAGCCACGGCCCGGCGAAGACGACCTCGGCCACCTCCCCGGTGAGCCCGGATGGCTCGCCGGCGAGGGGCCGCAGCTCGATCCGCTCCGGTCGGACGGCCACGGCGACCGGAGCGCCCGGACTGAACGCGGTTTCGCTCGCGCCCGCGATCTCGCCGCCGCTCGGCAGCGCGACGCGGGTCAGCCCCCCGTGCTGGCCGACCACCACGCCCTCGAGGAGGTTGGTGTCGCCGACGAAGCCGGCCACGAACCGCGTCCGGGGCCGCTCGTACACCTCGCGCGGAGGGCCGACCTGGACGAGGCGCCCGGCCTGCATGATGCCGATCCGGTCCGCGATGGTCATCGCCTCGTCCTGGTCATGCGTGACCATGACGAAGGTGGTCCCGAGCCTCCCCTGCAGGTCCTTGAGTTCGGCCCGGGTCTCCTCCCGCAGGGTCCGGTCGAGTGCCGCCAACGGTTCGTCCAAGAGCAGCACGCGGGGGCGCCGGGCCAGCGCCCGGGCCAGCGCCACGCGCTGTCGCTGCCCGCCCGAGAGCTGGGCGGGGTAGCGCTCTCCGAGCCCGTCCAGGCGGACCAGGCGCAGCATCTCGCGGACGCGCTCCGCGCGGTCCCGCCGCCCGAGGTCGCCGAACCGCAAGCCGTAGCCGACATTTCCCGCCACGGTGAGGTGGGGAAACAGGGCGTAGGACTGAAACATCATGTTGAGCGCCCGCCGGTGCGGCGGGACCTGGCGCAAACTGGCGCCGTCCAGCACCGCCTCGCCGTCATCGGGCTCCTCGAACCCGGCCAGGATTCGAAGAAGGGTGCTCTTGCCGCAGCCGGAGGGTCCGAGCAGGCAGAAGAACTCGCCCTCCGCGAGGTCGAGCGACAGGCCGTCCACGGCCGGAACCCCGCCGAAGCGCTTGGTGATGCCGAGGAGGCGGATAATGGGAGATGCGGCGTCCGGAGATCGCCCGGCCAAGGTCTGCAATTCGGTGTGATGCCCTCGCTCGGCCCGATGTAGCAGGCGGCCGAGCCGTCCCTCAACGCCTCGCGGACCCGATCAGCCGTCCTCGCGCAGGGCGGCGGCGACGCGCGACTGGAGCAGATCCGGCCGCCGGAGAACCAGCGCGCCACGCGTCCGCTCGATCAGACCCTCGGCATCGAGCGCGGTGAATTCCCGTGTCACCTGCTCGCGGCGGCAGCCGATGCGGGCGGCCAGGACGTGATGGTACGGGGGCGGCGTCACGACGCGCTCCTCACCGGAACCGCTCCGGGGAACGGAGAGCCGCAGCAACTCGGCGTAGAGCCGATGCCGCAGGTCCAGCACCGTATGCTCCATGATCCGGGCGTCGAGCTCACGGATGCGCCCGGTGAGCAGCCGGAACACCCGATCCGCGACCGTGGGCGAGGCGAACAGGATCTCACGAAAGGCCGCCGACGGCATGCTGCAGACCTCGCCTCGGGTCAGCGCCGTCACATTGGCCGAGCGGGCGATGCCGTCCAGGGCGGCGAGTTCGCCGAACACGGCCCCTCCCCTCATCTCCCCGAGGATCACCTCCTTGCCCGACCGGGTCCGGATGAGCACGCGCACCTCGCCGGACAGCAGGAAGTAGACGTCGGTGGAGGCTTCATCGAAATCGAGCAGGATCTCGTCCGGCCGGAAAGCGCGGCACTGCGTGCGACTCGCGTACTGGGCGAGGTCGACCTCCGCTTCCCTGAGCAGCGCGATGGAGCCGAGCTTGTTCATGCGTCATGCCAGGCAGGGCAGGAGGCGGGCGGGCTGTCAAGCTTCCCCGGATCGGCAGGGGCTGCCTGCGGCGATCCGGAGAGAGCGTCCGGCCGGCGGTGGTCCGGCGTGGCCCGGCCGCGCCCCGGCACCGGAGGCCAAGGGCCGGCCAGGGTGATCAGCCGCGCGAGGCAGCCGTTTCCGGCAAGACCAGATCCTCGTCGATCGCCCGGTGGAAGGCTGCGACCACGTGCTGATACGAGCGCTGCGCGTCCTCGTTGCCGGCCGCCTGCTGCTTCGGGCGGGTCATGAACAGGAGCAGCGAGCGACCGGTCGCGGCGTATTCGTGCCCGATCTGGAAGGCGGGCATGTCCTCCCGGTCGGGCTGGTTCGTGTCGATCAGCAGCATCCATTCCGACCCGCCGGGGGCGGCGGGCAGCTTGCAGTTCACCACGTCGTGGTGGGCGTTGAAGACCATGTAGAGGGTGGCGTCGGTGCCCAGTCGGCGGATGCCGCTCTCCTGCGCCCGCCCGTCGAGCAGCACTCCGACGCAGCGCGCATTGCCGTCGTCCCAGTGCGCAGGCGTCATCTCGTCGCCCGAGGGCGTCAGCCAGGTCACGTCCTTCGAGCCGATCTCCTCGTCGTAATGGCCGGTGAGGAAGCGGCCGCGACGCAGCATGGGCAGGGCCTGCCGCAGCGTGATCAGCTTCTGGACGAAGAGGGCGAGATCACGCGAATCCGGCGGCACCTCCCAGTCGATCCAGCCGATCTCGGAATCCTGGCCGTAGGCGTTGTTGTTGCCGCCCTGGGTGCGGGCGAACTCGTCTCCGGCCAGGATCATCGGCGTGCCCCGGGACAGGAGCAGCGTGGCCATGAAGTTGCGCATCTGCCGGTAGCGCAGCTCCTTGATCTCCGGATCCTCGGTCGGGCCCTCCGCGCCGTGGTTCCAGGACAGGTTGTGCGAATGCCCGTCCCGGTTGTCCTCGCCATTCGCCTCGTTGTGCTTGTCGTCGTAGGAGACGAGGTCGTTCAGGGTGAAGCCGTCGTGGGCGGTGATGAAATTCACCGTGGCCCAGGGCTTGCGGCCGCGTTTGTTGAAGAGTTCGGCCGAGCCCGTGACGCGCGAGGCGAGATCCGGCAGCTTGCCGTCGTCCCCCTTCCAGTAGCCCCGCACGTCGTCCCGGTACTTGTCGTTCCACTCCGCCCAGCCGGGCGGAAAGCCGCCGACCTGATAGCCGCCGGGGCCGCAATCCCAGGGCTCGGCGATCAGCTTCACGGAGGACAGGACGGGATCCTGGCGGCAGGAATCGAGGAAGCCGCCACCCTCGTCGAAGCCATACGGCTCGCGTCCGAGAATGGTCGCGAGGTCGAACCGGAAGCCATCGACCCGGCATTCCTGCGCCCAATAGCGCAGGGAATCGGTCACCATCTGGAGCACGCGGGGGTGGCTGAGGTTGAGGGTGTTCCCGGTGCCGGTGTCGTTGATGTAGTAGCGCGGCGTGTCCGGCAGCAGCCGATAGTAGGAGGCGTTGTCGATCCCCTTGAACGAGAGGGTCGGCCCCATCTCGTTGCCTTCCGCGGTGTGGTTGTAGACCACGTCCAGAATCACCTCGAGCCCGGCATCGTGCAGGGCCGCCACCATCTCCTTGAATTCGTTCACGAACGGGGTCGCCAGATAGCGCTGCATCGGGGCAAAGAAGCCGATGGTGTTGTACCCCCAGTAGTTGCGCAGCCCCTTTCGCAGGAGGAATTCGTCATCCACGAAGGCGTGGATGGGCAGGAGCTCGACGGACGTGACGCCGAGCGAGCGGATATAGGACACGACCTCGTGCACCTTGAGGCCCGAGAATGTCCCGCGCAGGTTCTGCGGCACCGCCGGGTGCCGCATCGTGAAGCCCCTGACATGGGCCTCGTAGAAGATGGTCCGCTCCCAGGCGATCTGCGGCGAGCGCTCCGCGCCCCAGGTGAAGGCCGGGTCGATCACGCGTGATTTCGGCATGAAGGCCGCCGAGTCCCGGTCGTCGAACGACAGGTCGTCCTCGCCGGCCACATAGCCGAACACCGCCGGGTCCCATGTCAGTTCGCCGACATGCTGCTTGGCATAGGGGTCGAGGAGGAGCTTGTTGGGATTGAACCGGTGTCCGGCTTCCGGCTCATAGGGGCCGTGCACCCGGTAGCCGTAGATCGTGCCCGGACGGGCATCCGGCAGATAGCCGTGGAAGACCTCGTCGGTGTATTCCGGCAGCTCGATGCGCTCGAGCTCGGTCTTGCCGTCGTCATCGAACAGACACAGCTCGACCTTGGTGGCGTGGGCCGAAAACAGCGCGAAATTCACGCCGATCCCGTCCCAGCGTGCGCCGAGATGATTGGCCGTCCCCTCGCGTACCCGGGACCTGCGCATGACGGACGGCGCGGCAGGAGCGCCGGCCGGGGAAGCGGCTTTCGTGTGGCTCATCGATGTTCCGTTAGGCCGAAGAGGTCGGGCCGGCGTTGGCAAACGCCAGTCACCGCCCGGCGGGTCCATTGCGGATGCCACGATTCCGGCCCCGGACCGGCGGCTGTCCGGCTCTCGACTCCCGTGTCCGATCCAGCTCAAGTGACATCCAGCCGGGAGGCAGCCTGGTCCAGCCGGCCGCGCTCCTTTTAGGGGACGAGAGCATGTCGCCGAGCGACTGGAAGGTGCGGGCCACGACACAGCCGAAGCCGCAAGGCTACCGTTTCGACCTCGACAAGGCGCTCTCCTCCGTTCTCGCCCTTTCGGCCACCGTTCCGTCCGACGCCTTCACGGCCGAAACCCTTGGCACGGAGCGCGCCGGCAACGCCGTCCTGATCCGGGAGGACGGTCTGGTCCTCACCGTCGGCTACCTCGTCACGGAGGCTGCGGCAGTGTGGCTGACGAGCGGCGATGGCCGGGTCACGCCGGGCCATGTGATCGGCGTGGACGGCCAGACCGGCTTGGGGCTGATCCAGGCGCTCGCGCCGCTGGGATTGCCGGCCCTCCCGCTCGGCAGCTCCGCGGAGGCCCTGGTGGGGCAGCGCGTCGTCGTCGCCGGCGCTGGCGGGCGGCGCCACTCCGTGGCGGCCCGCATCACCATGAAGCAGGAATTCGCCGGCTACTGGGAATATGTTCTCGACGAGGCCATCTTCACGGCGCCGGCGCATCCGCATTGGGGCGGGACCGCCCTGATTGCCGAGGACGGGCGCCTCATCGGCATCGGCTCGTTGCAGTTGCAGCAGGAGCGCGGGCCCGACCACCAGGAGCACCTCAACATGATGGTGCCGATCGACCTCCTGAAGCCCGTGCTCGATGACCTGCTCCGGCTCGGTCAGCCGGACCGCCCTCCCCGCCCGTGGCTCGGCCTCTATGCGACCGAGATCGACGGACGCGTGGCAGTGGCCGGCGTGGCCCGCGGCGGGCCCGCGGACGCGGCGGGGCTGCAGCTTGGCGACATCGTCACGGGGATCGCGGGCCAGGAGGTGCGCGATCTGGCCGGCTTTTTCCGATCGGTCTGGGCCCTCGGCCCAGCCGGGGTCGAGGTCCCCCTCAAACTCCACCGGGACGGGCGGGCCTTCGAGGCGAGGCTCGCCTCGGTTGACCGGCGGCGGCTGCTCAAGGGCCCCGTGATGCACTGATCGGTTCGTCCCCGATCGAACTTTGCCGCACGGTCAGGGTTACCAGCCCGACACAGGAGGTCGGCAATGGACAGTGATCGAGTGGCCGGAACCGCGAAGAAGATGGGCGGCCAGGCGGAAAGCGCGCTGGGCGGCCTGACAGGAGACGCCAAGACCCAGGCCGAGGGCCGGAGCGCGGAGGCGCAGGGAACCGTGCAGGCGGCCTACGGGCAGGCCCGCGAGGCCGTGCAGGATTACGCCGAGCAGGCGCAAGGCCTCGCCGAGGACGCCTATGAGCAGGGGCGCCGCTACCTGGACGAGGGCCGCCGCCGCTACCCGGACGCGGACAAGTTCTACCGCGAGGGCACCCGCGCCGTGTCCCGGCAGGTTGGGCAGAGCCCGATCGCCGCGATCATGATCGCCGGGGCCGTCGGCTACATCCTCGCGCTGCTCGTCCACGCGCGGCGCTGAGAGGCCGCAACACCGGGGCGAACCCGCCTTCCGGGCCCGAGCCCGGAATGGCCCGGGACGGCAGGCGGTTCGAGACCGGGCTGCCGCGGGAACCGCAGGCGCCCCCCAGACATCGGTTCAGGCACGACATTCGGACCGAACGGCAAAGATCTGGCGGATAACGGAAATCCGGACGAAGCTCACATAACGGTTTAACTGCCTCACGCGGGGCATGAGGCAGTTCGTGCGCCGTCTGTCCATCCCGGCGGGGCCTCGTCCGGCCTGTCCGGGGATGGATTCCCGCGCTGCCGCGGTCTCTCCCGGGCGTCCCGCGGGCCTTCCCTCGTCCCGGCCTGGGCGCCGGCTCCGTCCTTGGATCCCCGTCCGCAAGGATCGGAGGAGCCGTGGATCCCGGTATCGCCGGACGCGGTAAACGAACCGTTAGCGTCTCGGCCTCATATTCGCTCGGGTCGGGTGGCAGGGCCGTGGGCGGGCGTCAGCTCAGGGGCGGACCTTGCTTGGAAGCGGCTCGTCGCGACGCCGCCCGACATGCGCCGGAAAGGAGCGGTCGAAGGGCGATGCGCTGGTTCGTGGGAATCGTGCTCGCGCTTGCCGTGGCGTGGCTTGCCTACGCGATCTCTCCCTATTGGGCTCTCTACCGGCTGGCCGATGCGGTGCAGCGCGGCGACGTCGCCGCGGTGACCGCCCGCGTGAACGTCCGGGCCTTGCGCTACTCGCTGGCCAAGCAGGTGGGCGCCGACCTGGCGGCCGCCCAGCGGGGCGGGATCGCAAGCGCCGACGCCCAGCTCGCGGCCGGCACCGCCGCCGCTCTGGCGGACCCCTTTCTCGATCACTTCCTCTCGCCCGAGGGCATCGTGCGCCTCCTGCGCACAGGTCCGACCGGCACCCCAGGGGACGGTGCCCCGTTCAGCCAGGGCGCCTCCGTCTCGCTTGACGATCTGGATGATTTTCTGGCCGCATCCACCTGGCGCGGCTTCCGGAACATCTACGTGACCCTCCCGGCGGACCAGCCCCGGGAAGCCCGGTTCCGTCTCCAGCTGCGGCTGGGTCAGCTCCGCTGGCGGCTGGTCGGGCTGGAGCTGCCGGCGCGGCTGCGCCAGCGGATCGTGGACAGCGTGCTGCGCCGCCGCAAGGACTAGCCTGGCAGCTGCAAGAGCCGGCGGCAGGGCCACCGCCGCCGGGGCAAGCGTCAGCCGGCGACCGCCGTAGCCCAGCCGAGGCAGCGCCCTCTTTGGCGCGGCCAGTGGAGGGCAGCACCGACCGGACGGCAAGGTTCGACGGAGCGGCCGTTCGATGTCATGTCGGCCGATGGCGCGGCCCCTTGGCCGGCCCTTTCGACCCCCTGTAGGGTCCCGTCTGGGGCCCCCAACCCTGCCCGCACCCCTCAGGCTCCATGTCCGACGACCTCCTCCTGGACCCCTCTCGCCCTCCTCCCGGGACCACCGTGACGCTGTCGCCGCTGGTGCGCCGGCTGGTGGCGCCCAATGGCAGCCCTTTCACCTGCACGGGAACCTGCAGCTACGTGGTTGGCCGGGGCCGGGTGGCGATCCTGGACCCGGGACCGGACGTGGCGGAGCACATTTCGGCGCTGCTCGCGGCGGTCGCTGGCGAGACCGTCAGCCACGTGGTCGTGACGCACACCCACCGGGACCACTCGCCGGCGGCCCGCGCCATCGCGGAGGCGACCGGAGCCGAGATCGTGGGCTGCGGCCCCCACCGCCGCGCCCGCGACCTGATCCTCGGCGAGCAGGACAGCATGGAGGGTTCGGGCGACCTCCTGTTCCGGCCCGATCGCGAGATGCAGGACGGCGAGGCCGTGTCCGGTCCGGGCTGGACGCTGGAAGCCGTAGCAACACCGGGCCACACGGCGAACCACCTCGCCTTCGCGCTGCCGGAAGAGAACGCCCTCTTTTCCGGCGACCATGTCATGGCCTGGTCGACCACCATCGTGGGCCCGCCCGACGGCTCCATGACGGAATTCATGCAATCGCTGGAGCGGATCCGAGGCCGGAGCGAGGCGGTCTACTGGCCGGGCCACGGCGGGCCGGTGCGCGACCCGTCCCGCTTCGTGCGGGCCCTGATCGGCCACCGGCGCGCTCGCGAAAGCTCGATCCTCGGCCGCCTGGCGGCCGGCGACCGCCGCATCGCCGAGATCGTGCCGGTGATCTATGCCGGCCTGCGGCCCGAGCTGCATCCGGCCGCCGGACTGTCGGTCTTCGCCCATCTCGAGGACCTGGTCGAGCGGGGCGTGGTCGCCACGGAGGGCGCGCCCCAGCTCGCAGGCGAGTACCGGATCGCCCGATAGCCGCGGCCTTGGCGGCCGGCCCGCCTAGGCGGTCGGCAGCCGGTAATCCTTGAACCGGTTGCGGAGCTCGGTCTTGAGGATCTTGCCCGTCGCTGTGTGCGGGATCTCGTCGACCACCACCATGTCGTCCGGCATCCACCATTTGGCGATCTTGGGACGCAGGAACTCCAGCACGTCGGCCTTGTCCGGCCGGGTGCCGGGCTTGGCCACCACCACCAGCAGCGGCCGCTCGTCCCATTTCGGGTGGGGGATCCCGATCACGGCGGCCTCCGCCACGGCGGGGTGGCCGACCGCCAGGTTCTCGAGGTCGATGGAGGAGATCCACTCGCCGCCCGATTTGATCACGTCCTTGGACCGGTCGGTGATCCGCATGTAGCCGTTGGGGTCGAGCGTCGCGACGTCGCCGGTGTCGAAGAACCCCTCGGCATCGAGGATCTCCTCGTCCTCGCGCTTGTAGTAGCGGCGCGCGACCGCCGCCCCGCGCACCTTCAGCCGGCCAAACGTGCGGCCGTCGTTCGGGAGCCTGCGGCCGTCGTCGCCGGTGATCTTCCACTCGACGCTGAAGGGGGCGCAGCCCTGGGTCGCCTTGATGGCCCGGACGGCTTCCGGTCCCCCACCGACCACCTCCGGCTTGATCGCGCAGAGCGAGCCGACCGGGCTCATCTCCGTCATGCCCCAGGCATGGATAACCCGGATGCCGTACTTGCTCTCGAAGGTGTCGATCACGGCGGGCGGGCAGGCCGACCCGCCGATGGCCACCCGCTGCAGGTGGTTCAGGCGCGACCCGGTCGCCTCCATGTGCTGCAGCAGCGCGAACCAGATGGTCGGCACGGCGGCCGTCATGGTCACGCGCTCGGATTCGAGCAGTTCGTAGATGGATGGCCCATCGAGCTTCGGCCCGGGCATCACCAGGGAGGCGCCCGCCATCGGAGCCGCGAAGGCGAGCGACCAGCTGTTCGCGTGAAACAGCGGCACCACGGGAAGAACGATGTCGCGCGCGGTGAGCCCGAACGCGTCGGGGGTCATGGTCACCATGGCGTGGAGCACGTTGGAGCGGTGCGAGTAGAGCACCCCCTTTGGCTCGCCCGTGGTGCCTGACGTGTAGCAGAGGCCCGCGGCCGCCCGCTCGTCCACCTCGGCCCAGCGGAAATCGGCGTCCACCTCCCCGATCCAGTCCTCGTAGGCGACCGCGCCGCGAAGGGACGTCTCCGGCATGTGGGCGGCATCGGTCAGCACCACGAACCGCTCCACGGTGGGCAGTTGCGGCGCCAGCTTCTCCACCAGCGGCAGAAAGGTCAGGTCGAGGAGCAGGATGCGGTCCTCGGCGTGGTTCATGATGTAGAGGATCTGCTCGGGGAACAGGCGCGGATTGACGGTGTGGTAGACCGCCCCGATCCCGGCGATGCCGTACCAGGCCTCGAGGTGGCGGTGGTTGTTCCAGGCCAGGGTGGCGACGCGGTCGCCGGCCCGGATGCCGTCCTGCGCGAGGCGCTTCGCCACCTTCAGCGCCCGCTCGCGCAAAGCCGCATAGGTCGTGCGATGCAGCGGCCCTTCCGTCAGCCTGGACACCACGGCCCGGCCCGGATGCTCGGAGGCCGCGTAGTCGATCACCTTGTGGATGAGGAGGGGCCAGTCCTGCATCAGACCGAGCATGGGTCGTTTCCTCAGCTGCGCCGCCCTCCGGCGGTCTTCAGCGAGGTTGTAGGGCAGAGCCCGGAGAGCTGCCAACGGCAACCTTGGTGGAGCCCGCGGGTGCGGGCGCGGCCCGGCCCTCGCCCCAGCCCCGCACGGCCTCCAGTGCCGCCATCGCGAGGCCGGCGGCCAGCACCCACCAGCCGGGCCGGATGCCGAGATCCGGATCGAAGGCCGCCACGAGGAACTGCCCCGCGAAGGCCAGGACGGGCCGACTGAAGGCGATCGCGATGCCGACCGCCTCGCCCAGCAGCGTCACCAGCCCGGCGGCGACCGCAAGGCCGACGAGCCCGAGCGGCGAGAGCGCGCCCTCGCCGCGCCAGCCGGCCAGGAGCCGGTATCCCATCAGCCAGGCGAACAGCCCGGCATAGAGCGTCGGCACGGTGATGTCGGCCTTGGTCTGCTGGAAGAAGTGGATCAGGGCCAGGAGCGTGATCCCGTAGGCCGCTAGGTGCAGCCGGCGCCAGCGCAGCCCGCCGAGCCGCTTCACCGAGGCGTCGTTGGACGTCGCGGCGAGCACGAGCAAGCCGAGGAGGGCCGCGAACCCGATCGTCAGGTAAAGCCGTGAGACGATCTCGCTCCCCACCTTGAGCAGGTCGAAGCGGAGATCGGCGACGTAGAGCAGGATGTGGATTCCGGCATAGATCGCGGCGGCGACGCCGACCATGCGGCGGATGTCGACCAGCCGGCCGAAGCGGGCCGAGCGCCGCAGCGGCGTCACGGCGAGCGAGAGCAGCAGGAACACGAGGGCCCACCAGCCCGTGCGGTGGATCGCCTCGTTGAGCGGACGGCCGCCCAGCGCCCCGCGACCCGCATCGATCACGATCAGGAGAGCCGGCCAGATCAGGACCGCCAGCGTGGCGATCCGCAGGGCCGAGAGGCGCCCGCGCCGGTCGCGCCAGAGAACAGGGAAAGCGGGCATGGCGACCGTTGAGAGGGGCTGGCCTCGCGGCCACGAGACGTCCCGCTCAAGGTGTCCATGCCGCGGCCGAGCCGCAAGGTGAGCGCGCCCGAAGCCTGTTCGGGAACGTTCGGGTCCGGCCTCCCCGAGGCGGCCCGGAACCCGCCCGCGTCACCCTCAGTCGCGACCCGCCGGCCGGTCGGGAAGCTCGAGCCAGGCCGGGAGGTCCGCAATCGACCCGAGGATGTGGTCCGCATCGCCGGCGAGCGATTCCCGAGCCTCTTCGCCGAGCGGCCCGGTCAGCACCGCCACAGCGACGACCCCGGCGGCCCGCGCGGCCCGGAGGTCGTGGACGGAATCGCCCACCATCGCGACCTCGCCGGGCATGAGCCCGTGCTGGCGGACAAAAGCCTGGATCATCCCCGGATCGGGTTTCGAGCCGTGCCCAGAATCGTAGCCCACGATGAAGGGGCAGAGATCGAGCAACCGGAGCCGGGCGGCCTGAGCTCGGGCCGACGCCTCGGCATCGTTGGTGGCGATGCCCAGCCGGAAACCTCCCGCCCGAAGCCGGCCGAGGATCGCCGCGGGGTCCCCGATGGGCGCCAGCGTCTCCAGTCCCCAATGCAGAAACAGGCGGTCCATCTCCCGGTAGAGCGCGCCGCCCGGCGGCCGGCCGAGCGCCTCCGCCCACAGCGGGCCATATTCGGAGGACGAGCCGCCGACCAGCGGCGAGGAGGGCAGGAAGCGCCGCTCCGCCTCCACATACGCGCTCACCTGCATCAGCCGCCGGAGGCGCGCCGGGTCACCGCCTGCCAAGGTCCGCATCACCTCATAGGCAGCGGGTCCCCAGGTCCGGTCGAAATCGATGAGGGTGCCGTCCTTGTCGAACAGGATTGCCCGGAGCCTCACTCGGGCCCGGCCACCTTCTCGACGTCGAGCGTCATGCCGGACGCCGTGCGCCGCTCGCGCGCGACGATGCGGTCGCCCGGCCCCATGACGCCGAGCGGCACATCACGGTCGGGCAGGATCACGGTGGCGCTCTTGTTCAGGAACACGACCACATGCTGCCGGCGCGGCATGGCGGCCGCGGCCCATTGCTTGAGCTGGCGGTAATAGGGGTCGGCCCGCCAGGCATTGGCGGAGCCCGGATCCACCTGGACCAGGAGGAAGCGGGTGGCCGGGTCGATGGTGAGGACCATCTTGGCCCGCTCCGGCTTCCAGTCGGGGCCGAGCCAGCCCTGGGTCATCCACAGGCAATGAAAGGAGCGGCAATGCTGCGGCCGCGTCTCGTGAATGCCGCAGCCTCGGCCCGGCCGGCAATGCCGGCACCACTGGCCCGCCGGCTTCAGCAGCGAGGGAACGTCATAGACCTTGCAGCAGAGCGTGCAGGTCCCGCATTCGCGACCCGGCGCCGGCTCGGTCGCGAAGGCGGCAGGGTCGAGCATGCCGCCGTTCTAATCGAGGCTCCGGCCGGGGTCGAGGCGGCACCGGGCCGGCCGGGCGGCGCGGTCAGCCGTTCTCCCGGCCGGCCGCCAGCCGGCCGAGGCTCACGCAGGCTCCCGCAAGGGCGAAGCCCGCAGCCGCCCACAGCGCCACGACGGTCCCATCCGCCGGCCGCAGCGCGAAGAACACCGCCACCAGCGTGGTGCCGGCGGTCTGGCCGGTGAGCCGCGCCGTGGCCAGCATGCCGCCGGCCGCGCCGGCCCGCGCGCGCGGAGCGGCCAGCATCATGGTGCGGTTGTTCGGCGCCTGGAAGAACCCGAACCCGATGCCGCACAGGGCCATGCGCCAGGCCACATCCAGAAAGGTCGCGTCCGGGCGGATCAGCGCCAGCGCGGCCAGGCCGCAGGCCATCACGGCCAGGCCGACGCCGCCCAGGATGCTGGCCGGCAGCCGGTCGGCGAGGCTCCCGGCCAAGGGCCCGAGCAGGCCGACCATGATCGGCCAGGGTGTCATGAGCAGGCCGGTCTCGACGGGGCTGCGCCCGAGCAGTCCGTCGAACAGGAAGGGCAGCGAGACCAGCGCCAGCATCTGGGCCGCGAAGCTCAGCACCGAGCTCCCGACGGACAGGGCGAACACCGGAATCCGCATGAGGTCCACGGGCAGGATGGGCGTCGCCTCCGTCCGGCTCTTCAGCACCAGCGCCGCGCCGCTGACGACCCCGCCGGCCAGCAGGAGGGCGCCGACCAGCGGACTGCCGGTGCGGGTGAGCAGGTCGATGCCGCCGATGACCAGCCCGAAGGCGAGCGCGTTGAGCACGGCCCCGGCCACGTCGAACCGCCGCCTGACCGGCGCCGGGCGCGGCAGCGCATAGGCCGCCACCGCCAGGGTGAGGCAGCCGATCGGCACGTTCACGGCGAAGAGCCACGGCCAGTGCGCGACCGACAGAATGGCGGCCGCGAGGGACGGCCCGGTCGCGGCGGCGAGCGCCACCACCAGGGCGTTGAAGCCGATGGCCCGCCCCAGCAGCGCCTGCGGATAGGTGAACCGCACCAGGGCGGCGTTGATGGACATGATGCCGGCCGCTCCGAGCCCCTGCAGCACGCGCCCGAGCGCAAGCTCGAGCAGGCTCGAGGAGAGCGCGCAGAGGAGCGAGGCGGCGGTGAACACGACCAGCCCGACGAGGTACACGCGCCGGTAGCCCACGATCTCGCCCAGCGACGCGCAGGGCAGGAGCGCCGTCACGATCGCGAGCTGATAGCCGTTGACGACCCAGATCGCCTCGTGCGGCTCGACCTGGAACTCCCGCGCGATGGTCGGCAGGGCGATGTTGGCCACCGCGCTGTCCAGCACGGCGAGCGTGATGGCCAGCCAGATCGCCACCGCGGACCAGTGGCGTTGCGGGATCGGCAGTCCGTCCTCGGACTCGGCGGTTCGGCTCATTCGGGCCTCGGTGCAGGGCGGCGCCGCCCCCAACGCCGGAGCAGGCCTGCCGGGTTCGCAGATGGTCGCCGGCTCGCTCCCGGGCCCTCGCAAAGTGACATCGGGCGGGGCTCCGGCCTAGGATTGCGGGGAGAATCTGCCGAGGACCGGCCCACCATGCACGCGCTCCGTTCCGCCGGGCGGGCGGCGGCGCTTCCGGCGGGGCAGGTCTCGGCGGCGAACCGGTGCGGGCGCTGCCCCGCATGGTCCAGCTTCTGTAGGTCCTGATCCGCGTGCAACACCCCGACCCCTCCCCGCCCTCCCCCGCCCGCTCCCTCCTGTCCGCCGCGGCCGTCCGGGACAGAGCCGCCCGCATGCTGGAGCTCGGCCTCGCCGGCCGGCTGCAGCATTTCGACGTCGACCTCGATCGCCTCGGCCCTGCGGCCGAGGCGCTCGTAGAGACGATCCGGGCCGAGTACCCGACGCTGGACGTGCCGCCGCATGCGCGGTGGCGCCATTTCGCGGCCGGCGGGCTGGACCGCTGGGCGACGCTCGACGAGGCGATGCCCTGGCGGGGCGCGGCGGAACGCGCCCGAGCCGCCTTCGACCTCGTGATCGTCAGCGTCTTGCTCGACGCGGGGGCCGGTTCGGACTGGCATTACGAGGAGGGCCGCACGGGCGAGATCTGGTCACGCTCGGAGGGCCTCGCGATCGCGAGCTTCGACATGTTCATCGGCGGCAGCTTCTCGGGCGATCCCTTCGACGCCCTGCGGGCCGATGCCGGAACGCTGGCGCTGGTCGATGCGGGCGAGATCGCACGCGGCTTCCAGGTCCGGCTCGACAATCCCCTGGTCGGGCTTGCGGGCCGGGCCGAACTCCTGAACCGGCTCGGCCGCGCCGTGACCGCCGCGCCGGACGTCTTCGCCCGCACAGACGAGCCCCGGCCGGGCGGCCTGTTCGACCACTTGGCCGCGCAGGCCGGGGGTGACAGCATCGCGGCGCCGCTGATCCTCCAGGCCGTCCTCCTCCATCTCGGCTCCGTGTGGCCGAGCCGGACCAGCCTCGACGGGCTGCCGCTCGGTGACACCTGGCCATACCCGCCCTTCGGCGAAGGCCCGGACGGCCTCGTGCCCTTCCACAAGCTCTCGCAATGGCTCAGCTACTCGCTCATCGAGCCTCTGGAGGCCGCCGGGATCGCCGTCACCGATCTGGACGGGCTGACCGGCCTGCCCGAGTACCGCAACGGCGGCCTCCTGCTGGACACGGGTGTGCTCCGGCTGCGCAACCCGGCTGATGCCGAGCTCGCACATGAGGTCGGATCGGCTCTGGTCGTGGAATGGCGCGCCCTCACCGTGGCGCTGTTGGACCTCCTGGCCACGCAGGTGCGGAGCCGCCTCGGCCTCGAGGCCCGCAGCTTCCCGCTGGCCAAGGTTCTGGAGGGCGGCACCTGGGCCACGGGGCGCCGCCTTGCCCGGGAGGCCCGCCCGGATGGGCGCCCGCCAATCCAGGTGGCGAGCGACGGCACGGTGTTCTGAGCAGGCTCCGGCGGGCCGCGGTGCCGGCCGGAGCAGACGTCTCAGGTGCGGCTCGGGATCGCGGGCGGCCGACGTGGTGGACGGACCGCGCCGTCGAAGGTCTTGCCGGGATAGGAGGCCATCTGGGCCAGGGTGTCGAAGCCCGGGATGGTCTCCATGTGTTTCACCATCCGGGCCCTCATCTCCGTGTCCGGAAGGGGCCCGGTCAGCGCGCCCATGTTCTCCGTCATGTGGTCCGGGTTGGTCGTAGCCGGAATGGCACAGGTTACGGCTGGGTGGGAGATCACCCATTTCAGGAAGAACTGCGCCCAGTTGCGGGCGCCAAACTCCTTCGCGAAATCGGGCAGCGGCCGCCCTTCCACGATCTTAAACAGCCGAGCCTTCTCGAACGGCATGTTGACCAGCACCGCGATGCCGCGATCGGCCGCGGCCTTGAGAATGCGGTCCTCCGCCTGCCGGGTGTGGATTGAATAATGCACCTGGACGACGTCGATCTGCCCGCGCTCCACCCACTGCGCCAGCGCGCCGAAATAGGGCAGCTCGTGATGCGTCACCCCGACGTTGCGGATACGGCCCTCCTGCTTCCAGGCGTTCAGGAGCGGCACCATCATGTCGACATTGACCAGGCTGTGCACCTGCATGACGTCGATCTTGTCGCGCCACAGCCGCTGCATCGACTGCTCGAGGCTGCGCCGTGCGTGGCTGTCGTCGCCGAGGTACTCGCCGGTGGTCCAGACCTTGTTGGTGACGAAGATCTGGTCGTTGATCCCCATCGCGGTCGCGAAATCGCCGACGGAAACTTCGGACATCCCGTAGAGCGGCGAGGTGTCCACGACCCGGCCGCCGGCTGCCCAGAAGCGCCGCATCACCTCGGCTAGATGCGCGCGCGGCCGCCCGGGCAGGACGTCGAAGGTGAGATAGGTGCCCATGCCGACCGCCGGCAGTTCCTCGTCGGATCTCGGCATCTTCCTGGTGAGCACTTCGGCCGGCAGCGGCGCCGACTGCGCCAGGGCGCTCCCGGCGAGACCCGGTGCGCCCGCCACAACGGTGGCCGCGGCCATCCCGCTCAGCAGCGTTCGACGGGTCGAGACCGGAGGGGAGAACAGAGTTGAGGGCTCGCGGGGCATGGCGTGTCTCCTCGACCAGGCGGCGCCCCGCCGACGCGCGGACGCCCTTGGGTTGAGCTTACGGCGGGCTTGCGGCGAGCGCCAGAACCCGCAGCCGTGCCGCAATCCGCTCAGGACGGCCCGGGCTCGTCCCCCCCGGCACAGCCCAGCGCGACGCCCCAACTCGCCCCTCAATCGTCGCCCGGTGGATTGTGTCGTCCATGTTCTCGACAGCGCGAGATCTTGCGGCCAGAAGTTGCCATCTGCGCTGAGGCCGGCGCGGCAGCTCGCCGGCCTCGCCAGACCGGCCCGGACCACATCACCATGCAAAAGCTTGTGTCCTTCGCCCGGCGAAAGCTCGGCCGCCTGCTCCGGCGCCCGGCTTCCAGCGCCGCGTTCGTGGTCACGACCGGATTCCTGCTGCTGCTGACGGCCCAGCCGACGCTGTCCATGTCCATCGATGCGCAGGTCCGGCTGCTCGGCGGCTTCCAGCCGCGGGCCGCCGACATGAGCGATCCGGCCGTGCAGGCCATCCTCGCCAGCCCCGGCTGGAAGAAGGCCGCCGAGACCTCCTCGCTCGCCGCCGTGCTGCGCGACGGCGCCACGCTGCCCAAGCTGCGGGGGGACCGACGTCGCAAGTGGACGGGAGACTCGCCGCGCCAAACCCTGTTCTCGCCCACCTCCCGCAAGCAGATGGCCGAGTTCTTCGCCAGCAATCTGGGCGAGGCCGGCACAGGCACCCGCAAGCTTCTCTATCTGTTCGGCGGCCCGGACGTTCTCTATCCCCACCTGCTCTTCCCCAATCTCGAGGATCTGGTCCTGGTCGGGCTGGAGCAGCCCGGTCAGGTCTTCTCGCCCGAGCGGCTGGCCGACACGAAGAAGCTCGAGCCCATGATGGGCCGCATCGCCAAGGCCTATAACTCGCTGATGCGGATGAGCTACTTCATCACCACCGCGATGGCGTCCGAGCTGACGGAGTTTGGCACCTCGACGATGATCGCGGTCGGGCTGGCCGCGAACGACTTCGAGATCACCGCCGTGGAGCCCGTCGCCATCGAGCCCTCGGGCGAGTTGCGGGCCACGGCCGAACGCTCGAACGGCGTCAGGGTCCGGTTCCGGAAGCCCTCCGGGCAGCAGGGCTCGGTCAGCTACTTCCGGATGGACCTGAGCGACCAGAACCTCGCCCGCAACCCCGCCTTCACCCGGTTCCTGGAACAGACCCGGTTCGACACGGCCTTCTACAAGGCCGCGAGCTTTGTCTCGTCCAGCCGCAATTTCGACGGGCTGAACCGGTTCGTCATCTCCCAGGTCAAGCACGTGGTCCAGGCCGACGACGGGCTGCCGCTCCGCGCGTTCAAGGACACGGCGCAGAACTGGCGATTGCGCCTGTATGGTCACTACACGGTGCCGCACAAGCAGTTCGGCACCAACGGCCACCAGTCGGACCTCCGGACCACCACGGCGGCTGCGCTCTGCCGCACGGCCTCCAAGGAGGACAGGGACCTCTGGGTGAAGCTGTGGAAGGACGGCTGCAAGGGCGAGCCGCCCTACGGTTTCGCGGCGGTCGACTGGGTCGGCCCGGTCCCGTTCCGCTACGGCTACGCTGCGATCTCGGGCCCGAACGTCGCGGACGCGGACCGTTTCAGCACGCTGATGATCTTCGACAAGAAGTGATCCCACCCTGCGCGGCGTGGGGCCGCCGGGACCCGACCTGAGATGAAGATTCCCGAGGAGCCGCCATTCATGCGAGGCGTCACGGTCGTCGATCACCCGCTCGTGCAGCACAAGCTCACGCTGATGCGGGACAAAAGCCGCTCCACCAAGGGCTTTCGGCAGCTCCTGAACGAGATCGGAATGCTGCTCCTCTATGAGGTGACGCGCGATCTGCCCCTGGAGTCCATCGAGATCGACACCCCGCTCACCCGGATGTCGGCGCCCCAGCTCGCGGGCAAGAAGCTGGTCCTCGCGCCGATCCTGCGGGCCGGCGTCGGCTTCCTGGACGGAATGCTGGAACTCGTGCCCTCCGCTCGGGTCGCTCATGTCGGCCTGTACCGCGACCCCGAAACGCTCTCGGCCGTCGAGTATTACTTCAAGGCGCCGTCGGATCTCGAGGACCGGCTCGTGCTGGTGCTGGATCCGATGCTCGCCACAGCCAACTCGGCCATCGCGGCCGTGGATCGGCTGAAGGAACGGGGCGCCCGGGAGTTGCGCATCGTTTGCCTGCTGGCCGCACCGGAAGGCATCGCCAACTTCCAGGCGATGCATCCCGAGGTGCCGATCTGGACGGCCGCCATCGACGAGCGGCTCGACGAGCACGGCTACATCGTTCCGGGCCTCGGCGATGCCGGCGACCGGATGTTCGGGACGCGCTGAGCGCATGCGCTTCGTGGGCGTCGATTGGGGCACCACCCGCCTCCGCGCCTTCCTGGTGGACGGGGCAGAGGTGGTGGCCCGGGGCGCGTCCGATGACGGCATCGGACGGCTGCAGCCGGGCGGGCACGGGGCGGCCTTTGGCCGCCTCGCCGGCGCCTGGCTCGCCGCCGAGCCCGGACTTCCTGTGGTGCTGGCCGGGATGGTGGGCAGCCGCGAGGGGTGGTTTCCAGCCGGCTATGCGGCCTGCCCGGCCGGCGCGCGCGAGATCGCCGCCGGGGCCCTCGCCGTCGACCTCGGCGCAGGGCGGCAGGGGCTCGTCCTTCCGGGTGTCGCCTATGAAGAGCGAGGCGGCATCGACGTGATGCGGGGCGAGGAGACCCTGCTTCTCGGCTCGGACATCGCCGACGGCCTCGTCTGCCTGCCCGGCACGCATTCCAAGTGGGCCGAGATGAGGGGCGGCCGCATCCACCGCTTCGCGACTTTCATGACCGGCGAGATGCACGCCCTTCTTCGAGAGCATTCCATGATCGGCCGCCCGGCAACGGAGCCGGCCGATCCGGCCGGGTTCGAGCAGGGCCTCGCGGCCGTCGGGGCCGGACGAGACGGCGCCGCATCCCTGCTGCACGACCTGTTCAGGGCGCGGGCCGCCACCGTCAGCGGCCAACTCGCGCCAGCGGCGCTCGGGCCGTATCTGTCCGGCCTGCTCACCGGCGACGAGGTGGCTGGCGCGCTGCGGCTGTTCCGCCCGCCCCAAGGTGTGTCGGTGGTGGCCGAGCCGGCGCGGGCCGCGCTCTACGCCCACGCGCTGGCGCGCCACGGTGTTCGCGCCGAGATCATGGACCCGGAACCGGCGCTGCTCGGCGGCCTCCGCCGCGTGCTGGCGGCACGGTAGCGCGGCCGGCGGCTCGCGCGCCCGCCCCGCCGCCCGATCCCCGCCCTGCCCGTCGGGAGCGGGCTTGACGCGGGCGGGCGGGCCGGCCACCGAACCTGCGCCCTCCAGGAAGCTCGCGCCATCATGCAAGTCCCCGACGTTACCCGCACCGTCGCGGCGCTGCGCGAGCGTGTCGGCACCTGGCGCCGCGCCGGCGACCGGATCGCACTCGTGCCCACCATGGGCGCCCTGCATGACGGGCATCTCGCGCTTGTGCGCCGGGCTCGGGAGGAGGCGGAGCGGGTCGTCGTCACGATCTTCGTCAACCCGAAGCAGTTCGGCCCCGCCGAGGATTTCGGCCGCTATCCGCGCACCGAGGAGCGCGATCGCGCCCTCCTGGCGGGCCTAGCCGATCTCGTCTTCGCCCCGAGCGGCGAAACCATGTACCCGCCGGGCTTCGGCACGACCGTCTCGGTCGCCGGGCCGAGCGCCGGGCTCGAAGGCGACGTGCGGCCGGGCCATTTCGACGGCATGGCGACCGTGGTGGCCAAGCTCTTCATCCAGGCCCAGGCCGATCTCGCCGTGTTTGGCGAGAAGGATTGGCAGCAGCTCCAGATCGTCCGCCTCATGGTCCGAGATCTCGATTTGCCGCTTCGGGTCGTGCCTCACCCCGTGGTCCGCGACGCACACGGGCTCGCCCTTTCCTCCCGCAACCTTCGCCTGTCCGAAGGCGAGCTCGCGGTGGCCCGCAGCCTGAACCGCGTGCTCGCCGACGTGCGCGACGCCTTGCGCCACACCGCCGTGGAGGAGGCTCTCGCGGCCGGGCGGCGCGCCCTCGCCGAGGGCGGATTCGGCCCGCTCGACTACCTGGCACTCGTCGAGCCGGAGACGCTCAGGCCCCTCCCAGCTCTCCCGGCCGGCAGGTCTGCCCGGCTTCTCGCTGCCGTTCGCGTGGGCGACGTTCGGCTCCTCGACAATGTGGAGGTACCGGCACCGTCTGTGCGGGACCAGACGGGATCAGCCCCCGTTAACCGCCCTGCCTCATAGGTCTCGCGGGGCGGCTCTTCGCGAGGCGCATGACGGCGAGCCGATGAGCGACATGCCTGCGGGCCCGGTGCCCTCCCATTTCGAGTCGCGGCTGATGCTCTACAGCCTCGATCGGCCTGCGCGGGCGCGCCTCGCCGCTCTGTGGCCGATCGTGGAACCGGCCCTGCACGAAGGCCTCGCCAGCTTCCGCGAGGTCGAGCTCGCCAACCCGAGCGTGTCAGACCTCTTCCGTCAGGACGGCGACACGATCTGCCAGCTCGAGGCGGACCATCTCGCCTTTCCGCTGTCGGGCCGTTTCGACCAGGCCTATCTGGCGTCGTGCCGTCGGCTGGCGGCCGAGCACGACAGGCTCGGGGTGATTGCCCGCACGCGGCTGTTTGCCGGCAACATCGTGCGCCGGTCCATCCTGAGCGCCGCGCGGCGTCGCCATCGCTTCTCCGGCGCGCGGGTGGCCGAGATCGCGGCCCTTGTCGGCAACGCGCTCGATTTCGACCTCGCGATGTCCATCACCGTGCAGCACGACGCGGCGCTGCGCGCTTCGGAGAGCCGGCGTGAAACCGTCGAGCGGGCGATCCGCGAATTCGAGCCCACCATCGGGGCGGTGGTGGAGGCCGTGACCAAGGCTTCGGACGCGCTTCGGGTGTCCTCGGCCGAGATGCGCGGCGTGGTCAACGAGACCTCGGAGCGCATGGCCTCGGTGACCCGCGTGTCCGGCGAAGTGGCGGCCGGGATCGAAGACACGGCCGCGGCTACCGAGCAGCTCGCCGCTTCCATCGCCGAGATCGGTGCCCAGAGCGACGGCAGCCTGCGGCTGGCACAGAGCGCGACCAGCGACGCCGCCCTGTCCATGGCGGGGCTCGACGACCTCGCGGCCGCGGCCCACCAGATCGGCTCCGTGGTGGAGCTGATTTCGACCATCGCGGCCCAGACCAACCTCCTGGCCCTCAATGCCACCATCGAGGCCGCGCGGGCGGGCGAGGCGGGCCGCGGCTTCGCCGTAGTGGCGGCCGAGGTGAAGGCGCTGGCGGGCCAGACCGCCAAGGCGACCGGCGAGATCTCGCGCCAGATCGCCGCCATCCAGGAGCGCACGCGCCGCTCGATCGCGCAGATCGGCGGCGTGTCGGCGCTGGTCAGCAGCATCGCCTCGGCTGCCACCGCGATCGCGGCCTCGGTCGAGGAGCAGGGCGCAGCGACCCGCTCGATCTCCGACGGCACCCGCCGCATGGCTGCCACCACCACGGATGCCAGCGACAACGTGCGGGCCGTGGAACTCGCCAGCGGCCGCAATCTCGCCGCCGCCGAAGCGATCGTCAGCTGGACGGAGCGCTTGTCCACGGGCGCCGACGCGCTGGAGCGCGACGTCGGCCAGTTTTTCGCGCGCGTGCGCGGGACCGGCTAGGGGCCCGTTTCGGTTCGCGGGTCACGCCTCCACGTCGAGCCCCAGGATCAGGAAGCTCCACGACTTGCCGTGTGAATCGAGGTTAAGCGAGGAGTTCACGCCGCCCTCAAGGGCCGATCTCATCACGAGATTGACCCCGTGCAGGCCGTCGAGCTCGTAACGCACGACCTCGCCCCGGATCAGGTCCGGGAAGGCGCTCTTGACCCGCTCCGGCGTCAGCCCCGCCTTGAGCGCTGGGTAATCCGCCGGGTCGTCCACGAACACCGCGACGCTGGAGGTGTCGCCCTTGTCGCCGGCGCGGGCATGGGCAAAATCGTACAGCCGACGGCGGGTCACGCGACCTCCATGTGAAAACGGGTCGGCACCGCCGCGCGCGCGATGGAGGCCGAGTAGGTCACGACCGAGGGCGTGATCTGGCCCCGGTAGCCGCCCCCACCGGCCGGCCCGCAGCAGAGCAGGGATTCGACCTCCCAGAGCACCGTCTCGGCCTTGTCGCGATCGGTGGTCCGCAGCGCCGCCCGCACCCGCACGTCGCGCGCGTCGGACAGGTCTTCGCCCCCGGTCGCCTCGGGCAGTGCCGTTCCGTGCAGGGACGAGACGCCGATCAGGTCGAGGCGCAGCGGCGCCTCGTTGCCGACCACCTCGCGCAGGCGCTCCTCCAGCACGTCGCGGGCGAGCCGGGCCCTGGCGCCCGCATTCGGGCCGGCATAGCTGATCCCGGCCTCCGCCAGGACACCGCCGTCGAACCCGACCGTGACCTTGAGGTCGGCCGGCCGCTCGCGCCCTCCCCCGCCGGAGAGGCGGATGCGGTCGGGCCCGACCTCGTCCACGCCGACGCGGCTGAAATCCGCCACCACGTCCGGCGTGATGTAGCGGGCCGGATCGTGCACCTCGTAGAGCAGTTGCTCCTTGACCGTTCGGGCGGTCACGCAGCCGCCGGCCTCGGCGAGCTTGGTGATCACGAGCCCGCCCTCGGAATCGATCTCGGCGATCGGGAAGCCGCATTGGGCGAGGCGCGGCACCTCCTTGCGGCCGGGATCGGCGAAATAGCCGCCCGTGATCTGCATGCCGCATTCGAGCAGGTGGCCGGCCAGCGTACCGGCGCCGAGGCGCTGCCAGTCGTCCTCCGCCCAGCCGTAATGGTGCCGCAGCGGCGCGACGACGAGCGCCGGATCCGCGACCCGGCCGGCGATCACCACATCGGCGCCCGCCTCGAGCGCCGGCAAAAGCGCATCCGACCCGATATAGGCGTTGGCGCCGACGAGCTGGAGCCCGACATCCCGGATCGTCCCGCCCTCCCAGAGCGGCGTCTCGGGCCCGAGCCGGTCTGTCACCTCGTCGCCCTCCACAAAGGCGACGCGCAGCCCCGAGAGGCCGAGTTCGCGGGCGATGCGCAGCGTCGCGGCCGCGGCCGCTCTCGGGTTCGCCGCCCCCATGTTCGTGACGAGCCGCGTGCCGTGTCGCCGGCACAGCGGCAGGATCTTGCGCATGCGACGTTCGAGCTGGGCGTTATAGCCCTTCTGCGGATCGGCGAGCCGGTCCCGGTGGCCGAAGGCCAGCGTGCGCTCGCCGACGCATTCGAAGATGATCACGTCGAGCCGCCCGTGCTCGACGAGATCGCAGGCCGGGCCGAGCCGGTCGGCCGAGAACCCGGCCCCGCAGCCGATGCGGATCATGACTCAGTCTCCCGGCAGGTTGTGCACCTCGGGGAAGAACAGCTGCTTCCAGTCGGTGACCGGGGTCTTCACCGTGCCGAGCTTGTTCATGAACTGAACCGTCTTGCCGATCTTCTGCGGCGTGGCCGTGAAGTTCCAGTCAGGATGGGAGATGATGGCCAGCAGCTCATCCACGCTGCTCTTGCCGCCCGCCAGCTTCAGGTACAACTCGGCCGCTCGCCGCTTGTCGGCGTTCAGGTAGTCGATCGCCTCGAGGGTCGCGTCGAGCACGGCCTGCACCGTCTTCGGATTGGCCTTCTTGAAGCGCTCGCTGGTGATCATGGTGGCGGCCGTCGCCTGACCGCCCAGGATCTCGTAGGACGTCATGACGGTGTGGATGCGGCCGTCCTTCCGCTCCATCTCGTGGAACGGCGAGGAGGCGAAATGGGCCGTCACCTCCGTGTTGCCGAGCAGGGCCGCCATGGCGTCCGGATGGCCGAGCGACACGGTCTGTGAATCGATCTTGAAGTGCTCGCCCGGCCCCCACTCCTTCTCGGCCTGCATCTGCAGCATGATGGCCTGTGTCGACACCTTCACGGACGGCACCGCGATCTTGTCGGTCGGGCCGAAATCCTTGAGCGACTTCACGCCCGGGGTGCGGGTGTTGAGGTAGAGCGGGTAGGAGCAGATCGCGACGAGCCCCTTCACGTCGCCCCGGGTCCGGTCCCAGAGCAGCCCGATGGAGGGCGTGCCGAGCGCCGTGAACTGGATGGCGCCCGAGATCAGGCCCTCGTTCAGGTTCGAGGGGCCGGCGAGCTTGGCCCAGGTTACCTTGGGCTTCGGCAGGCCCTGTACAGCGGCGTGCTTCTCGATGAGACCGGCATGCTCCATGTACATCATGGGCAGGAAGCTGAGGCCGAATTGCTGTCCGAGCGTGATCTCGGCGACCTCGGCGCGGGCCGCGCCGGCGGCGAGCCCGCCAAGGCAGACCAGGGCGGCCATCAAACGTCGCATGCGTATCCTCCCAAGGCCTCTCCGGGCCGAGTGGCACGAGGGTAGCAGCTTCGGTGGGGACGTCTATGCGGGGCGCCTCAGCCCCGTACGTGCCCGGCGACCCGGCGGTGGGCGGTGTTGCCGGAAATGTCGATCGCACCCTGGCTGCCGAAGACGCCCTCGGCATCGAGGCCGCGCAACTCCGCCGAGATCCGGAAGCGCCCCTCCTCGTCATGCACGCGAAACAGGTGGTAGCCGGCCGGGTGGGTGAGCGCGCCGCCCCGGTCGGAGGCGCTGGGCGCACCCACAACCGGCACCGGTCCGTGCGGCCCCTCCAGGAAGCTGACGGAGCCGACATGGTTGTGGCCGTGGATGATGAGATCGGCGCCGACCCGGGCGATCATGGCCTCGAACCGATGCGCGTCCACCAGGTTTCGGCCCGTCGGGGCACCCCCGACATGCGGTGGATGGTGGATCAGCACGACCCGCAGAAGCGGCTCCTCCGCCAGGGCTGCGAGGCAGGCCTCCGCGTGCTTGGTCTGCGTGCGGCCGAGCCGGCCGCTCGCCACGAAGGGTGCGGTCGGGATCGCGGACGACAGGCCGATAAAGGCCACCGGGCCACGCCGGCGCACAAAGGGGAAGCGCGTCAGGCCGGGCTCGTCACCGACGGCAAAGGGATCGACCGCCTCCAGCAGGCCCTCCAGCGAGCCCGGCACATAGGCGTCGTGATTGCCGGGCACGAAGCTGACGGTGTCATGGCTGCCCAGGCCGTCCAGGAACAGGCGCGAGCTCGGCCACTCGCTGGCAAGGCCCAGATTGCAGACGTCGCCCGTGCAGACGATGTGATCGGGCGCCTGTTCCCGCAGGTCGCGCACCAGCGCGGCCAGGAGGTCCATGTCGTGCGCCTCGCGCCGGCCCCGGCGCCAGTTCACGTAGCCGGTGATCCGCTTGCCGAGGAGATGGCGCAGAGCCGGCCGCGGCAAGGGGCCGACATGGGGGTCGGTCAGATGCGCGAAGCGAAACATGCCGGCGACCTCGCCTCTGGGCGGAGGCGCGTCAAGCCTCGCCAGTCGCCTTCGCGGCGCGCCAGCGACGCTGATCGCCGGTTGTGGGCCGGCGAGTGCGCCGCAGCCGCGCAGGAGCGGATGTGACGCAGCCCTTCCCGGCAACGGCCCGCAACTTGACTATCTCCGGCTCCCGCCGGGAGGTATGTGCTGTCCAGCCTGAGCCCGGATGCTTCCGAAACCACTCCACCGCTGACCGTGAAACTCATCGGCCCGCTGCTGCATCTGTGGTTTCGCCTGTCGCGCGGGCTGACCCTCGGCGTCCGCGGCGCCGTCATCGATCAGGAAGGCCGCGTCCTCCTCGTCCGCCATACCTATGTGGCGGGCTGGCACCTGCCGGGCGGCGGCGTGGAAGCGGGCGAGACGGCCCAAGAGGCGCTGGCCCGCGAACTGGCGGAGGAAGGCGGGATCCTGCTCACCGCCCCGCCCCGCCTGCACGGCCTGTGCTTCAACGACCATGCCTCGGCGCGCGACCACGTGCTGGTCTACGAGGTCCGGCACTTCAAGAGGACCGGGCGCCCGCGCCCAGTGCGGGAAATCGCCGCCGCCGACTTCTTCCCGCTCGACGCCCTGCCGGAAGGAGCCACTCCCGGAACCCGGGCGCGGCTCTCCGAGATCACCGCCGGACTGCCTCCCGCGCAGCACTGGCGCGCCGCGAACGCGCGGGAGGACCCGGGCCGGCCTGAATTGCGTTGACGCGCGCATCCGGTCGCTCGCCAGCCCTGGAGGGCGGTGTTAAGGGCCACAAAAGTGCGGAATCGTACATGATCAGTGAAGCTGCTGCGGAACGGGCCGCACTGGGGGTGAAGGGCCTGGATGAGGTGCTGGGAGGCGGCCTTGTGCGCAGCCGCATGTACCTGCTGGAGGGCACGCCCGGGACCGGCAAGACCACGATCGCGCTGCAGTTCCTGCTGGAAGGGGCGCGGGCGGGGGAGACGGGGCTCTACATCACGCTTTCGGAAACGGAAGAAGAGCTTCGCGACGGCGCGGCCTCGCATGGCTGGACCATCCCGGACGGCATCCTGATCTACGAGCTCGCGCCCCCCGAAAGCCTCCTCGACCACGAGCAGCAGCAAAGCGTGCTGTATTCGTCAGATCTTGAGCTCGGAGAGACCACCCGCCGCATCTTCGAGGTCGTCGAGCGGCTGAAGCCCTCCCGGGTGGTCCTGGACAGCCTCTCGGAAATCCGCCTGCTGGCGCAGGGCTCCCTGCGCTACCGCCGGCAGGTGCTGGCGCTGAAGCACTATTTCTCCCGCCATGCCGCCACCGTTCTCTTGCTCGACGACATGACGAGCGAGCCGGGGGACAAGACCGTGCACAGCGTCGCGCATGGCGTCGTGCAACTGGAGCAGCTCGCCCCGACCTATGGCGCGGAACGGCGAAGGCTCCGGGTCCTGAAATACCGCGGCGTGACCTACCGGGGCGGCTTTCACGACTTCACCATCGCGACCGGCGGGGTTGTGGCCTTTCCCCGCCTTGTGTCGGCGGAACACGGCCGCGCCTTTTCGAGGGCGCCCCTCACCAGCGGGATCGACAGCCTGGACAGGCTGCTGGGCGGCGGCGGGGAGCCCGGATCGGCCTCGTTGCTGATCGGCCCCTCCGGTTCCGGCAAGAGCATCCTGGCCTACAGCTTTGTGCGGGCTGCCATCGCGCGCGGCGAACGGGCCGCCATCTTCGTCTTCGACGAGGAGATCGGTATCCTGAAGGCTCGCACCCGCGAGATGGGGCTCGATCTCCATGCCATGCAGCAGAGCGGCGCCTTGGCCTTGCAGGCGGTCGACGCCGCCGAACTCTCCCCGGGCGAGTTCGCGCACCGGGTGCGCTGGGCCGTGGAGCAACAGGGCGCCTCCACGGTGGTGATCGACAGCCTCAACGGCTACCACGCCGCCATGCCGGACGAGCAGCATCTCGTGCTCCACATGCACGAGCTTCTGCACTTCCTGAACCGGCAGGGCACGGCGACGTTCATCACGCTGGCGCAGCACGGCCTGGTCGGCGACATGCGGACACCGGTGGACGTGACCTACCTGTCGGACACCATCATCCTGCTGCGCTATTTCGAGGCGGCCGGCGAGGTCCGCCGAGCCATCTCGGTCATCAAGAAGCGCGCCGGCGGCCACGAGCGGACGATCCGCGAACTCCAGATCGACCAGTATGGCATCGCGGTCGGGGGGCCGCTGAACCGGTTCCAGGGCGTGCTGCGCGGGGTCCCGAGCTTCATTGGCGAACCCGCCTCCCTGCTCGGAGCCGACCCGGCGTGAACCCGGGCGAGAAGAACCCGGAGCAGGTCGCCGTGCTGGCGCCGCTCGGTCGCGACGCGGAGATCATCTCCAGCGTCCTCTGCGAGGATGGCGTCGAGACGGAGATCTGCCCCACTCTCCCGAGCCTTCTGCCGGCCCTGAGGCGCTCCGCCGTCACGGTTCTGACGGAGGAGGCGCTGCAATCGGCGGAATTCTCCGCCCTTGTCGCCAAGATCGAGACGCAGCCGACCTGGTCGGACTACCCCTTCATTCTCTTGACCCTGCGCGGGGGCGGGCAGGAGCGGAACCCCTCTGCCATCCGGCACATGCGGGCCCTCGGCAACGTCACGTTCCTTGAGCGCCCCTTCCACCCGATGACGCTCGTCAGCCTCGTCCGGACGGCACTCGGCAGTCGCCGTCGCCAATACCAGGCGCGCGACCGGCTGGCCGCGCTCGAGGCCAGCCGCGCCGAGCTCGCCCTCAGCGATGAGAGGCTGAAATTCACGCTGGACGCCGGTCGGCTCGGGGCCTGGGAGCTCGACCTCGTCGACATGACCCTGACGGCCTCGCAGCGCTTCCGGACCCATGTCGGCCTGCCGCCCGACAGCCCGGTGAGCTATCCGGACCTGCTCGAACGGGTCCATCCGGACGACGTCGGCCGCATCACGCGGGCGGTTCAGGAGGCGATCGACACCCGGACCGATTACGGGGTCGAATTCCGGGTCGGCGGACCGCACGACGAGTCCCGCTGGGTCGAGATGCGGGGCCGGGCCAGCTACGCGGAGACGCGGCCGCTGCGCATGGCCGGCGTGTCGCTCGACGTCACCCAACGCAAACACGCCACCGACCGGCAGAACCTGCTCATCCGCGAGCTGCATCACCGCGTGAAGAACACGCTTTCCACGGTGCAGGCGATCGTGGGCTCGACAGCCCGCGGCGCCTCCACCATCGACGACTTCTATCGCGACTTCACCGGGCGCATCATGTCGCTCGCCAACACCCACACCATCCTGACCGAGGAGCTGTGGCAAAGGGCGTCGCTGCGGGAGCTGTTGACCAAGGAGCTCGACGTGTTCGACGACGGGCGCAAACGGGTCCGAGTCAACGGTCCGGAGGTCGAGCTGCCGTCGGACTACGCTGTCCCGCTCGGGATGGCGTTCCACGAGCTGGTCATCAACGCGGCGCGGTTCGGGGCGCTGTCCAACGGGGAGGGGCACGTGGACGTCCGCTGGTCGGTGGAACACGACGGGGAGGCGCGCCGTCTGCGCCTCGACTGGGTCGAAGCGGGCGGCCCGCGGGTCTCCGCGCCGCAACGCCAGGGTTTTGGAACCCGGCTTCTCCAGCGGGTGCTCACCGCCCAGGTGAAAGCCGAGGTCAGCACCGATTACGATCCTGACGGGCTGAAGGTGCGGCTCAGCTTCCCGCTGCCCGATCCCGGCCGGGCCACGAGCCCGGGTCTGCCCGCATGACCGCTCCCCCGCATTCAGGGCCGCTCGCCGGCCTGAAGGTGGTGGAGCTCGGTCAGCTCATCGCCGGTCCCTTCGCGGCCCGCATCCTGGCCGAATATGGCGCCGACGTGGTCAAGGTGGAGACGCCCGGCACGGGCGATCCCCTGCGGACCTGGCGCAAGCTCCACGACGGGACGTCCCTGTGGTGGCGGGTCCAAGCCCGCAACAAGCGCTCGATCACGGCCGACCTGAGGGTCCCGGAGGGACAGGAGATCGTCCGCCGCCTCGCGGCCGAGGCCGACATCCTGATCGAGAATTTCCGTCCCGGCACGCTGGAGAAGTGGGGGCTCGGCTTCGACGCCCTCCACGCGCTCAACCGGCGCCTCGTGATGGTGCGCCTGTCCGGTTACGGCCAGACCGGGCCCTATCGGGAGCGCCCTGGCTTCGGCGTCATCGGCGAGGCGATGGGCGGCATCCGCTACACCACCGGATCGCCCGATCGGCCACCGGCCCGCACCGGGGTCTCGATCGGCGATACGCTGGCCGCCCATTACGCCGTGATCGGCGCGCTGATGAGCGTGATCCATGTGGTCCGCAACGGCGGCCCAGGCCAGGTCGTCGACGTGGCTCTGCACGAGAGCGTGTTCAACTGCATGGAGAGCCTCGTTCCCGAATACGGGGTCTATGGCGAGATCCGGGAGCGCTCGGGCGGCGCCCTCCCCGGCATCGTGCCGACGGACAGCTACCCGTGCCGGGACGGCTTCGTGCTGATCGCCGGCAATGGCGATTCCATCTTCCGCCGGCTCATGCGGGCAATCGGCCGGCCCGATCTCGCGGACGACCCGCGGCTGGCCCGCAACGACGGCCGGGCTGCCCAGGTCGAACTGATCGACGGCGCCATCGCGGACTGGACGGGGGGGCGAAGCATCGACGAGGTTCTCGCCCTGATGAACGAGGCCGGGGTGCCGGCCGGCCGGGTCTACAGCGTGGCCGACATCGTGGCCGACCCGCATTACCGGGCTCGCGACATGATCATCGAGACGACACTGCCCGACGGAACGCCGATGCCCGTGCCAGGTATCGCGCCTAAGCTCTCCGCCACGCCCGGCGTGATGCGGACGCTCGGACCGGATCTGGGCGAGCACACCGACGAGGTCTTGCGCGGGCTCGGCTATTCGGACGATGCTGTGGCAGAGCTCCGCCGCAAGGGAGCGGTCTGATGATCTCGGCCGGCGCGGAACGGGTCTTCATTCACGAGGTGGCACCGCGGGACGGGCTGCAGATCGAGCCCGTTTTTGTGCCGACCGACCGCAAGGTCGCCTGGATCGACCGCCTGTCCGACACGGGCCTGGCGAAGATCGAGATCACCTCGTTCGTGTCGCCGAAACACGTCCCAGCCCTGTCCGACGGGGAGGAGGTGGCGCGCCGCATCCGGCGCCGGCCGGGCACGCTCTATTGCGCCCTCATCCCGAACGCCCGCGGCGCCGAGCGCGCCGCCCAGAGCGGCTTGGACGAGATCAACGTCGTGATCTCGGTCTCTGCAACCCATAACCGGGCCAACCTGCGCATGGACCCCGAGGGCTCGTTCCGGGCGCTTCGGGAAGTCCGGCAGGTGCTGGCCGGGACCGGCATCGCGCTCACATCGAGCGTGGCGACGGCCTTCGGCTGCCCGTTCGAGGGCCGGCAGGAGCGCGCCAAGGTGCTCGACCATGTCGAGCGGCTGCTGGCGGAGGGCTGCACCGCCGTAACCCTCGCCGACACGACCGGAATGGCCAATCCGCGCCAGGTCGCCGACCTCGTGGCGGCGGTGCTGGCCCGGCATCCCGCCCTGCCTCTCACCTTGCACGTCCACAACACCCGCGGTGCCGGTCTGGCCAACGTCCTGGCCGGCTGGCAGGCGGGATGCGTGCGCTTCGACGCGGCGCTCGGGGGGCTGGGCGGCTGCCCCTTCGCACCCGGCGCCACGGGCAATGTCTGCACCGAGGACGTGGTGAACATGTTCGAGGAGATGGGAATCGGGACCGGGGTCGATCTCGACAGCCTCATCGCCGTGTCGCGCGAGCTGCCCGATCTTGTCGGCCACGACGTGCCGGGCCAGGTCCGGGCAGCCGGACGGCCCCTGGACCTGCACCCGGCACCGCCCGGCGCGTGACCGGCCCGTGCTGGCCGGAGCCCGCTTCTACCCGCCGCGGGGGCCGCGGCGGGGCGGCAGGGTCGCATCGCCGATATGGGCGATGTTTTCCGGCGGCGTTTCGGCCTCGGTCGCTTCGGTGCCGTCGTCGCTCGTGAAGCCCGAGGCAAGCCGCGCCGCCTCGGATTCGCTGGTCGGCTCCTGCATCAGCTGCTCGTGGACGTCGTCATAACGCGGGCGGTCGCCCGGCTCCGTGCCGAGCCCCCGCCCGTTCTCATCCCGATACGCGCTGAAGTTCTTCAGATTGGGAACCTTGCTGTCGGCCATGGGTGTCTCCTTCGGCAGGAAACACCCGGGTCCCCGAAGGGTTGCGCCAGCGACGATCGGCCCGCCCGGTCAGCCGATCCCCTCGAACAGCGCGCTCGAGATGTAGCGCTCGGCAAAGGAGCACGCGACCGTGACGATGCGCTTGCCCTCCATGCCGGGCCGGGCCGCGACCTCGAGGGCGGCAGCCACATTGGCACCGGTCGAGATGCCGCCCGGGACGCCTTCCACCCTGGCGAGAAGGCGCGAGGTCTCGAAGGCGGTCTGGTTTCCGACCGTGACGACCTCGTCGTAGATCTGGGTGTCGAGCACGCCGGGCACGAAGCCGGCGCCGATGCCCTGAATCTTGTGGGGTCCGGGCTGGCCGCCGGACAGGATCGGCGAATCCTCGGGCTCGACCGCGATGACCTTGAGGCCGGGCAGGCGCGGCTTCAGCACCTCGCCGACGCCCGTGATGGTGCCGCCCGTGCCGATGGCCGAAATGAACACGTCGAGTTGCCCGGCGGTGTCGTTCCAGATCTCCTCGGCGGTGGTCTTGCGGTGAATCTCCGGATTGGCAGGGTTCTCGAATTGCTGCGGCATGACCGCTCCGGGGATCTCGCGCAGCAATTCCTCAGCCTTGGCGATGGCACCCTTCATGCCCTGCGGGCCGGGCGTCAGAGCGAGTTCTGCGCCCAGGAAGGCCAGCATCTTGCGCCGCTCGAGCGACATCGTCTCGGGCATCACCAGGATCAGCCGGTAGCCGCGGGCCGCCGCCACGAAGGCCAGCGCGATGCCGGTGTTGCCCGAGGTCGGCTCGACCAGCGTGCCGCCCGGCTTCAGCCGCCCGGAGGCTTCCAGCGCGTCGATCATGGCGACGCCGATCCGGTCCTTGACGCTGCTGATCGGGTTGAAGAATTCCAGCTTGAGCAGGATCTCGGCCTTGACGCCCTTCTGCTTGGCCAGCCGGTCGAGGCGGACGAGCGGCGTGTTGCCCACCGTTTCGGTGATGGAGCCGTAGATGCGGCCGCGACCCGGCGCGCCGGTGGCAGTTCTCACGGTCTCGGACATGGTGTCGCTCCTCGCTGGATCGACGGGGCTGTAGCTATTTCCCGTCTCGGTGTCGATGGTTCATCTAATGAACATTTTTATATTGTGAAATCTGCCTGGGGCGGCACGCCGGCGGGTCCGGCCGCGCGACACAGCTCGTCGATGCTGATGCGGTCGAGCGCGGCCAGGAACTCCCCCGCGGCTTGCGCGATGGCGGGCGCGATGGCCTGCCGGATCAGGTCCGGTCCCGTCGGTTCCGGTTCTTCGATCCGCTCCACCGCCCGGACCACCTCGCCGACCGAGATGCGGCGACGCTCGCGCCCGAGCTCGTAGCCGCCGCGCGGTCCCCGCACGCCCTTGAGGATGCCGGCCCGCACGAGATGCTGCAAGACCGCCTCGAGATGGCGCGGCCCGACATCGAGCCGCCCGGCCAGCGCCTTGGCCGAGACGGGGCTGCCGCGGGCGTGGAGCGCCACGTCCAGCACCGCCGCCACCGCATACAGCGCCCGGGAGGGAAGCAGGGTCATGGGCGCGCCGCCGTGCCGGAAGAGGCGCCTTGCTGGCCCGTCGACCCGAAGCCGCCCTCCCCGCGCCCCGACGTTTCCGGGAAGGCGGCGACGACCCGGAAGGCAGGCCGGTCGATCCTGACCAGCACGAGCTGGGCGATGCGGTCGCCCGGCGCAACCGTGATGGGCGCCGTGCCGGGCTGGTTGCGGTTCCAGGCCGAGAGCAGCACCGGGCCTTCGTAATCCGCGTCGATGATGCCGACCGTGTTGCCGAGAACGAGGCCGCGATGGCCGAGCCCGGACCGGGGCGCGACCAGCCCGCACCAGCCCGGGTCGCCGAGCCGCATGGCAAACCCGGTCGGGATCAGGATCGGGGCCGCGCCGGGTGCCAGGTCGAGCGGCGCGTCCAGGCAGGCATGGAGGTCGAGCCCCGCCGCGAGATCCGAGCCGTAACGGGGGAAGCCCCAACCCGGGAGCCGGCTATCCAGGATGCGTAGGTCGACCTGCATGCCGGGCCTCACTTGCCGAACCGGCCGCGGGCGGGCCGCGCGATGGGCCGCAGGGCGATGAGGCTGTGATGCAGAGCGGACCTCCTCGGGCGTGGGCCCGGCCGAGATGCCATCCTCCGGCCTGCGCTTCAACTCCGGTCGGCCCGCAGCCCGCGCGGGGCGCCCGAAACGACGGCTTTGGAAAACATCGCCCCAGGAAGCTGTTCGGATCACGGAGACGGTGGACAGGCCCTGAGTGCTGGGCTAGACGCATCCCCGGCGGCCAAGGCCGCCCGCCTCCGGGCGAAGGGCGCATAGCTCAGTTGGTAGAGCAGCTGACTCTTAATCAGCGGGTCCTAGGTTCGAGCCCTAGTGCGCCCACCATTATTTCAGGGGTTTAGACGGAGCCTTTGCTCAACCCCGTTGCCGCGGCGGCCCGATGCTGACTCCCATGAGGCGCTAACGGTCGACAGCGGGGCAGCATGACCACTGGCCGATCGCTCTAAGGGCCTGACGCGCGACAGGCTCGGCTAAGCGAGGCGCGGGGTAGGCGTTCCAACCCTCATTGGCCGGACAACGAGGCGCCCCAGCGAGCACAGTTCCGAGATCGCCCCCCGCCGGACCGCGCTCGCCTGTTGAGACTGTTTGGGCGTCGATCGGATCAGTGGATACCTGCGCAAGTCTCGACGAGACAGCGCACCTCCCAACCCACCTCCCCGCCAGCCACGCTCGGCAGCGATGTTTCAGCGCCACCCAACGCTAACTCCGTCCAGCACGCCCCACCGTTCCGCAAGGCTCCGATGCGGTAGATACGGCCTGGGCGGCGCGATATATCTCCAACTTCGTCATTCAAGTTGAATATCCTGTCAAATCATCAATCACGCCAGATCGCGAGTGGCTCGAGGAACACGCCACAGAGAAGGCTGCCAAGCTCCCTCTGCAGAGAGAGATCGCAGCATATCTGCTAGCCTTGCACTTACTTGCTCCAGACGATGATGAATTCATCATGGATTCTGCGCGCCGGATGGCGGGATTGGCCACCTACGAAAGAACACGTGGCCGGTCTAGTGGCCACAGGCTCGTACTGTCGCAGAATCGGCTGCGGCGCTTCCGAACGGGGTTCTTTGACCGTATCGGAGGATCCGACTCACT
>NZ_JAQGKF010000042.1 GCF_028290205.1 Enterovirga sp. | reverse complement strand
CCGACCTGGTCGAGCCCTTCGACCCGGCCCGCTACAACATCCGGGCGACGGTCGCCGAGAACCTGCTGTTCGGGGTGCCCACGTCGCCGGGCCTGATGGGCCGGGCTCTGATCGAGAACGAGGTCTTCCGCGGCGTTCTCGACCGGGCCGAACTGACGGACGACTTCCTGGTCATGGGCGTGCGCATCGCGGAAACGATGACGGACATCTTCCGCGGCCTGCCGTCCGGCCATCCGCTGTTCGACCAGTTCTCCTTCGTTCACGCCGACGAACTCGCCGAGTTCGAGAGGATGGTGAAGCGCTCGCGCATCAGCGGCCGGGGCGGGCTCACCCGGGACGAACGGCTGCGGCTGCTTGCCCTGCCGCTCGCCTATGTCGAGCCTCGCCACCGGCTCGGGCTGCTCGACGACGCCCTCCGCGAGCGGCTGCTCGAGGCGCGCGGCGCCCTGCGGCAGGCGCTGGAGGAGCAGGAGGACCCGGGGGTCGAGTTCTACGATCCCGATCGCGTCAACACGGCGGCCCCGGTGCGGGACAACCTCCTGTTCGGGCGCGTCAACGAGTCGGTCGCGGCGGCCCGCGACACGGTCCGGGAGCTCGGCGCGAAAGTCATCCAGGAGATGGATCTGTCGGGCGAGATCGAGCGGGTCGGGCTCGATCATGAGGTCGGCCCGGCCGGGCGCCTGCTCACGCCGACCCAGCGGGCGAGCGTCAGCCTGATCCGGTCGGCCGTGAAGCGGCCCGATATCCTGGTGGTGGACGGAGCCTTCGCGCCCTTCGGGGAAAGGCGCGTCGAGGCGCTGATCCTGTTCCTGGCCAAGGCCATGGAGGGCCGCACGCTGATCGTCGTGCTTCCCAACGAGCGCAACCTGACGCCGTTCGATCTGGTGATCCGCTTCGAGAACAAGGCTGTGGTGCTGGAGCCCGGCCCGGGCCCGGCGCTCCCCGCCGAACCCGCCGCGTCGGAGCCCCAGGTGGCGGCCGAGGCGGCCGCGCCTGCCATCACGTCCGACCCCGCGACCGGGGCCCAAGAGGCTCGCCTGGCCGCCAGGGTCGCAGCCGAGTAAGGGAACGCCCAACATGACCCTCGACACGGAAGTTCAAGCGCTTCGCCAGGTGCCCATGTTCCGCGACATCGACCCGTCGCGGCTGAAGCTCCTGGCTTTCACGTCGGAACGGATCCGCTTCGCCGTGGGCCAGAAATTCTTCGCCCAGGGCGACGCGGCCGATGCCGCCTACGTCATCCTGGAAGGCAAGGCCGAGGTGCTCCTCGAGGCGAAGGGCGGGGAGATCAAGGTAGCCGAACTCGGCCGCAACGCGCTGGTCGGCGAAATGGCGATCCTGTCGGACATGCCCCGAAGCGCGACGGTGGTGGCGACCGAGCCGCTCTCGGCGCTGCGCATCGACAGGCGCGTGTTCCTGGAACTCCTCACCCAGTTCCCGCAGATGTCGATCGCGGTCATGCGCGAGCTGGCCCTGCGCCTCGAGCGCACCAACGCGCAGCTTCTCGCCCGTTCGGCGCCGAAGACAGCCTGACCGGACCCTGGAGGGATTCGTGGATCTCGGAGCCGCTATCCGGGGACGGCACGTCCTCGTCACCGGAGCCTCGAGCGGGCTCGGCCGGCACTTCGCGGAGCTCTGCGGCCGCAACGGCGCCCGGGTGACGGTCGCGGCGCGCCGCCGGGACCGTCTGGAGGACGTCGTTGCCGAACTCCGGCGGCTCGGTGCGGCCGGCGCTCAGGCGGTGGATCTGGACGTCGCCGATTCCGCGTCCGTCGCGGCCGCGCTGGACGAGGCCGGGCGTCTGGGGCCGCTCGACATCGTCGTGAACAACGCGGGCGTGTCGGAGGGCCGGCCCGCCCTTGATGTCGACGAGGGGCTCTACGACAATGTCGTCGATACCAACCTCAAAGGCGTGTGGCTCGTCTCGACGGGAGCCGCCCGGCGCTGGCGGGACGCGAAGCGCCCGGGCGTCATCGTCAACATCGCCTCCATCCTGGGCCTCGGCGTGACCGGCTCGGTGTCGGTCTACGCCGCCACCAAGGCCGCGGTGATCCAGATGACGGCCGCCCACGCGCTCGAATGGGCGCGGTTCGGCATCCGGGTGAACGCGCTCGCCCCCGGCTACATCGAGACCGAGATGAACGCTGCCTTCTTCGCCAGCGAGCCCGGCCAGGCCATGATCCGCCGCATCCCGACCCGCCGCCTCGGCCGGCCGGCCGACCTTGACGGCGCCTTCCTGCTCCTCGCGACCGACGCCTCGTCCTGGATGACCGGAAGCTGCATCGCGGTGGATGGCGGCCACCTCGTGTCCGCGCTCTGATGTCGCTTCAAAGATGATGTTGAAGAGTCTGTTCTCGTTCTCTGATTTCGGCTCTGCGTTCCGGCCGGGACGAGCCTGACCATGGCGAGGGACGAAGCAGGCGGCGCCGTGAACTCGGCCGCCGCGGATTTCGGCGTCTGCGAGGGCCGGGACGGCTGGCTGTTCCTGGTCGGCGGCAACAACGACGTGGCCGCTCAGTTCAGAGAGACCGAGCTGACCACCAACCTCGTCCAGATGTGGCGTCAGGCGGTGATCGCGCGCCTGCGCCGGGCCCGCCGGCTCGGCATGGCCTACCGGCACATCGTGGTGCCCGAAAAGCTCACCGTCTACGACGACCGGCTGCCGGAACTCGGGATCGACGTCCGGTTGTCGCCCTTTGTGCGGCTCCGGGCGAGCTTCTTCCGGCGACCGGCTGTGTGGCGGGGGCCTCGCGCCTTTGCCGATGCGGTGCTCGGGCGCCGCGCCTGTCTCGACCTGGTCGGGGCCATGCGGGCCCGGCGCTCGGCCGAGGATCTCTATTTCCGCACCGACACGCACTGGACCCTTCCCGGAGTCCGGGTCGCCTACCGGGCTCTGTGCCGCGCGCTCGGAGCCCGTCCGCGCCGGGACTTCGTGGAGCGCCCCTGCCGCGAGATGGAGTTCGCGGGCGACCTCGGCACCAAGTTCGAGCCCCACCGCACGGAGCGGGTGCGCCGCTACAGCCTCCAGCGGGACGCTGTCCGGATCTATGCCAACCCGATCGTCGAGGCGCGGGAAACGCTCGGACAGGCGGACACGCTGCATGGTGGGTCACACATGGTGTACCGGAACGAGGCTCCGGATGCCGACCCCCGCCGCATCGTCCTGTTCGGGGATTCCCAGGCCCAGACCGGCCTCACCATCATGCTGGCCGAGACCTTTCGCGAGGTGCACTTCATCTGGTCGCCCGCGGTCGACTGGGGCTATGTCGAGCGGGTGCGGCCGGACGTGCTTCTGACCGAGATCGCCGAGCGCTTCATGATGCAGCTGCCGGACGACACGTTCGACCTCGACAGCTATGTGCAGCGCCGGTTTGGCGAGGAGCTCGCGGCCTGGGAGCGCCTGCGGGCCGGCCCGGACGCGCTCCGCCCCGTGCCCCCGCCGCCGGCGACCGAGGTCGGCTGGACGCTCAGAACGCCTTGAAGGTGATGATGGTGCGGGTGTCGGCGATCTCCGGGATCGTCTGCACGTTCTCGGCGATGAAGTGGCCGATATCGACGCCGTCATCGACGTGGAACTTGGCCAGGATGTCGTAATTGCCGGCGGTCGAGTAGATCTCGGAGGCGATCTCGCGGTCGGCGAGCGTGCTGGCGACCGGATAGGTCTTGCCGAGCTTGCATTTGATCTCGACAAAGAAGGTCTGCATGGCGGTCTCCGCGGCGCTCCGCTCTAGCGGAGAGCCGCCGTGGCGGCAACGCGCCGCCGGGACAGGACGAGGAGCTGCGCCGCGATCTCGACGAGGGCCGCTGCAAGGGCGGCCTGGGCCGGGATGCGCCGGGCACGCCGCGGGCCCGGCCGGATCGAGGCCGGCTTCGGCACGTGCACAAACAGCACCGGGGCCGGGCCGGCCAGCGCCCGGTAGTAGCCCGCGTTGCAGAGATACCGGCCGGCGTCGCGGGACACGCGAGCCGGGACCCCGTTGCGGCGGAGCGCGCGAAGCGCCTGGACCGGGGGCAGCGCGGTTCGGCGCTCCGGCGGCTGCTC
>NZ_JAQGKF010000024.1 GCF_028290205.1 Enterovirga sp. | reverse complement strand
CGAGCCGAAGCAGTTCAAATCGGACAAGCTCAAATACGAATTCAGCATCGAGAAGGCGAACAAGCTCCTCGACGAGGCCGGCTACACGCGCGGCTCGGACGGCATTCGCGAAAAGGAGGGAAAGAAGCTCAAATACGTCGTCCAAACCTCCATCAACGCGCCCCGGCAGAAGACGCAGGCGATCATCAAGCAGGCCTGCCAGCGCGCCGGGATCGACCTCGAGCTCAAGTCCGTGACCGCGTCGGTGTTCTTCTCCTCCGACGTCGCCAATCCGGACACGTATACGAAGCTCTATTGCGACATGGAGATGTACACGACGACCCAGCCTCAGCCGGATCCGGAGCGTTTTCTCAACCAGTTCGTCTCCTGGGAAATCGCCAACAAGGACAACAAGTGGCTCGGCCGCAACGTGTCCCGCTACGCCGATCCCGCCGCGGACGAGGCCTACAGGGCGGCCCAGAAGGAGCTCGATCCGGTCAAGCGGGCGGCGCTCCTGATCAAGGTCAATGAGGTCTTCTGCGAGGCCAACGTGATCCTGCCGCTGCTGTCGCGGACGCGGGTGGCGGCCGCCGCCAACAGCCTGATGCACGACCATTCGGGATGGGACGTGGACACCTGGAACGTCGCCGCCTGGTATCGCGTCTGAGCCCCGAGCGCGGCGCGGCCCGGAAGCCGCGCCGCCCAGATCCAGCCGGCCGGGAGAGACCGGGTCGATGGTGAGCTATCTTCTGCGTCGGCTGCTCATCGCCGTGCCGAGCCTCCTCGGCATCAGCCTGATCCTGTTCACCGTGCTGGCGCTCGCGCCGGGCGATCCCTTCCAGGAGATGGCGACCAATCCGAATGTCCCGCCGCAGGTCCGCGAGGCCCTCAGGGAGAGTTTTGGCCTGAACGATCCCGTGATGGTGCGCTACCTGCGCTGGCTCGCCGCCATGCTCCGGGGCGATTGGGGATTCTCGTTCGCAAGCCGGGTGGACGTGGATGATCTGATCCTGCAGCGCGTCCCCACGACGCTGTTCATCGTCGGCTCGTCGCAAATCCTGGCACTCGCGATCGCCATTCCGGTCGGCATCTTCGCGGCGACGCGGCCCTATTCGGTGTTCGACCAGGTGGCGAATACGCTCGCCTTCATCGGCTTCTCGCTGCCGACGTTCTTCACGGGTCTGCTCTTCATCCTGATCTTCTCGGTCCAGCTCGACTGGTTTCCCTTCGTGTACCGGACCGACATCGCGGCCACGGGCTGGCGCTGGTATTGGGAGATGTTCCGGCAGGCGATCATGCCCGTCTCCGTGCTGGGCTTCTTTCAGGCCGCCTCCTACACCCGCTATGTCCGGTCGGCGGTGCTGGACGTGGTGCGGCTCGACTATGTGACGACCGCCCGGGCGAAGGGCCTCGGAGAAGGGGCCGTGACGCTGCGCCACGTCGCCCGCAACGCGCTGATCCCCGTGGTGACGCTGGTCGCCCTGCAGATGCCGGCCGTGTTCGGCGGCGCCATCGTGACCGAGCAGATCTTCCGCATCCCGGGCATCGGATCGCTGCTGATCAGCGCCATCCTGGCCAACGACACCCCGGTGATCATGGCCGTGACCTTCGTGTTTGCCTGCCTCGTCGTCCTGTTCAACCTCATCGCGGACCTCCTGTATGGCTGGCTCGACCCTCGCATCTCCTTCCGCTGAGGCGGGTGGAGGGGCGGCGGCGCCGCCCGGCCCTCCGCCGGGAGCGGTGGCGGCGACCTCCCCGGGGCGTGAAACCTGGCGCAGGTTCCGCCACCACCGGCTGGCGGTCGCGAGCGCGGTCCTCCTCGCCGTGATGGTCGTGGGGGTGGTATTCGGCCCCTGGCTCTGGCCTGTCCGGATCGACGAGATCGACTTCGCGGCCACCCTTCAGGGACCGTCCCTCGCCCACCCGTTCGGCACGGACGATCTCGGCCAGGACATCCTGGCCCGCATGCTCTACGGCGGCCGCATCTCGCTCGCGGTCGGGTTCGCGGCCATGGCCGTGTCCACGGTGGTCGGCATCCTGGTCGGCGCCCTGGCCGGCATGTCGCGGCGCACGCTCGACCCCGTCCTGATGTGGGTGACGGACCTGTTCCTGTCCCTGCCGCAACTGCCGCTGCTGCTGCTCGTCATCTACCTCTTCCGCGACACGCTGAAGGCCGTGTTTGGGCTCGAGGGCGGCGTCTTCGTGATGATCGTCGTGGTGATCGGCGGCCTGCGCTGGATGCCCGTGGCGCGGCTCGTTCGGGCCCAGTTCCTGTCGCTGCGCGAAAAGGAGTTCGTCGAGGCCTCCCGGGCCCAGGGCGCCTCGACCTGGCACCAGGTGACGCGCCACATCCTGCCGAACGCCATCGGGCCGGTGATCGTGGCCGGCACGATCGAGGTCTCCTCGGCCATCATCGCCGAATCGACCCTCTCCTTCCTGGGCCTCGGCTTTCCACCGGACATCCCGACCTGGGGCCGCCTGCTGTTCGACGCCAAGGACCATCTCGATGTGGCGCCGCATTGGGCGCTGTTCCCCGGCGGCGCGATCTTTCTAACCGTGCTGTCGATCAACTTCCTGGGTGACGGCCTGCGCGACGCGCTCGACCCGCGGCGGGTAATCTGATGGGCGGTTCCCCGGCCCCGGTCTTGTCCGTCTCCGGCCTGCGCACGTCGTTCCGGACCGACCTCGGCTGGCGTGAGGTGGTGCGCGGCGTGTCGTTCGAGATCGGCCCGAAGGAGACCGTCGCGCTGGTCGGGGAATCCGGCTCGGGCAAGAGCGTGACGGCCCTGTCCGTGATGCGCCTCACCGCTGCGGGGGCGAGCCGGGTGGAAGGCTCGGTGCTGCTTGAAGGGCGCGACCTCCTGAGCCTGCCCGAGTCGGAGATGCGACGGGTCCGCGGCGACCGCGTCGCCATGATCTTCCAGGAGCCGATGACCAGCCTGAACCCCGTTCTGACGATCGGCTTCCAGATCGGCGAGGCGCTGATGCTGCATCGCGGCCTGTCGCGCGCCGCAGCGGAAGCCGAGACGGTGCGGCTGCTGGACAAGGTCCGCATCCCTGCCGCCCGGTCGCGGCTGCACGATTATCCGCACCGCTTCTCGGGCGGCATGCGCCAGCGCGTGATGATCGCCATGGCGCTCGCCTGCCGGCCCAAGCTCCTGATCGCCGACGAGCCCACCACCGCGCTCGACGTGACGATCCAGGCGCAGATCCTGGACCTGATCAAGCTCCTCCAGGAGGAGGAGGGCATGTCGGTCCTGTTCATCACCCACGACATGGGCGTGGTGGCCGAGGTCGCCGACCGCATGGTCGTGATGCTGGACGGCGAGGCCGTCGAGACCGGCCCGACCGGCAAGATCTTCGAGCGCGCCGACCACCCCTATACGCGCGCGCTCCTGGCCGCCGTGCCGAAGCTCGGCTCGATGGGCGAGAGCGCCTATCCCCGCCCCTTCCCGCGCGTGGATCGGGCCACCGGCGCCATCGCGGAGGCACCCGAGGCGCCCGACACGGTCGTGCCCTCCTCCCGGCCGGTGCTGGAGGTGCGCGACCTCACAACCCGCTTCGACATCCGGGGCGGCCTGTTCGGGCGCCTGCGGGGACGGGTCCACGCGGTGGAGAAGGTGTCCTTCGACATCCGGCCCGGCGAGACGCTGGCGCTGGTCGGCGAGAGCGGCTGCGGCAAGTCCACCACCGGCCGGTCGGTGATGCGGCTGATCGAGCCGCAGAGCGGCACCGTGCTCCTGGACGGGGAGGATTTCCTCGCCCTGGACGCCCGGACGCTGCGCGCGCGGCGGCAGCGCATCCAGACCGTGTTCCAGGACCCGTTCGCCAGCCTCGATCCCCGCATGACGGTGGGCGCCGCCGTCGCGGAGCCGCTGCTCGTGAACCGCCTCGCCTCGCGGACGGAGGCCCGCGACCAAGCGGCCGAGCTCCTGCGCCGGGTCGGGCTCGACCCCGCCTCGGCCGGGCGCTTCCCGCATGAATTCTCCGGCGGCCAGCGCCAGCGCATTTGCATCGCCCGGGCCCTCGCGGTGCGGCCCCGGCTGATCGTGGCCGACGAGGCGGTCTCAGCGCTCGACGTCTCCGTGAAGGCGCAGGTGATCAATCTGATGCTGGAACTCCAGGCCGGAATGGGCCTCGCCTACCTGTTCATCTCGCACGACATGGCCGTGGTGGAGCGCGTCAGCCACCGGGTGGCGGTGATGTATCTGGGCGAGATCGTCGAGATCGGGCCCCGGGCGGCGGTGTTCGGCAATCCGCAGCACCCCTACACCCGGAAGCTTCTGGCAGCCGTGCCGGTGCCCGACCCGCGGCGGCGGCGCGAGCCGCAGGCGGTGTCAAACGACGAGATCCTCAGTCCGATCCGGGCGCCGGACTACGTGCCGCCCGTGCGCCTGATGTCCGAGGTCTCGCCCGGCCACATGGTGCAGAGCTGGGGGGAGGAATGGGACGCCCGGGACAGTTCTCGGGCCGCGTAGCCGGGCCCGTCGCTCCGGCGGGCAGGACATCGGCCGCGACCCTCCGTATATCCGGCCATGGTGCGGGCGACCGGCGGGTCGCCCCGTTTCGCTCGCCTGGCGAGCTCTGGATGGAGCGGCACGATGTTCATCGCCATGAACCGGTTCAAGGTGTTCAAGGACGCGACGGAGGAGTTCGAGGCGGTCTGGCTGAACCGGGACAGCCACCTCTCCGAGATGCAGGGCTTTGTGAGCTTCCACCTGCTGCGCGGGCCGGAGGCCGAGGACCACGTCCTCTATTCCTCGCACACGACCTGGCGCAGCCGGGCGGATTTCGAGAGCTGGACCCGCTCCGAGCAATTCCGCAAGACGCATAGCCGCGCGCCCAGCAGCAAGCCGCTCTATGCGGGCCACCCGAATTTCGAAGGCTTCGAGACCGTGCAGTCGCTCGGCCAGGAGACGGAGCCGAAGGCGGCGTCGTAGGGCGCGTCAGCGCCGCTGAAACAGCGGGTGCTCGACCTTGTCGCCGGCCTTGATGCCCAGACGCTCGGCCGTGCCGGCCACCAGTTCGAGCACGGCCAGCACCGGCTCGCCGGACGGGATCTGCCGGGTGGAGAGCGGCTCCGTCCTCTGCGCGATGCGGGCGACCGTGCCGTCCGGCCGAATAAACAGCATGTCGAGCGACACGTAGGTGTTCTGCATCCACATCGACACGGGCTCGACGCGGGCGAAGTCGAACAACATGCCGCGGTCGGGCGGCAGGCTGCGCCGATACATCAGCCCCTGGGCCCGGTCCGCGTCGTTGCGGGCCACTTCGACCTGGAAGCGATGCGGGCCGGAGGCGGTCAGGACGGCCAGAGGCTCGAAGGTCTGCGCGGCCGCGACCATCGGCGCCAGGACCAAGAGCAGGACGAGGACGAGCCGCCGTCCCATGGTGACGCTCCGCACGGCGATGCCCTTAGTGGGAGGCCGGCAGCGCGCTGCTGGAGAGGCGGATCTCGGCCGCCATGGTGCCCTTGGAGCCGTCGCCGTAGCGGACCAGGACGCGATCGCCCGGCTTCAGCTCGGCGATGCCGTAGTGGCGCAGCGTTTCCATGTGGACGAAGATGTCGGGCGTGCCGTCGCCCCGCGTCAGGAAGCCGAAGCCGCGCAGCCGGTTGAACCACTTCACGGTGGCCTCTTCGAGCCCGCTCGTCGGCGCCACGGT
>NZ_JAQGKF010000247.1 GCF_028290205.1 Enterovirga sp. | reverse complement strand
GCGAATGGGACCTGCGCTCCCGCGAGCAGCTGATCGACTTCGCCGAGAAGCACCAGATTCCGATCGCCAAGGACAAGCGCGGCGAGGCCCCGTTCTCCGTCGACGCCAACCTCCTGCACGCCTCCTCCGAGGGCAAGGTCCTGGAAGACCCCGCTCAGGAGGTGCCGGACTACGTGTATTCGCGCACCCTCTCGCCAGAGGAGGCGCCGGACACCCCGACGGTGATCCGCATCGGATTCGAGCGCGGCGACGCGGTGTCGATCGACGGCGAGAAGCTTTCGCCCGCGACCCTGCTGGCCAAGCTGAACGAGCTCGGGCGGGCCAACGGCATCGGCCGGCTCGACCTCGTCGAGAACCGCTTCGTCGGCATGAAGAGCCGGGGCATGTACGAGACGCCCGGCGGCACCATCCTGCTGCCGGCGCACCGCGCCATCGAGTCGATCACCCTCGACCGCGGTGCGGCGCACCTCAAGGACGAGCTCATGCCGAAATACGCCGAGCTCATCTACAACGGCTTCTGGTTCTCGCCGGAGCGCGAGATGCTGCAGGCGATGATCGACAAGTCGCAGGAGATGGTGACCGGAGAGGTCACCCTGAAGCTCTACAAGGGCGGCGTCCACGTGGTCGCCCGCACCTCGCCCAACTCGCTCTACGACCAGGAGCTCGTGACCTTCGAGGAAGGCGCGGTCGCCTATGACCACCGCGACGCGGCCGGCTTCATCAAGCTGAACGCGCTTCGGCTGCGCACGCTCGCTCAGCGCAAGCGCAAGCTCGCCCGCTGAGGCGCTACGGCGCGGGCCGGGGCTCCCCGGCCGCGGCGCGCGCTTCGCGGTCCAGCAGCGCGCGCTTGCGGTCGACGCCCCAGCGGTAGCCGGACAGGGCGCCGTCGCTGCGCACGACCCGGTGGCAGGGGATCGCCACCGCGACCTTGTTGGCGCCACAGGCCCGGGCCACCGCCCGCACCGACCGGGGCTCGCCGATGCGGCGGGCGAGGTCTTTGTAGCTCACCGTCTCGCCGGCCGGGACCAGCCGCAGGGCCTGCCAGACCCGCTCCTGGAAGGCCGTGCCGCGCAGGTCGAGCGGCAGGTCGAGGCCGAGCCCCGGCGCCTCGACGAGGCCCACCACGCTGGCCACCACGGCCTCGAAGCCGGCGTCGCCGCCGATCAGCCGGGCTTTCGGAAAGCGGTCCTGGAGGTCTCGGGCGAGCGCGTCCGGATCGTCCCCGATCAGGATGGCGCAGACACCCTTCGGGGTCTGGCCGACCAGGATCGAGCCGAGCGAGCACTCGCCGACCGCGAAGCGGATCTCCACCTCGGGGCCGCCGCTCCGGTAGGCGGTCGGGGTCATGCCGAGCACCGCGTCCGTCCGCTCGTAGAAGCGGCTCGAGGAGCTGAATCCCGCGTCATAGATGGCCTCCGTAACTGTGCCGTCGGGCCGGTCGAGTTCCAGGCGCAGGCGCCGGTTCCGGGCCGCCTCCGCATAGGCCCGCGGCGTCAGCCCCGCCACCGACCGGAACAGGCGGTGGAAGTGGAACGGGCTCAGCCCGGCCTCCCGGGCCAGGGTTTCGAGGGCTGGGGGCATCGCCGCGGCGTCGATGCGCCGGCAGGCGGCCGCGACCAGCCTGGCCTGCTCTTCCGCTCGCGATTCGGCCTCCGGGCGGCACCGGCGGCAGGGCCGCAGCCCGGCCGCCTCCGCCTCCTCGCAGCTCCGGTGAAAGCTGACGTTTTCGGGCCGGGCGAGCCGGGCCGGGCAGGAAGGCCGGCAATACACGCCGGTGGTCCGGACGCCGTACACGAAATGGCCGTCCTGCGACGGGTCGCGGCCCAGCACGGCCGGCCAGCGCGGGTCGCGCTCGGTCTGTTCGGCCCGGCTCGTCCGGTCGGAATGGGGAAGTGCCGGCATGAGGATCTCCTGGGCGCATCCGCACCCTAGCCGGCCGCCGCCGACCCGGCACTCCGGTCCTTGCGGCCGAACCCGCCGCCACGGCGCCCGCGGAGCATTCCGGGCGCCCGGGACGAACCGGGTACGTCTCAGGACGTTGAGCCGAAGCGGCGGATCACCGCGAGTTGAATCGGGGGAGATCATGGCGGGCGATGAGACGGAGCCGAAACGGGCCGACGCGACCCTGCCGAGGGACGTCCAGGAGCATCTCGGCCGGCGCTTGCGCACCCAGCTCCGGGTCGAGGAGGCGCCGCCAACCTTTCTCGGCGAAACAAGCGTTCCGGCCCAGTTCGAGCCCCTCGTTCGGCGCCTGGAGGCCGGGGAGCGGGGCGAACGCCAGGGCTACGAGGCGGTCCGGCGCGCCATCCTGACCACGGCCGGGGAGGGAGCGCACGAGCCGGACGCGGAGCCGGAGCCCGACCGGGAGCCCGGCTAGCCGCTTACCGGCCGGCCTGGCACTCGGCGCACAGAAAGGTCGAACGCCCCGCCTGGACGATGCGCCGCACGGTTGCCCGGCATCCCGGCGCCCGGCAGGCCTCGCCCTCCCGGCCATAGACGTGGAAATGCTGCTGGAAGGCGCCCGCCGTGCCGTCCACTGCGGCATGGTCGCGCAGCGTCGAGCCGCCGAACAGGATGGCCTCTTCCAAGACGGCCCGGATCTCCGCGGCGAGCCGATGCGCCCCGGCCCGCGGCCGGCCGGTCGGGCTGGCCAGCGACCCGGCCGGGGCCTCAGGCGACAGGCGCGCCCGGAACAAGGCTTCGCACACGTAGATGTTGCCGAGCCCGGCCACGAGGCGCTGGTCGAGCAGGGCGGCCTTGAGCGGAGTCTTGCGGCCGGCGAAGAGCCCCGCCAGCCGGGCTCCGTCGAGTTCGGCGCCGAGCGGTTCGATCCCCATCGCGGCGAAAGGCGGCGTCCGGCTGATCGTGTCGGAGGCGAGGAGGTCCATGAAGCCGAAGCGGCGCGCGTCGTTGTAGGCGACCCGGCCGCCGTCATCGAGGTGGAACACCACGTGGTCATGCACCGGCCGCGCGCCCGCGTGCTGGTAGAAACCGCCCGGCTCCTGGACGTCCTGGTCCCGCTCCACCCGGAACCGGCCGGTCATGCCGAGATGCATCACCAGCGTCTCGCCGGTGGAAAGCGGCAGCACCAGGTACTTGGCGCGACGGTCCACGCCGAGCACGGCCGCGCCCTCGAGGCGGCCCGCGAAGCGCGCCGGAAACGGGAACCGGAGATCGGGGCGGCGCTGCTCGACGCGGAGAAAGCGGCGCCCGGCCAAGGCAGGCGAAAGCCCCCGCCGCACCGTCTCCACTTCAGGAAGTTCCGGCATCCGTCTTGCCTCTGCGTGCTGCAACGTTGGATATGGGGGTGGCGCGCGTCGGCGCATCCAGCACCCCGGCAGGACCGCTCCCTTGCGGCACTCCGGGGCGCAGGTCTAAATTGCCGGGCCCGCGAGAAGCTGAACAGCACGGAACCTGAATGATCGCCGACGCCGAGATGATCGCGGATCGACGACGCCTTCGCCGCAAGCTCACGTTGTGGCGCGTGCTGGCCTTCGGGGCGCTCCTTGTGGCGGTCGGGACGGCTGGTCTCGTGGCAACCCGGCATTCCGGCGCTTTCACGTCCGGCCAGCAGATCGCCCGCATCTCCGTCTCCGGCCTGATTGCCGGCGACCAGCGCATGTCCGAACTCCTCCGCCGCGTGGGCGAGACCGGTTCCGTTGCCGGGGTCGTGGTGTCGATCTCGTCCCCGGGCGGCACGACGACCGGGTCCGAGGAGCTGTTCCGCGGCATCCGGGCGCTCGCCGCCCGCAAGCCCACTGTGGCCTTCGTGGACGGCACGGCCGCCTCCGGAGCCTACATCACCGCCCTGGGGGCGGATCGCATCGTCGCCCGGGAGACGTCGCTGATCGGCTCCATCGGCGTCCTGTTTCAGTATCCTGACCTGTCGAAGCTCCTGGCCACCGTCGGCGTTGCCGTGGAGGAGGTGAAGTCGAGCCCGCTCAAGGCCGAGCCCTCGCCCTTCCGCCCGGCCTCCCCGGAGGCCCGAGCGGCGCTCCAATCCGTGGTGGACGACACCTATTCCTGGTTCCGCGACCTCGTCCGCACACGCCGGAACATGTCCGAGGCCGAGGCCCGGCTGGTGTCGGACGGGCGGGTGTTCAGCGCCCGCCAGGCCTTGCCGCTCAAGCTCGTGGACCAGCTCGGTTCGGAGCAGGACGCGATCGAGTGGCTGGAACGCGAGCGGCAGGTGCCGCGCGGGCTGCCGGTGACCGACTGGAAGCCCCGCGGTCCGTCGACTTTCTCGCTGTGGACAGCCGCCGCCTTCGGAGCCGACCTGTTCGGCCTCGACCGGGCCGCCGCGACGCTCCGGACGGCCGCCGGGGCGGTGTCGGCGGCCGAACTGACCGGCCTGCTCGCGCTGTGGCAGCCGGGCCGCTCCGTCGACCGCTGAGCGTTGCGCATGATCAAATCGGAACTCGTCACCAAGATCGCGGCCCAGCATCCGCATCTCTACCAACGCGACATCGAAAATGTCGTGAACTCGATCCTCGACACGATCGCGAGCGCGCTGGCGCGGGGCGACCGGGTCGAACTGCGCGGTTTCGGGGCCTTTTCGGTGAAGACCCGCGACGCCCGCGCCGGCCGCAATCCCCGCACCGGCGAGGCGGTCTCCGTGTCGGAGAAGGCCATTCCGGTGTTCAAGACCGGCAAGGAGATGCGCAAGCGCCTGAACCTCGTCCCGCTTGAGGGGGCAGAGAGGGCCGATCCGGCTGCGGCCGCGTCGCTGCCCGCCGCCTAGACCTATCCGGAGCCCGTCATGCTGGCCTTTCTCAAGGCTCTTCTTCTTCTGCCGGTCGCCCTGTTGGTGATCCTGCTCTCCGTCGCCAACCGGGCGCCCGTCACGGTGTCGCTGGACCCGTTCAGCAAGGGCGCCCCGGAACTCGCGGTCACCGTGCCGCTCTATGCGCTGGTGCTGGCCGCCGTGGCGCTCGGCATGCTGATCGGCGGTGTGGCGGCCTGGATGGCGGGTGGACGGCAGCGCCAGGCCGGCCGTGCGTCCCGCCGCGAGGCGTCGCGGCTCCGCTCGGAAGCCGACCGGCTGCGGGCTTCTCTCGCCGCCTCGCGGGACCCGGCCCTGCCGCCGCCCCGGCCCGCTTCCTGAACC
>NZ_JAQGKF010000238.1 GCF_028290205.1 Enterovirga sp. | reverse complement strand
CAGCACGGGCAGCGCGCCGCGCCGGACCGACCCCCCGCTCACGGCGGCGCCGGCACCCGGCGCCGGCCGCCTATTGCACCAGGCGCGGCCCGCCGGACTGGATCTTTTCGTTCTCGCCCAGGATGCCCAGGCGGCGGGCGACCTCCGAATAGGCCTCCATGAGGCCGCCGAGGTCACGCCGGAAGCGGTCCTTGTCGAGCTTGTCCTGGCTCTTGATGTCCCAGAGACGGCAGGAATCGGGAGAGATCTCGTCCGCCACCACGATCCGCATCAGATCGCCTTCCCACAGGCGCCCGGTCTCCATCTTGAAGTCGACCAGACGGATGCCGACGCCCAGGAAGAGCCCGGACAGGAAGTCGTTGACCCGGATGGCCAGCGCCATGATGTCGTCGATCTCCTGCGGCGTCGCCCAGCCAAAGGCCGTGACGTGCTCCTCCGAGACCATCGGGTCGTTCAGGGCGTCGTTCTTGTAGTAGAACTCGATGATGGAGCGGGGCAGCTGCGTGCCCTCTTCCAGCCCGAGCCGGGTGGCGAGCGAGCCGGCCGCGACGTTGCGGACCACCACTTCGAGCGGAATGATCTCGACCTCGCGGATCAGCTGCTCGCGCATGTTCAGCCGCCGGATGAAATGCGTCGGCACCCCGATGTCGTTCAGGTGCTGGAAGACGTATTCCGAGATCCGGTTGTTGAGCACGCCCTTGCCGTCGATCACCTCGTGCTTCTTGGCGTTGAAGGCGGTCGCGTCATCCTTGAAATGCTGGATCAGCGTGCCGGGCTCGGGACCTTCGTAGAGGACCTTCGCCTTGCCCTCGTAGATGCGACGGCGGCGACTCATGGGCGTGTACCGTGGTTTGAGGAAATCCATCGGGGGCCGGGGCTCCTTCGCATGACGTGTGTCCGCACGACGTGGTCCGCGGCGCAGGTGCGCCGCCGAACGGCGCGCCTTCCTTGCCGGAACCTAGCGGATCGGCCGGGGGCGCACAACGACGGGCCCCTGCGCTGCACATCTATCAGGGTCGCGCCGCACCGGGCGCCGGAGCCGACGCGGCCCGCCCGCCGGCCCCGTCCGGCGGCTTGACCGCAGGCCGGGCCGGCGCGCATACGGGGCGCGGGACACCCCTCCCCAACGAGGGGCGCTCATCTGGAAGGATGGCCATGACTGCGATGACGGCCGACAGGCCGAAGGTGCGCCCGCGCGCGCCCCATTTCTCGTCCGGACCCTGCGCCAAGCGGCCTGGCTGGACTCTCGATGCTCTCAAGGACGCCGTACTCGGCCGCTCGCACCGGGCGAAGCTCGGCAAGTCGCGGCTGAAGCTCGCCATCGACCTGACCCGTGAGGTCCTGGAGGTGCCGGCCGATTACCGGATCGGCATCGTGCCGGCCTCCGACACCGGCGCCGTCGAGATGGCGCTCTGGTCGATGCTGGGCGCCCGCCCGGTCGACATGCTGGCCTGGGAAAGCTTCGGCGAGGGCTGGGTCACCGACGTGGTGAAGCAGCTCAAGCTCCCCGACGCCCGGGTCATCAAGGCGCCGTACGGGGACCTGCCCGACCTGGCAGAGGTCGATACCCGCACCCGCGACGTCGTGTTCACCTGGAACGGCACCACCTCCGGCGTCCGGGTGCCGGATGCGGACTGGATCGCGGCCGACCGGCAGGGGCTCGCCATCTGCGACGCCACCTCGGCGGCCTTCGCGCAGCGGCTGGACTGGCCGAAGCTCGATGTGGTGACCTATTCCTGGCAGAAGGCGCTGGGCGGCGAGGCCGCGCACGGCATCCTCATCCTGTCGCCCCGCGCGGTGCAGCGGCTGGAAAGCTACGTGCCGGCCTGGCCCATGCCGAAGATCTTCCGCATGACCAAGGGCGGCAAGCTGGTCGAGGGCATCTTCCAGGGCGAGACCATCAACACCCCGTCCATGCTGTGCGTGGAAGATTACGTCGACGCCCTGCGCTGGGCGAAGGCGGAGGGCGGGCTCGCCGGCCTCGTGGCCCGCTCCGACCGCAACGCGCGCGCCCTCCTGGACTGGGTCGACCGGACGCCCTGGATCGCCAACCTGGCCCGCGACCCGCGGAACGCCTCCAACACCAGCGTCTGCCTCGTGATCGCCGATCCCGAGGTCACGGCCGCCGGGCCCGAGGCGGTGGCGGGCTTCGCCAAGGAACTCGCGGCCCTGCTGGAGCAGGAAGGGGTCGCCTTCGACATCGGCAGCTACCGGGATGCGCCGGCCGGCCTGCGCATCTGGTGCGGCGCCACTGTGGAGGCGGCCGACATCCAGGCCCTCACGGGGTGGCTGGACTGGGCCTATGCCCAGGTCAAGGCCAAGCGGGCTGCCGCCAAGGCCGCCTGAACGCGGGCGCGACCTCCGCGGCCCGGATTCGCGCCGCGGCCGCCCGGGGGGGCGCTCGCCCAGCCGGCGGTGCCGGCCGTCACCTCAACAGCAGGAGCCCGGATCGTGGACCACGCCATCGGAACCGACGCGTTCCGGCCCCAGAACACCATCGAGACCGAGCTCGTCCGGGCGGCGCACGAGCCGCATCTGCGGCCGGGCTTCCTGCGCGAGCTCCTGGACGCCGAGATCTTCCTCGCCCTGCTGCTGCCGGACGGGGAGCGGATCGAGGCGGATGCCCACGGCCACGCCGTCATCCCCGAGGGCGCGCGGCTCGAGGTGAAGGCGGTGGACCGGGAGGCCGGCCCGGCCATGCCGCTCTTCACCGCCCCGGCGCGAGCGCAGAGCTTCTACCGCGCCGACCACGTGATCGCCCCGGACCGGGTGCGGGGCGTGCTGCTCCGCCATCCAGGCACGCGCTTCGTGCTCAATCCCGGCTCCGACTATGCGCTCGACCTCACCGAACGCGACGTCGACGCGATGCTGCGGGGCGACTTCACCGCCCATTGAGGCGGGCCCCAGCCCCTTGTCCCGCCGTGCCGTGACCGCTCGCCCGGCGGCGCAGGCCCGTGCCCCTTTGAAGGTCTGACCGATGTCC
>NZ_JAQGKF010000216.1 GCF_028290205.1 Enterovirga sp. | reverse complement strand
CGACATGGCCCGCCTGACGAGGTGGCTCGCCGCCGCCATGGCGGTTTCGGTTCTCGCAGCGTGGCCCGCCAGGGCACAGGTCCGCAGTGACGACGAGCTGCGGCGGTTTCTCGTCGGCACCTGGCGGGGGCACCATGTGGAGCCGACCGGGACGCACCGGTGGCGCCGGATGGTGGTGGGCGCAGACGGCCGGGTCGTGACCGACTTCAAGACCTGCGTGCCGTTTCCGAGGCGGCCCTGCGGGGCGGAGCCGGCGGAATGGAGCGAGCCGCTCGAGACCGCCGGGACTGCGCGACGCGTCACCGATCGCGAGTTCACGCTCACCCGGCATTGGCTGCCGCCCTTTTCGCCGCTGACCACCCGCTATTCGCTGCTCGGCTCGGACAGCATTCGCATGGAGGCCGAGGACCCGGGCTGGTCGGAGGAGTACCGTCGCGAGCGCTGAGCCCGCGGCCGGGAGGCGGCCCGGCTTACGGGTCCGAAGGGGAGCCCGGCTCCGTGCGCTTCGCCGCGGCGAGCGGTGGGCGGAAGAACAGCCCGGCCTGCAGGCTGTCGCCGATCAGGACGGCGCGGGCATGCACGGCTTCTGCCAGCGGGGGGACGAAGATGGCCCGGCAGCTCTCGTCGAAGAGCTGCAGCCAGCGCCCGAACAGGGCGGGGCTGATGCCCTCCACCCGGGTGTGGACCGCAAAGGGATTGCCCTGGTAGCGGCCAGTTTTCAGCAGGACCGATGACCAGAAATCGGCGATCCGGGCCATGTGGCCCGGCCAGTCCGCGTCCGAGATTGCCCGGCCGAACACCGGGCCGAGCTCGGGGTCGCGGCGCACCTCGCCGTAGAAGCGCTCCAGCAGGGCCGCGATCGCGGCCTCGGAGAGCTCCGTCTGCAAGGCGCCCTTAGGCGGCTGCGTCGCGGGACCGCTCGGCGCGCTTGCGGTCGTTGGGATCCAGCACGGCCTTGCGCAGCCGGATCGATTTCGGCGTCACCTCGACCAGTTCGTCGTCCTGAATCCAGGCCAGCGAGCGCTCCAGCGTCATGCGGATCGGGGGCGTCAGCCGCACGGCCTCGTCCTTGGACGTGGTCCGGATGTTGGTGAGCTTCTTGCCCTTGAGGACGTTGACCTCGAGATCGTTGTCGCGCGTGTGGATGCCGATGATCATGCCCTGGTAGACCTTCCAGCCGGGCTCGATCACCATCGGGCCGCGATCCTCGAGGTTCCAGAGGGCGTAGGCCACCGCCTCGCCATTGTCGTTCGAGATCAGCACCCCGTTCACTCGGCCGGTGATGTCGCCCTTGTAGGGCTCATAGGCCTTGAACAGCCGGTTCATGATGGCGGTGCCGCGGGTGTCGGTCATCAGGTCGGCCTGGTAGCCGATCAGACCGCGCGTCGGGGCGTGGAAGACGAGCCGCAGGCGGTCGCCACCCGACGGCCGCATCTCGATCATCTCCGCCTTCCGCTCGGACATCTTCTGCACGACGACACCGGAATGCTCCTCGTCGACGTCGATCACGACCTCTTCGATGGGCTCCAGCATCTCGCCGGTCTCCTCATCCTTCTTCATCACGACACGCGGGCGCGACACTCCGAGCTCGAAGCCCTCGCGCCGCATGGTCTCGATCAGGATGGAGAGCTGAAGCTCGCCGCGGCCGGAGACGAAGAACGAATCCTTGTCCTGGCTCTCCTCGATCTTCAGCGTGATGTTGCCCTCGCCTTCCTTGAAGAGGCGGTCGCGGATCATGCGGCTCGTGACCTTGTCGCCCTCGGTGCCGGCGAGCGGCGAATCGTTGACGATGAAGGACATAGTGACGGTCGGCGGATCGATCGGCTGCGCCTGGATCGGGATCTCGACCGACGGATCGCAGAACGTGTCGGCGACCGAGCCCTTCACGAGCCCGGCGATGGACACGATGTCGCCCGCCTCGCCGACCTCGATCGGCTGCCGCTCGATGCCCCGGAAGGCCAGGATCTTCGAGACGCGGCCGGTTTCGACGACCTTGCCGTCGCGGTCCAGCACCTTGACGGTCTGGTTCGGCTTCACGGTGCCGGAGGCGATGCGGCCGGTGATGATGCGGCCGAGGAACGGGTTGGCCTCGAGCAGCGTGCCGAGCATCCGGAACGGCCCCTCTTCGACCTTGGCCGGCGGCACATGCTGCAGCACGAGGTCGAACAGCGGCGCGAGGCCCTGGTCCTGCGGGCCTTCCGGCGAGGTGGCCATCCAACCGTTGCGGCCCGACCCGTACAGGATCGGGAAGTCGAGCTGATCGTCGGTCGCGTCGAGCGCCGCGAACAGATCGAACACCTCGTTGATGACCTCGGTCGCGCGGGCGTCGGGCCGATCCACCTTGTTGATGGCGACGATGGGCTTGAGGCCGATCTTCAGGGCCTTGCCGACCACGAACTTGGTCTGCGGCATCGGCCCCTCGGCCGCGTCGACCAGCACGATCACGCCGTCGACCATGGACAGGATGCGCTCCACCTCGCCGCCGAAATCGGCGTGGCCGGGCGTGTCCACGATGTTGATGCGGGTGTCCTTCCAGACGACCGAGGTCGCCTTGGCCAGGATGGTGATGCCGCGCTCCTTCTCGAGATCGTTCGAGTCCATCACGCGTTCGGCGACGCGCTGGTTCTCCCGGAACGATCCCGATTGGGACAGGAGCTTGTCCACGAGCGTCGTCTTGCCATGGTCGACGTGGGCGATGATGGCGATGTTGCGGAGGTTCATGGAAGGTCGCTCAGCACGGCAGGCCCCGGGTCGGAGGACGCGGGGCGCGGCGGCATGTCGTCGGATCGGCTGCTGCGCTGCACATAGGGGATAGAGGCGGATTCGGCAATGGCAGCCCGCCAGCCCAGCGAATCGGGGGGTCGGCCGGGGCGGGCGCCGCTCGGCTCAGGCCTTGGCCAGGTCCCCGATCAGGCTCGCGGCCACCGTCATCTTGGACACCGTGAGGCCGGAGGCCACGATGGCGTCCACGGCAGCGCGAAGGCGGTCGGCTTCGGATCCGCGCGTCGCCCGCCAGGCGGCGAGGGCCTCGGACGCCGGCACCGCCCCTTCGGCTGGCCCGGCCACCACCTCGGAGGTGAGCCGCCGATGCGCCTCGGCCACGGAATCCACGGCGCGGTCGCGGGCCAGGCGGTCGTAATGGTCCGGCACCGGAATGGCGCGCGCGGCGTCTGCCAGGTCCCCGAGTCGGAACAGGGCGCCCAAGGCGTAGTGGATGGCGGCCACGTCCGGGATGGCGCGCCCGGTGCGGCGCGCCACCAGCACGATGTCCGGCGCGGCTTGCAGGTCGGGCAGCGAGGCGAGGCGGCGGCTGAGCTCGGCCGGCACCCCCTCGCCGACCAGGGCCCCCGTCCGGTCGGCCCAGGCTAGCCGGGCGGCGTCCGGCAGGGCCGTCTCGAGCGCGGCGGCCACCTCGGCGAGGCCGGCCCCATACTGGCCGACCACGTCGTCGAGGGGGCGGGCCTTGAAGTCGACGTTGCGGATGAACCACACGATGCGGGACAGCATCAGCTCCTGCAGCGAGGCATAGAGCGCGAGCTGGCGCTCGCCGCCGATGCGGCCGTCCAGCGCGTCGATGCCGAGCGACAGGTCGGTCAGGCCGAAACTGTCCCGTGTCGCCGCATAGGCGGCTGCGATGGTGGCCGCGTCGGCGCCCGTGTCGTCCACAAGGCGCGTAACGATGGCCGGGCCGCCGCGATTGACGATGGCGTTGGCGAGCTGGGTGGCGATGATCTCGCGCCGCAGCCGGTGGCCGGCGACCGCATCCGGAAACCGGTCCCGCAGGGCGGCCGGAAAATACCGGTCGAGCTCGCGGCCGAGATAGGGGTCGTCCGGCACGGTGGAGGCCAAGAGCTCGTCATGCAGGGCGAGCTTGGCATAGGCGAGCAGCACCGCCAGCTCCGGCCGCGCCAGGCCCTGGCCGGCCAGGCGCCGGGCCGCGAGCACCGCCTCGTCCGGCAGGAACTCGATGGCGCGGTCCAGCCGGCCCTGGCTTTCAAGCACGCTCATGAGCCGTGACAGAAAACCGAGATCGCCGGCTCCACGTCGCTGAGAGAGCGAAATCGCGAGCGTCTGCAGGTAGTTGTTGCGCAGCACCAGCGCCGCGACCTCGTCGGTCATCTCGCGCAGGAGCGCGACCCGGCTCGCGTCGTCGAGCCGGCCGTCGCGGGCGGGCGCCGCCAGGGCGATCTTGATGTTCACCTCGACGTCCGAGGTGTTCACGCCGGCCGAGTTGTCGATGGCGTCGGTGTTGAGCCGCACGCCGGCGCGCGCGGCCTCGATCCGGCCGCGCTGGGTCATGCCGAGATTGGCCCCCTCGCCGACCACCTGGGCGCGGATCTCGGCCCCGGTGATCCGGATGGGATCGTTGGCCCGGTCGCCCGCCATGGCGTCCGTTTCGTCCGCCGCCCGCACATAGGTGCCGATGCCGCCGAAGAAGAGCAGCCCGACGGGCGCGCGCAGGATGGCGCTCATCAGCTCGGCCGGGTTCATCTCCGCTTGCGTGAGGCCGAGGGCGGCCTGCGCCTCGGGCGAGAGCGCGATCGACTTGGCCGAGCGCGAAAACACCCCGCCGCCGGTCGAGATCAGCCCCTTGTCGTAATCCTGCCAGCTCGACCGCGGCAGCCCGAACAGGCGCCGGCGCTCCTCCCAGGCGAGTTCCGGCTCGGGCTCGGGGTCGATGAAGATGTCGCGGTGATCGAAGGCGGCCACGAGCTTCAGCGTCTTCGACAGCAGCATGCCGTTGCCGAACACGTCGCCGGACATGTCGCCCACGCCGACCGCCGTGACGGGCGCGCTCTGGATGTCGATGTCGATCTCGCGGAAGTGGCGCTTCACCGCCTCCCAGGCGCCCCGGGCCGTGATGCCCATGGCCTTGTGGTCGTAGCCGACCGAGCCGCCCGACGCGAAGGCATCGCCGAGCCAATGGCCGCGCCCGAGCGAGATGGCGTTGGCCACGTCCGAGAAGGTGGCCGTGCCCTTGTCGGCCGCCACCACGAGATAGGGGTCGTCGCCATCGTGCCGGACCGTGTCGGCCGGGTGGATCACCTCCTGGCCCTTCAGGTTGTCGGTGAGGTCCAGCAGCGTGCCGACGAAGAGCCGATAGCTCTCCGTGCCCTCCTGCATCCAGGCCGCCCGGTCGGAGGCCGGCGGCAGCAGCTTCGGAAAGAAGCCGCCCTTGGCGCCTACCGGCACGATCACGGCGTTCTTGACCTGCTGTGCCTTCACGAGGCCGAGGATTTCGGTGCGGAAATCCTCGGGCCGGTCGGTCCAGCGCAGGCCGCCGCGGGCCACCTTGCCGAAGCGCAGATGCAGCCCCTCGACCCGGGGCGAGTTCATGAAGATCTCATAGAGCGGCCGCGGACGCGGCATCCCGTCGACGCGCGCGGCGTCGAACTTGAAGGCGATCACCGTGGGCGGCAGCCCGTCCGGGCCGATCTGGAAGAAGTTGGTCCGGACCGTCGCCTCCATGAGGTTCAGGAACCGGCGCAGGATGCGGTCGTCATCGAGGCTCGTGACGGCGGCGAGCCGGGCCTCCAGCTCGGCCACGGCCTCGCTCTCGCGGGCGGCCCGCCCCTCCTCGGCCTTCGGGTCGAACCGGGCCTGGAACAGCCGGACGAGACCGGCCACGAAGGGCCCGTGCCGGGCGAGCACGTCGGCCAGGTAGTCCTGGCTGTAGGGCACCGTGATCTGGCGCAGGTAGCGGCCATATGCCCTGAGCAGCGCGGCCTCGCGCCAGCCCAGCCCGGCCTCGACCACGAGCTGGTTGAACCGGTCGGATTCGGCGAGGCCCCGGAAGATGGCCAGCAGAGCGGCTTCGAGGCGCCCTTCGACGCTCGCGATGTCGAGATCGGCTCCCGTGGCGCGGTCCAGCGCCATGTCGTGCAGCCAGGTCCGGTCCTCGCCTTCGGGTCCGATCCGGTAGGTCCGCTCGCTGACCACCCTGAAGCCGAGGCGCTCGAGCAGCGGCACCCGGTCGGAGAGCGGCAGCGGCGCGCCGCGCGAGAACAGCTTCAGGTTGACCCGGCTCGCCGGCTCGCCCTCGCGCCGGTCGATGTCGACCGCGCGCGGCCGGGCCTCGGACAACTGCTCCAGCCGCCGGATGTCGCCCAGCGCCACGGCCGGCGCGAAAGCGTCCCGGTAGGCGGCTCCGAAGGCGCCCGCATAGCGGGCCGCGAGCGCGCGGGCCGGCGGGCCCCCGACCGTGTCGGCCAGCGCCTCACCGAGCCGGTCGGCCCAGGTGCGGGCGATCTCGGCAATGCCGGCTTCCAGCGTCTCGCGGGCGATCTGCGGGGTGGGGTCGCCGTCGCGACCGATGATGTAGTGGATGCGGGCGAGGGCGCCCTCCGGCTGGGCCGGGTACACGGCCGAGACCCGGCCGCCATAGCTTCGGGCCAGGAAGGCGCCGATGCGCTGACGCGTGCCGGCATCGTCGTGGTCCTTGCGGATGTACACGATCGCCGAGACGTAGCGGTGGTGCCGGTCGACTCGGCTCAGCACCCGAATGCGCGGATGCTCGCGCAGACGCAGGAGGTCGAGGCCGAAGCCGTACAGGGTGTCGTCGTCGAGCTGGAACAGCTCGTCGCGCGGGATCTCGTCCAGGGCCTCGACGAGGGTGCGGCCGGCAAAGCTCTTCGGGTCGAAGCCGGCCCGGGCCAGCACGCGTGCCACCTTGCGGCGCAGATAGGGCGTCTCCGGGGCCGGGGTCGCGTAGGCCGAGCCGGTGAACAGCCCGACCATGGCGAGTTCGCCCCAGAGCCGGCCGGACGGCGAGAACAGCTTGGCCGCGACGTAGTCGAGATAGGCCCGGCGCAGCACGCGCGAGCGCACGCTCGCCTTGGTGACGATGAGGGCTTCAGGCCGCTCCAGGAAGGCGCGGATCTCCGGCGTGATCGGGACGAGCTGCCCGCCCCGCTTCAGCACCTGGACCTCGGGATCGCGCAAGAGGCCCAGTCCCGACCCGTCCAGCGCCACCGGCGCGCCGTCGCCGTCCGGAATGCGCGAGGCCCGCATGCCGAGCAGCGTGAAATGCGGCTCCCCAAGCCACTCCAGGAAGGCCTGGGCCTCCCCGCGTTCCTCCTCCGGCAGGGGCGGAGGGTTGCTGCTGTACTCCTCGGCGAGGCCGGAGAGCTGCTTCTGCATGGCGGCGGCGTCCCGGGCCACGGCGGCCACGTCCGCATAGCTGCGCCCGAGTTCCGCGATCAGGGCGGCGCGCGCGCCGTCGTCGTCGATGCGGTCGAGATGGATGTGGATCAGGCTTTCGCGGCCCGCCGCGCCCGTCTCCCCCGTCGTGCTTTCCCCGGCGAGCCGGGTCAGGACGCCGTCCGGCCCGCGTTCGACGGACAGGATCGGATGGGCGACCAGAAGGGGCTCGAAGCCTCGGTCGACCAGCTCGGCGAGCGTCGAATCGAGCAGAAAGGCCATGTCGTCGTTGACGACGTCCAGAATGGTGAGCTCGCGGGGCCGCCCGTTCCGCTCGACGGAGACGTCGGACAGGTGCAGGGCCGGTTGCCCGGCAGGCCGCGGGCGCCGCAGCGCCTCCTCGGCGCGGTCGGCGAGCCGGTTCAGCACCTCGTCCGAATAGGGCTGCAGATCCTCCGCCGGGACGCGGCCGAACAGCAGGGGCCGCAACGCGGCCTCGCGGCTCTCCGAGCCCGGGGGCACGGGGCCCTCCTCGCCGGTCAAGCTCGTCGGATCCCTGTCCATCCTCGACCCCGGTCGGCGCGCTCCCGCGACGGCTGTCGCGAGGCGCTTGCCATAGCACGCCCGGGCAACGTGTGGAGCCCGGGGTGGAACGCGGCCCGCGCTCCGTCGCTCAGGTCAGCGCAGCGTTGGCAGAGGAACGACGGCCGGCCCGCGGAAGCTGTCAGCCGGAAGATTGTCGAGCTGGGCGGAGGAGAAGGAGCTGCGGACCCGGGCATCCGGAGCGCCGGCCAGCGCGCCGGCGGCGAGCGGCTGGACCCGGCTGCGCGCCGTTGGGACCTCCGCCCGGCGCGCCGCGCCGGTAGGCGTCGCGGCGGCATTGAACAGGCTGCGCAGGGCGGCCTTTTCGTCGAGCGCCACAGTGGCCGGGCTCGGCCGGGAGGGCGGCCTCATCTCGCCAGCAGGCGCAGCCGTCTGGGCCGTGCTGGCCAGGGCAGCGCGCGCGGCCGCGGGCCGGAGCGTGGCAGCCGGGGGCTCCCCCCGGGACAGCGCCGCG
>NZ_JAQGKF010000213.1 GCF_028290205.1 Enterovirga sp. | reverse complement strand
TGGACCAGAACGGGTTCGAGGGCCGCATCGTCCCGGTGAACCCCAAGGGCGGCGAGATCCTGGGCCGCCCCTGCGTCAGCTCGGTCCGTGACATCGAGGGCGAGGTGGACGTCGCCCTGCTGGTGGTTCCGGCCGAACACAGCCTGGAGGGTCTGCGCGATTGCGCGGCGGCGGGGGTCGGCGCCGTGGTGGCGATCACATCCGGCTTCGCGGAATCCGGAGAGGCCGGGCGCGCCAACGAACTCGCCCTCCGGGACATTCTGCGCGACGCGCCCTTCCGGATGATCGGCCCGAATTGCGAGGGCGTCGTGTGTCCGCGGCACAAGCTGCAGATGACGTTCAGCCCGATGTTCAACGACATGCGGGACGGCCCCGTTGTGCTGATCTCCCAGTCCGGCGCCCTGTCCGGCATGATCGCGAACCGCCTGAGCCGCCGCGGCATCGGCTTCCGGGCGGTGGTGACCACCGGCAACGAGACCGACGTCACCGCGACCGACCTCCTGGAATGGTGCGCGGAGGACCCGGACGTGAAGGTGGTGCTCGCCTATCTGGAACAGGTGCGCGACCCGGAGCGGTTCGTGGCGGCGGCCCGGCGGCTGCGCCAGCAGGGCCGGAGCCTCGTGGTGCTCAAGGGCGGCCGCAGCCAGGCCGGCGGCGAGGCCGCGGCCTCCCATACCGGCGCACTCGCCGGAGACGACCGGGTCACCGCGGGCGTGTTCCGCGAACTCGGCATTGTGCGGGCGCGTGACAGCGCCGCCGCCATCGACGCCACCGCCGCGTTGTTCATGGGCAAGCCGTTGCACGGCTCCAGGGTCGCGGTGGTCTCGATCGCCGGCGGCTTCGGGGTCGAGATGACCGACCTCGCCGAGACCAGCGGCTTCGTGGTGCCGGAGCTTTCGGAGGGGACGCAGAGCGAGTTGCGGCGCCTCCTGCCCTTCTACGGGGCGACCCGGAACCCGGTCGATCTCACCGGCACGGCGGTCGCCAAATCGAGCATCATGCACGAGGCGCTGCAGGTGGTGCTGCGCGAGCCCGGGATCGACGCCCTCGTGGTCGTCGTCACCTTCTCGCAGGACCCGGCCTTTGCCGAGGCGATCATTGCGGCCAACCGGGCCAGCACCAAGCCGGTGATCGTGGTCTGGACCGGTGGAGCCGACCAGAATCCCGGCGCGACCGCGCTGCTGCTGGAGGCCGGCATTCCGACCTTCGACGCACCGGCCCGGGCCCTGACCGGCCTGTTGGCGCTCCGCAACACGGGGCTCGTGTCGTGAGCGGCCGCGAGATCCGCGCCCTCCTGGAGGGCTGGGCAGCCGCCGGCCGGCGCATTGTCCACGAGGCCGACACCAAGCGGGTGCTGGCCCTCGCCGGCATCGCCATTCCGGAGCCCTCCCCGGCAAGCGGACGCAGCGTCGTCAAGCTCGCCTCCGACCGCTTCCCGCACAAGACCGAGCACGGCCTCGTCCGCCTTGGCGTCGACGCGGCCGAGGCCGCCGCGATCGGCGCCGCCATGCTGAGCAAGGACCCGGCCGGAACGGTGCTGGTCGAGCGCATGGTGGAGGGCGTGGTCGCCGAGTGGATCGTCGGCTGCAAGCGCGACGCGACCTTCGGGCCCGTGGTGCTGGCGGGCCCGGGCGGCATCCTGGTCGAGATCATCGACGAGGCCGAGATCCGGCTCGCGCCGGCCGACCTCGCCGTGGCAGGCGCCATGCTGGACGGGCGGGTCTCCGGACAGTTGCTCGCCGGCGCGCGCGGCAAGCCAGCCGGCGACCGGGCTGCGCTCGCCACCCTGATCGCGCGCGTGTCGGCGCTCTACGCCGAACATGCCGACCTGATCCGCGAGATCGAGATCAACCCGGTCATGGTGCTGCCCACCGGCGTCGTCGCCGCGGACGCGCTGATGATCCTGCACGCCCCCGAAGGAGCCGAGCCATGATCGACAAGCCTTTCGGAGAGCTGGAGGCCGGCCAGCGCAAGACCTCGCGCGGTCGCACCGTGACCGAGACGGATGTGGTCAATTTCTGCATGCTGACCGGCAACTGGCTGGAAATCCACAGCAACGCCGAATTCGCGAAGCGGGCGATGTTTGGCCAGCGCATCGTGCAGGGCACGCTCGTCTTCTCGATCGTGAACGCGCTGCTGCCGTTCGACCCTGAGGTCGTGGAGGCCTTCTACGGCGTCGACGAGCTGCGCTTCCACAAGCCGACCCTGATCGGCGACACGCTCTGGGCGCAGAGCGAGGTGATCGGCCTCGAGGACCGCGGCGGCCGCTTCGGCGTCGCGACGTCCCGGCTCATCGGCTTCAACCAGCGCCGCGAGACGGTGATGAGCTGCCAGTTCAAGCTGCTCATCCGCAAGACCCGCCTCGCTGTCGAGCCGCCCTCGCCTGCCGAAACCAACGGAGTGACGTCATGAACTTTCTCGACGAGAGCCAGATCATGTGGCGCGACTCCGTCGACCGCATGATGACGGACACCATCACGCGGGAATACATCCGGCAATGCGACCAGGGCCGCGAGTATCCGTATGACGGATACGCCAAGCTGGCGGCGGCCGATTACATGCGCCTCCTGATCCCGGAGGAGAACGGCGGGCACGGCGGCACCATCTTCGATTACGCCCTGATGTGCGAAGGGCTCGGCAAGTACGGCTTCGACTTCGCGACCTGCGTGCTCGTGCCGACCTTCACGGCCATGAACATCGTGAAGTTCGGCTCCGAGGACCAGCAGGCCCGCTACCTCGAAGCCTTCATGTCGGGCCGGATCAGGTTCTCGATCTCGATCTCCGAGCCGAGCGCCGGCTCCGACGCGGCCTCGACCCGGACGCGCGCCTGGCGCGACGGGGATCACTACGTGATCAAGGGCCAGAAGCTGTGGTGCTCGGGCGCGGCGGCCCGCGATGTCGTCATCGCCATGCTGGTCCGCACCGATCCGGATGCGCCGAAGCACAAGGGCCTCTCGGTTCTGCTGGTGCCGAACGACACGCCCGGGCTGGAGATCCGCCGGCTGCCGACCCTGTCGCGCCGCGCCACGGGCACGACCGAGATCTTCATCGACGAGGCGCGCGTGCCCGTCAGCCAGTTGCTCGGACGCGAGGGACAGGGCTGGGAGATCATCACCGACCATCTCGAACTCGAGCGGATCGCCGTCGCGGCCGCCTATGTCGGCAATGCCCAGACGGCCGTCTCGGACGCGCTGGTCTATGCGCACGAGCGGGTGCAGTTCGACCGGCCGATCTTCGACTTCCAGGTGATCAAGCACATGCTGGCCGACATGCAGACGCATGTCGACGCCGCGCGCCTGCTCGTCTACCGGGCCGCCGAACTCGCCTCGCGCCACCAGCCCTGCTCGGGCGAGGTCGCCATGGCGAAGCTCTTCGCCTCGGAGACGCTGCAGACCGTTTCGCGCAACGGCATGCAGATTCTCGGCGGCCATTCCATGCTGCCCGAGGCCGACATGGAGCGCTACTTCCGCGAGGGCATGCAGAGCACGATCGGCGGCGGCACGTCGCAGATCCAGCGCAGCATCATCGCCAAGAGCATGACCGCCAAGGTCGCCCGCTCGTGATCGGATCCGCCAGCGAGCACGAGGACATCCGCGACTCCGTCCGGCGCCTGATCGAGCGGGACGTCCTGCCCGTGATGGGTGGGCACGAGCGCGAGGGCACCTTTCCGCACGGCGTCGTGCGGAGCATGGGCGAAGCGGGCCTGTTCGGGGCTGCCTTCCCGGAGGAGGTGAACGGCACGGGGCTCGGCTTCGGGGCCGTGGCGGTGATCGCCGAGGAGATCTCGCGGCAGCGCCCCGATCTCGGCGTGACCATGAACTCGCAGGCCATGACCTGCCCGCTCACCATCTGGAACTGGGGCACGGACGACCAGGTGCGGCGGTTCGTGCCCGACCTGATCGGCGGGCGCCGCATCGGCATGTTCGGGCTGAGCGAGTCGGGCGGCGGCTCCGACGCCTTCGGCTCCATGAAGACGGTCGCGGAGCGGCGCGGCGACCGCTACGTGCTGAACGGCTCCAAGATGTGGATCACCCTCGCCGACCAGTGCGAGGCGGGGCTGATCTTCGCCCGCACCTCGCGGGACGACGGCCATGCCGGCGTCAGCGCCTTCGTGATCGAACCGAAGACCCAGAAGGGCTACTCCACCCAGCCCATCGCCATGCCGGGCCTGTCCCCGGTGATCCGCTCCTGCGCGGTGTTTCTCGACGATGTCGAGGTGCCGGTCGAGAATCGGCTGGGCCAGGAGGGCGAGGGCTTCAAGGTCGCCATGGGGGCGCTCGATTACGGGCGGCTCAGCGTGGCCTCCCGGCTGGTCGGGGCGGCCCAGGCCTGTTTCGACCTCGCACGCGACTATGCCCGCACCCGCGTGGTCGGCGGGCAGGCAATCGGCCGCTACCAGATGGTGCAGCAGCAGCTCGCCGACATGGCGGTGGAGATCGAGGCGGCCCGCCTCCTCACCCGGCAGACCGCGGCCCTGATGGATGCCGGCGCGCCGGCGCGGCGCGCGGCCTCCTATGCCAAGTATTTTGCGGGCGCGGCGGCCAAGCGCGCGGCACAGGCGACGGCCGAGATCTTCGGCGGCTATGCGCTGGCGGCCGATTATCCGGTCGGCTTCTTCTCGGCGCATATCGCCATGCTGGCCACCGGCGAGGGCTCGCCCAACGTCCAGCGCGTGCTGATCGCCGAGGACGCGCTCGGCTGGAAGGACGCGAACCGGCATCCGCCGCGCCGTCGCCCGTCCACTCTGCGGAACGCAGTTCCGGAAAACGTTGACCGCTGAGGCCGTGACGCCTAGGCTTGGGACAGATCGGGCGGCCGCCTTGCCGCGCCGGCTTTTGGGGAGGCTGCGATGCCCGACACTGTAAGATTGGGCGCCGGCTCGGGCTTCTGGGGGGACGCCCTCGACCCGGCCCTGGAGGTGCTCCGCGAGGGCAATGTCGACTTCCTGTCGATGGATTACCTGGCGGAACTGACCATGGCGCTGCTGCAGCGCCAGCGCGGCAAGGACCCCAAGGCCGGCTACATCTCCGACCTGCCGGCCCATATGGCCGCGCTGCTGCCTCTCGCTCGCGAGAAGGGGGTCCGCATCGTCTGCAACGGCGGCGGGGCCAATCCGCGCGCCGGCGCAGCCCAGGTGGCCGAGGTGGCTCGCTCGCTCGGCCTCACCGGCACCAAGATCGCGCTGATCGAAGGCGACAACCTGATCGACCGCATCGACGAGCTGATGGATGCGGGCGTGCCGCTCACCAACCTCGACACGGGCGACACCGAGTTCAAGCGCATCCGCAACCGGGTGGTCGCGGCGAACGCCTATACGGACGCGTCCGGCATTCGGGAGGCGCTGGATCAGGGCGCCGACGTCGTGGTCGCCGGCCGTGTCTCCGACAACGCCCTCTATGTCGGGCCGCTGATGCACGCGCTCGACTGGGATTACGATCGCACCGACCCGAATTTAATCGCGGCCGGCATCACGATCGGCCACGTCATGGAATGCGCCTCGGCGGCGACGGGCGGCATGTCGTCCCGCTTCGCCGAGATGCCCAACATGGGCCGCGTCGGCTTCCCGATCGCCGAATTCAGCCGGGACGGCACCGCCGTGATCACCAAGGTGCCCGGGTCCGGCGGGCGCGTCGACGCCCACACGGTCAAGGAACACCTGGTCTATGAGGTCATGGACCCGGCGAGCTACATCATGCCGGACGGCGTCGCCGACTTCACGCGGCTGCGGCTCGACGAGATCGGCCCCGACCGCGTGCGGGTCAGCCAGATGGGCGGCCGTGGCCGCCCGGACATGCTGAAGCTGATCATCGGCTACGAGGACGGCTGGATCGGCGAAGGCATCATGTTCTTCCCCTGGCCGGACGCCCTGGGCCGGGCCGAGAAGGCCAAGATCACCATGCTGGAGCGCTTCGAGCGCCTCGGCCTCAAGGCGGACGAGGTCCAGTTCGACCTCGTGGGCGTGAACATGCTGCACGGCCCGGCGGCCGGCGTTCCGACCTACGACCCGAACGAGGTCGGCCTGCGGGTCGCGGTGCACACCGACACCAAGGCAGAGGCCGAGAAGGTCCGTCGCGCCTGCGCGCAGCTCTGGATCATGGGACCGGGCGGGACGTCCTTCGGGGCCCCCCTCAAGCCCCGCCCCGTGATCTCCGTGTGGCCGACCCTGGTGCCGCGCGACGCCGTGCGCCAGCGCGTCGAGATTCTGGAGGCCTGACATGCCGTTCCTGCACGAGATCGCCTACGTCCGTTCGGGCGACAAGAGCGACAGCGTCTCCGTCGGCGTCATCGCCCGCACGCCGGCCGACTACCCGGCCGTCCTCCGCACGGTCACGCCCGCGGCCGTGAAGGCCCTGTTCGGCGACTGGGTCCGGGGCGAGGTCGAGGTCTACCCGATGGACAACATCGAGGCCGTGATGGTCGTCATGCGCCGGGCGCTTGGGGGCGGCGCGACCCGCACCCTCCGCCTCGACCAGACCGGCAAGGCGCTGGGCAACGGCGTGCTGCGCCTCCCGGTCGTCGATGCTCCCGCCGCGGATGCGGCCTGACACGCCCACCCCCCTCCGCCGGCGCACCGCGCCGGCCAAGCCAGACCGAGATTGAGGACGACGTAATGCTGAGGAGAACCCTGCTTTCGCTCGCCGCCGCAGCAGCCCTGCTGCCGGGTGCGATGGCACAGGCGGAAACCTATCCGGCCCGCCCGATCCGCTTCACCGTGCCGTTCCCGGCCGGCAGCGCGACGGACAGCCTGGCCCGCTACATGGGTGAAAAGCTGTCCACCGAGCTGAAGCAGCCGGTCATCATCGAGAACAAGCCCGGCGCGAACGGCATCGTGGCCGTGAAAGATTTCGTGCGGCTGCCGCCGGACGGCTACAACGTGTTCATCGGGTCCAACACGACCCACGCGGCCAATCTCAGCCTGTATCGCGCCCTGCCCTACGATCCGGCGGGGGATTTCACGCCCGTCTCATGCCTGATGCGGATCCCGCTCGTCCTCGTGGTTCGGCCGACGCTGCCGGTGAACTCCGTGGCCGAGCTCGTCGCGCTGGCCAAGCAGAAGCCGGGCGACCTGACCTTCGGGGCGAGCAGCTCCTCGGCCCGGGCCGGGGCCGAATTGTTCAAGATGCGGACCGGAACCAACCTGCGGCACGTGCCCTACAAGGGCGCGCCGCAGATCATCAACGATCTCCTGGGCGGCCATGTCGACACCTTCGTGGCCGACGCCACGACGGCCATGGGTCAGGTCTCCTCCGGGGCCCTGCGGGCACTGGCCGTGACGACCGCGCAACGGGTGGAATCGTTCCCGGGCGTTCCGACCATGATGGAAGCGGGCGTGCCCGACTACGAGCTGATCGGCTGGTTCGCGGCCTTCCTGCCGGCCGGCGCGCCGCCCGAGCTGGTGCAGACGCTGAACCGCGCCTTCACGAGCGCCATCGCCGCGCCGGGCGCCAAGGAGTTCTTCGGCAAGGTCGGTGGCATTCCCCATGCCTGCGCCCCGCAGGAGCTCGCCGCCTTCCGGGCGAGCGAGACGGAGAAGTGGCGTGACGTCGTCGAGACCGCCGGGATCGAAAAGCAGTAAGCCGGACGGAGGCGGGCGGTGCCGACAGGCGCTGCCCGCGCTAGTAGGTGGCCCGTCCGCCTGAGACGTCGAACACGGCCCCGGTGCTGAACGAGCAGGCGTCCGAGCACAGCCAGAGCACCAGCTCGGCGACCTCCTCCACGGTGCCGAGCCGCCCGAGCGGGCTCTTGGCAATCATCGTCTCCACCAGCGGCCGGCTCATCTGCTTCAGGATGTCGGTCTCGACGGCGGCCGGCGCGACGCTGTTGACCCGGATGTCGGTATCGGCCAGCTCCTTGGCGAGCGACTTCGTGAAGGCGATCACGCCTGCCTTGGCGGCCGAATAGGCGGACAGGAAGGGCGTTCCTTCCTTGCCGGCCAGCGAGGCGATGTTGACGATGCGGCCGCGCCCGGCGGCCCGCATCACCGGTACCACCCGGCGCGACACCTCGAACACCGCCGTCAGGTTCACGTCGATGACGCGGCGCCACTGCGCCGGGTCGAAGGCCTCGACGGCGCAGGATCCGCCGGTCAGGCCGGCATTGTTGATCAGGATGTCGATGCGGCCGGTCGCGGCGAGGAGCTCCTCCAAAGCCCGACCGATCTGATCGGCCTGCGTGACGTCCACCTCGGCGTGGAGCACGCCCGCGAGGTCCCCCCGGGCCAGATCCCACACCGCCACCGTCGCGCCCGCCGCCTGCAGGCGGGCCGCCACGCCGCGGCCGATCCCGTTCGCGCCGCCCGTCACGATCGCGGTGCGGCCGGTGAAGTTGTAGCTGACCGACATGGTTTCCCCCGGGATGGCGGCGTTGGCCGTCCAAGCGGGGCCGTGCGGCCCCACGGTCGCGTCTGACCGACAGGAGGGCGCGAGGCAAGGCGCCTCGCCGGCTCAGGCGCGCCCCTCGCCTCCTCGGCCGCCTGCGGCGTCCACCCTGTGGACGCTCCGTGGACGGCCGAACCGGAACAGCTCTGCGCGTGCTATCCCGAGCGCTGCGGAACGGGGGGCACATGGGGCGACAGATCGAGCTGGGCACGGCCGGCAGCCAGCCGGCCGCGCTCGACCTTGTGGAGCTGCTGGCGACCCGCCTCCTGGTTCAGGGCAATTCGGGGTCTGGGAAATCGCACCTGCTGCGCCGCCTGCTGGAGCGCAGCGCCGGCCTCGTGCAGCAGGTCGTGATCGACCCCGAAGGCGACTTCGTGACCCTGGCCGAGCGGTTCGGCCATGTGGTGATCGAGGCCCAGGCGGACGAGGACGTGATGCGGGCCATCGCGGCGCGGGTGCGCGAGCACCGCGTCTCGGCCGTGCTGTCCCTCGACGAGCTCGACGTGGAAGGCCAGATGCGGGCCGCCGCCGCGTTTCTGAACGGGCTGTTCGAGGCCGACCGGTCGCTCTGGTACCCGGTGCTCGTGGTGGTGGACGAGGCGCAGCTCTTCGCGCCCGCCATTGCCGGCGAGGTGTCGGACGAGGCGCGCCGCCTGTCGCTGGGTGCGATGACCAACCTGATGTGCCGCGGCCGCAAGCGCGGCCTGGCCGGGGTGATCGCCACCCAGCGCCTGGCCAAGCTCGCCAAGAACGTGGCGGCGGAAGCCTCCAACTTTCTCATGGGCCGCACCTTTCTGGACATCGACATGGCGCGCGCCGCGGACCTGCTCGGGCTCGAGCGGCGCAGCGCGGAAGCGTTTCGCGATCTCACGCCGGGGCAGTTCGTGGCGCTCGGTCCGGCCCTGTCGCGGCGCCCTCTCACGGTCGAGATCGGCCCCACCGAAACGGGAAGCCGGGGCGCCGCCCCGGCCCTCGTGGCGCCGCCGCCGCCCAGCGCGGAGGTCCGGACGCTGGTGCTCGCACCCGTGCCGGCGGCCCGCTCGCCGCTGCAGGGGTCCGGTGCGCCGCGGCCCCGCCCGCGGCCGCCAGGCCAGGACGTGCTGGTGCAACTCGCCGCGTACCGGCCTCCGCCGCCCGCCGAGCCGGCCGATGCCGAGCCGGTGGATCCGGCCGAGCGCGAGGCGGCCATCGCCAGCGTGCTGGCCGAGGTTTTGGCCGACGCCGATGCGCTCACCTGCACGGCTGCGGTGCTGTATCAGGACTTCCTGGTCCGCTGCCGGGTCAGGCGGCTCGGCGGCGAGGCCATGACCCTGTCGGAGTTCCGCCGGCGGCTCGCCGTGGCGCGGGCCGAGGCCGGCGAGGAGGTGATGGACGGGCCGGGCTGGGAGCGCGCCCAGACCCTCGCCGCCCAGCTGCCGGACGACCTCGCCGGGCTGTTTCTGGTGGTGGCCCGGGCCGCGCTCGACGGCCTGCCCTGCCCGTCCGATGCGGCCCTCGCCCAGGCCTATGGCACCAGTTCCGGCGGCCGCGCCCGGCGTGTGATCGGCCATCTCGAGGAACGCGGGGCCATCGTCACCCGACGAGATTTCCGCGGGGCGCCCATCATCGCCATCCCGGAACTCGGGGTCGAAACACGGCCCGGTGAACCGGACATGGCCCGCACGGCCGCTCGGCATCGGGGCACCGCCTAGCCCGTCGCCGGGGCCGCCGCGTACTCATGCCGCCGGCGCCACCCGGCCGCTGGGCCCGGGGCGGGCCACGGCAGCCCATGAGTTTTGCTCATGCGGATCCGGCCTAGATTTCGTTTGCGCCGGGCGCCGCGGCTGCGGATGATCCGCGCTTGACGTCGCCCGCCGCGCGGTGCTGTGGGCGGCCCCCTATTTTCGCGACCGGACCCAGTTCCGGTTTTCGCGCCGCCGAGGACGAACATGAGTGCCAACATTGCGGGCCAGGACAGCGGCGCCAAGACGGTCGCCATTGGCGGCTTCGGGGCCATCGGCCAGAAGCTCGCCCGCGCGCTCGACGACGGATTGCCGGGGCTGCGCCTCGCCGCCGTCTCGGCCCGCAACACGGAGCGGGCCGCCGCCGTCGTGGCCGGGTTCAGGAGCCCGGTTCCGGTGGTGCCGCTGGCCGAGCTCGGCCGGCATGCGGACATCGTGGTCGAATGCGCGCCCGCGGAGGTGTTTCGCGAGCTCGCCGTGCCGGCTCTCGAGGCCGGCCGCACCCTGGTCGTGATCAGTGTCGGCGCCTTGCTGACCCACACCGACGTCGAAGACCTGGCGCGGCGCCACAACGGCCGCATCGTGGTGCCGAGCGGCGCGCTGCTCGGCCTCGACGCGGTGCGGGCGGCGGCCGAGGGCGAGATCAGAAGGGTCACCATGGTGACCCGCAAGCCGCCTGCCGGGCTCAAAGGGGCGCCCTACCTCGTTCGCAACAACATCGACGTGTCGGCGCTGTCCGAACCCCTCAAGGTGTTCGATGGCACGGCCCGCGAGGCCGTCGTGGGCTTCCCGGCCAACGTCAACGTGGCGGCGGCGCTGAGCCTCGCCGGCATCGGGCCCGACCGCACCACCATCGAAATCTGGGCTGTTCCCGGCCTCGACCGGAACCGTCACACCATCACGGTCGAAAGCGACAGCGCCGATTTCACCATGTCGATCGCCAACATCCCGAGCGACGAGAACCCCAAGACCGGCCGGATCACCGCGCTCAGCATCCTGGCGGCCCTGCGTCGCCTGACGAGCCCGGTCCAGATAGGGACGTGAGACGCCCGGCGAAGAGCCGCGCCTCGCCGACCAGCCAGTCGCGAAACAGGCGGATCAGCGGCTCGTCCAGGTCCCGCCGCCGGTAGAGAAGGTGATAGCCGCCGGCGCTCTCCACGGGCTGCGGCAGGGGCGCGACCAGCCGGCCCGCCTGGAGATCGTCGGCCACGAGCACATGCGGCACGCAGCCGACGCCCCTGCCCTGCAGCACCGCTTGCAGAACCATGAAGAAGTGGCCGTAGGAGACCCCTCCCCTCGGATCCACCCCGGCCGCCCCCGCCGCCCGGAGCCAATCGGCCCAGGCATGGGGGCGGGTGGCGTTGTGCAGCAGCACGTGGCCGGCGAGGTCGCCGGGTCGGCGCAGCGGCGGGCCGCGCTGGAGGAGAGCCTCCGTGCAGACCGGCACGAGGCGGTCGGGCAGGAGGGGATCGGCCGCGATTCCGCGCCAATCCTCGCACATCACGAGCTCGATCCGGGCCCGGTCCGCCTCCGCCCCGTCGGGGCCCGGCTGGCCGACCCGGATGGCGAGGTCGATCTCCGTGGCGAAATCGGCCGGCAGGATCGAGGTGATCAGCCGCACCTCGACATTGGGGTGCAGGGTGTTGAACTCCGCCAGGCGGGGAATGAGCCAGATCATGGCGAGGGTGGGCAGCACGGTGAGCGTGAGGACCCGGCGGTCCGACCGGGCCAGCAGCCGACGCGTGGCGCGCTCCAGCGTGTCGAGCGTCTCGCGAACGGTCTGGTGGTAGGCCTCGGCCTCGGGCGTGAGTTCGAGCCCGCGCTGGCGCCGGTGGAACAGGGGCGTGCCGAAATAGGTCTCGAGCGTCTTCACGTGCCGGCTGATGGCGCCTTGCGTGACGTTCAGCTCGTGCGAGGCTGACGTGAAGCTGAGATGCCGGGCGGCGGCTTCGAAGGCTTTCAGCGCGATGAGGGGAGGCAGCTGCCGGGCCACCGGCCACCCATGCCGCAATCCCCGACGCCCTGGCAAGCCGGCGCCGGAGCGCGGCGGCGCGGCGCCGGGGGCGTGGGCCCGGCGCCGTGGCGGTTCAGCTCAGCAGTTTGCGGGCGATGAGGTGGCGCTGGATTTCGCTCGTGCCGCCGCCGATCTGGGTGTTGCGGACGTAGCGGTAGAACAGCGTCAGGGGCAGTTCGAGCGACTCGCCCATGGCGCCGTGGATCTGGATGGCGTGGTCGAGCGTGCGGGTGCCCCAGTCGGAGGCGCACAGCTTGACCATGGCGGCCTCGTTGCGGACGTCCTGGCCCCGGTCGGCCCGGGCGGCGTTCTCGTAGACCAGCGCCCGCAGGGCCTGGATGTCGACATACATGTCGACCAGCTTCCACTGCACCGCTTGGCGTTCCGAGATCGGCTTGCCGAAGGTGACGCGCTGCTTGGCGTAGTCGACGCACATGTCCAGCGCGCGCTGCATCTTGCCCAGCGCATAGGGCCCGCGCATCAGCCGATCGTGGATGGTGAGCCAGGTCTGGCCGAGCGTGAAGCCCTTGCCGACCTCGCCCAGCACCGCCGCATCGCTGACCCGGCAATCGTCGAAATGCACGATGTACTGCGCGGCGCGCGGGCCGAGCCAGGTCCGGATGCCGGGCTGCTCCACCTTGAGGCCGGGATTGTCGCGGTCCACCAGGAACATGGTGATGCCGCCGCGCTGGCGCTTGGTGGAATCGGTCACGGCCTGGACAAGCAGGAAGTCGCTCTCCGCCGCCATCGAGATCCACATCTTGGTGCCGTTCAGCACCCAGTCGGAACCATCGCGAACAGCCCGGGTCTGCATCATGCCGCCCGGATCGGACCCGGCATTCGGCTCCGTCTGGGCAAAGCTCGTGGTCTTGTGACCCTCGATCACCGGCGTCAGGTACTTGTCGGCCTGCTCGCCTTTGCAATGGTAGAGGATGTTCGGCACGTTCGCGAACGGAAACGGCACCGCCGTATACATGAACTCTTCCATCACGGCGACGCGCGCCAGCATGGAGAGCCCGCTGCCGCCATGCGATTCCGGCACCAAGAGGTACCAGAAGCCGGTGTCGCGCGAGATCTTCACGAGCCGGTCGACCACCGCCTGCGAAAACACCGCCTTCAGCGACAGCACCTCCTTCAGCCCATAGGCGTGGCCCGTGCTGGCCAGAAACTCCTGCTCCAGCGGCAGCATCTCCTCGCGGACGATGCGGCGCGCCAGGTCCCGGTATTCGACGACATCCGGCGGCAGCTCGAAACTCGAACTCTGGCTCGTCTCGATCCCATAGCTCGGGGATGCGGACCCGCCCCCGGGCGGAACCGTCGTGTGATCGCTCATCATCGCTCCTATGCCGCCGCGCTCGCACGCACGGCGAAGAGATCCTGCGCCCGGGCCACCCCATCGAGGCCGGTCAGGCGCTCAAAGAGCGCGTCCGGATCCAGGGACGAGCCCGCGCTGTCGAGGCACGCCTTGAACTTCGCGAAGGTCTCGGCGGGTGTGAGGGGAACGCTTGCGGCGCCGCGGGCGGCGGTGATCTCGCCGCTGTCCACGACGCGCCCGTCCTTCAGGCGCAGTTCGACCTTGTCGAAGCGGCTGTGGCCGGTGACCGGGTCGCTTTCCACATCGGTGCGCGTGCGGACCCGGGGGAAGAAGGCCTGGATCTCCGGCCGGAGAACGAAGTCGTCACGGACCTCGGCCAGCCCGACGTTGCCGGCCGCAAAGGCCGAAGCCATCGCGAACTCGATGCTGAACTTGGCTTCCAGCTCCTCCTGGGGGCCGTGGTGGCGCAGGATGGTGGCGTTGCGGGCGCTCATCGCCACTTCGACATCGGCGATGTCGTCGAGGGTCAGGCCGTGCTTGCGGCGCAGGTCGAGGGCGCCGTCGATGGCCCGGTGCGTGCAGTAGCACATCGGGAACTTCTTCACGTTCAGCCCGGCCGACAGCATGCGCCAGGTGCGGCCGGCCTGGACCGGCGAGGTCAGGTCGATGCGGCCGGCCGGCGACACGGCCCCCAGAAACCCCTGCGGGTGTTCGAGCGCGTCCTCGGAGGCGCTCATTCCGGCGGCCGCGAGTTCGGCCGCGAACACGCCGGACCTGGCCGCGAGCCCGGCATGGAGCGGCTTCGTCATGGAGCCGAAATTCGACAGCAGCCCGGAGCTCTGGGACGCCCCGATCGCGATCGCCGTCGCGGTGGTGCGGGCGTCCAGCCCTCGCAGATGAGCGCAGGCCGCGGCCGCACCGATCGCCCCGAAGATGCCGGTGATGTGCCAGCCCTTGGTCGGGTGCTGGTCCGTTTCCCGGTAGATCAGCTCGGCCCAGGTCTCGTAGCCGGCCAGATAGGCCGTCACCATGCGGTCGCCGCTGCTGCCGAGTTCCTCGGCCACGGCCAGAATGGCCGGCACCAGCACGGCGCTCGGATGGCCCTTGAGGCCCGTGTCGTCGAAATCGAGCGCATGGGCGGCCGTGCCGTTGATCAGGGCCGCACTCCGGGGCACGGCGCGTTCGCCGCCGGGCCACAGCGTGGCCGCTCCCCCAGCCGGCCGCTCGACCGCGCGCACGATGGCGGCGGCATCCTGGCTGGCGCCGGCGATCATCACGCCCATGCAGTCGATGAAGCCGCCAATGGCGCGGGCTCGCGCCTCGGCCGGCGTCTTCGCGGCATCGAGTCCGGACGCAAAGGCGCCGAGTTCCTGGGTGAGACGAACCGCGCTCATGCGGCAGCCGCCCTTTGGGCCGCGGCCCGCAGCGCGGCGAGCGTTCCGCCGCGCATGACGGAGCCTGGCAACGGATGCCCGACGACCTCCTCGGCCAGGAGGGCGGAGGCGATCAGCTTCTGCAGGTCGACGCCGGTGGCGATCCCCATCTCGTCGCACATGAAGACGAGGTCCTCGGTGCAGACGTTTCCGGCCGCGCCGCGATGGCCGGCAAAGGGACAGCCGCCGAGCCCGGCGACGGAGGAATCGAAGGTCGTCACCCCCATCTCCAGCCCGGCATAGGCGTTGGCGATGCCCATGCCGCGCGTGTCGTGCAGATGCAGCGCCACGTCGAGGTTCGGATGGGCTTCGCGCACGGCCCCGACCAGCCGCTTCACGGAGGCGGGTGTGGCCCAGGCCATGGTGTCGGCCAGGGACACGAGCTTGATGGTGAACCCCTCCTCGCCCGCGGCCTCGATCAGGCTGCCGATCTGCCGGACCACGTGGGCGACCGGAACGTCGCCCTGGTAGTTGCAGCCGAAGGCCGCCCGGATGGAGGTCCGCTCCACCGGCACGCCGAGGCTCCGGTACATGCGGGCGATGCTGCGCTCGGCTTCGAGGTCCTGGGCCGCCGTGCGGTTCTGGTTGCGCTTCAGGAAGTATTCGGAGGCGGTGAGCGAGAGCGAGCCCTTGACGTCGAGCCGCCCGGTCGCGAGCGCCCGTTGCAGGCCCTTCTCGTTCAGCCACAGCGCGGTGTAGCGGACGCCGGGACGGCGGGTGAAGCCGGCCACCACCTCGTCCGCATCGGCCATGCCGGGCACGTTCTTGGGGTTCACGAAGGAGGCGACCTGGATCTGGTTCAGGCCCGTCTCGGACAGGCTGTCGATCAGCTCGATCTTGCGAGCGGTCGGGATCGGCCCGCGCTCGAACTGGAACCCCTCGCGGGGCCCCTCCTCGTTGATCTGGATCGCCTTGGGCAGGTCGGACATGGCGGCGGCTCCTCGGACAGGTCAGGCGGGGGCGCGGAACGGATAGGGCACGGGCGCCCCGCCGCGATGAGGCAGCGCCACAGTGGCGGTGCCGGGCGTGGATTCGGTTCCGGCCCCGTTGCGGATGCCGAGTTCGAGCTCGACGAGGCCATAGGGGCCGACGTCACGCGTGGCCTTGACCCGAGCCCAGACGGTCAGGGTCTCGTCGACCAGGTTCATGGCCCGGAACTGGAACCCGACCTTCCACACCCAGCCGGCCCGCCCCGCCCAATCCTTCAGGCATTGCAGAATGAATTGCTGCTTCAGGGAGCCGTTGATCAGGATGTCGGGAAGCTTGTCGTGCTCCTGCGCGAAGGTCCGGTCGTAGTGGATGCGGTGCCAGTTCTCCATGGCGGCGGACCAGCGCATCAGGTGCATGGTGCCGAGCGGCCCCTTGACCAGCGCGTCGACCTCCTGGCCGGCCTCCACGTCTTCGAAGACCAGCTGCCCGTGCGGAAGGGTCATCGCGGCTTCCTCCGGATCAGCGTGCGGCGGGCTCGCAAGAGAACCTCCCCGTCCGGGGTGGCGATTTCGGTCTCGGTGACCACAAGCACGATCGGCCCCTTGCTCGTATCCTTCTCGGTGATGTCGGCGTAGCGGGACCGCATGCGGATGGTTTCGCCGTGCCGCGCGTAGCGGAACAGCTCGACCTCGGTGCCGCCGTTCAGGATGGCCCAGCCGGCCAGCGGCGCGATCTCCGGCAGGCCGCGCGTGACGCTGCTTCCCTGACCGATGCCGTCGAACTCGGGGTCGCCGGCGTGGATCCGCAACGGGTCCGGCGCGCCGAGCGGGCGCCGGAACATCATCATCGGATAGAGCGGGGGTGCGACGGGACCGCCGAAGCGGTCCTCGCCCTGCGGCCCGAAGGCCGGATCCTCGTCCATGATGGCCTGGGCGAAGCGGCGCACGGCCCCGGCCTCGACCCGGTCGCAGGCCGTCTCCCAGTCCGATTGCACGCCGATATACTTGCGAAGTTCCTCGATCATCTTGCCGTCACCAATTGGGTCGCCGCTTCTCGTTGAAGGCGTTCAGGCCTTCCTGGGCGTCATCGGTCTCGATGATGTTGCAGATCGTCTCGACCACGTTCTCGATGGCGCGGCGGTACTCGAAGTCGTTCGCCCGCATGAAGGAGTCCCGGGCGAGCTGCATGACCAGGGGCGATTTGGACGCGAAGTCGCGCGCCAGCTTGCGGGCCTCGTCCATCACCTGCCCGGGCGGGACCACGCGGTTCAGGATGCCGCGCGAACAGGCCTCGGCCGCACTGATCGGCTTGCCGCTGAACAGGAGCTCGAAGGCCTTGTGGCGCCCGATCTGCCGCGGCAGGTGCACGAAATGCATCGCCGGGATCACGCCGACATCGATCTCCGGATAGGCGAGCGAGGCCGTCTCGCTGGCGATCAGCACGTCGCAGGACACCGCCAGTGTGACACCGGCGGCGCGCGCCGGCCCGGTCAGCGCCGCGATGGTCGGCTTGCCCATCCGGTACTGCAGGTCGTGCATCTCGAAATACAGCTTCTCGAGATAACGCCGCAGATCGAGCCCGCGGGCGTTGCGGATCATGGCGAGGTCCATCCCGGCGCTGAACGCATTCTCGAACGCGCTGGTCAGGATGATGGCCCGCACGCCGGGATCGGCCTTGGCCGTCCGGTAGGCCTCGTTGATGTCCTCAATCAGCGCGTGGTCGATCGCGTTGACCGGCTCACGCCGCATCGTGATCTCGGCGACGCGGTCGCGGACCTCGTAATCGAGGTGGCGGAAGTTCGGGGCCGTCATCCTGCGGCTCCCCTCACGGCGGGGGTCGCGTCCCGCCTGAGCTCCGCCAGAATGGCCGGGCCGTCACTGCCGAGAGCTCCCATCGGGGTCCGCAGCACCGGAGGCGTGCCCTTGAGGCGAAGCGGGCTCGCGACCAGGGGCCACTCCTCGCCGTCCGGCGCGCGCCCGTAATACAGAAGCCCGCGCTCGCGGGTCTGGTCGGAATGCAGCATCTCCTGCGCGGTCAGGACGGGCGCGGCGCGCCGACCCTGCCGGGCCAGAGCCTCGGCCAGCTCGGCGCGCGACATCTCGCCGGCGCGCTCCGGCGCCATGCCGATGGCAGCCGGGACGTCCTCGCCCGACACCGTCTCGACCATGACGAAGCCGTCCCGGGCGGCCACGACGGCGGGACGCGGGGCGGCCTCGTCGCCATTCCAGAGCGGCATGGTGAGCCAGGAGCCGACATCCTGCATGGACAGGTCGATCGCCTGGCCGAGGCCGGTGCGGTCCCGCGCTTCGAGCGCGCCCAGGACGGCGACCACCGCCATCTCGGCGCCCATGATGTCGGCCGATGAGATGCCGGACTTGACCGGCACATCGCCGGCCCGCGTCAGGTCCATGAAGCCTGACATGGCCTGGATCACGGTGTCGTAGGCGGGCCTCGCGGCGTAGATGGTGTCGGCCCCGAAGCCGGAGACCGGGCAGTAGACGATGCGCGGGTTGACCCGGGCGATCTCCGCAGCCGAGCAGCCGCGTTTGGCGAGCGCCCCGGGCTTCAGGTTCTCGATCAGCACGTCGGAGCGGGCGATCAGCTCCTTCAGGGTGGCGACGCCGTCCGCCGTCTCCAGGTCGAGGACCAGCGTGCGCTTGTCGGCGTTGGTGTAGACGAAGAAGTAGCCGGTGCCGTTCTTGACCGGGGCCCAGTCGCGCACCGCCTCGCCGGTCGCGGGCTCGATCTTGATGACGTCGGCGCCGAGATTGGCCAGGTGCCGGGCGCTGAGCGGTGCCGTCGTGTAATGGCCGATCTCGAGAACCCGGATGCCAGAGAGCGGCAGGGCACCTGCCCGGGCGGCGCTGCTGAGCGGCGCGAACCGGGGCTCATCGAGCAGGCGGGCGACGGCCGCCCGGTCCTGGTCGGGCTCCGGGATGCGGTCCGGCGACACGGCCGGGGTTCCGCTCATCCGCAAGGGTGAGGCGGGAACGAAGATCGGCGCCGAGCCGCCGGGGCCGGGAACGCGCAGCACCGCCTTGCGGTGTTCCAGATTGGCCTCGCGCGGATACCCGTCAACCGGCGTGACCGGCCCGCAGGGAATGCCGACGCGCCCGAGCACCTCGATGGAGCGGGCGATGCTGCCCGCGCCGATCCAGCCCTGGAGGATGCCGTCCACCTCGCGATGCCGGGCGACGCGATCGGCCACCCGCAAGTAGCGCGGATCCTGGGCCAGCTCGGGACGTCCCACGACCTCGCAGATGCGGCTCCATTGCATGTCGCTCGCGGCGCAGACGAGCACCCAGCCGTCCTGCGCCTGGAAGACGTTCCAGGGCGAGGCCATGGCATGGCGGTTGCCGACCCGGCCGACGCTGGCGCCGCTGCCATCGAGAAGACGGGGCAGGAAGGTCGCCATGGACGCGAAGGCGCAGTCATAGAGCGACATGTCGATCGCCTGACCGCTGCCCCCCAGGCGCCGGACCCGCCAGGCGCTGAGGCACGCGGCAGCGGCATAGACGCCGGTCATGAACTCGACGATCGGCAGCCGGATCGGCGCTGGCGGCCCATCGGCCATCCCGGTGGTGTCGATGATGCCGGACAGCGCCTGGATCTGAGCGTCGGAGAAAGCGAGGCCGGCCATGGGCCCGCTGTCGCCGAAGGCGGTGACATCGCACTCGACCCGCCCGGCCGCTCCGGGCCAGGCCCCGGGCCGCCGGCCGGGATCCAGGTCGCTCGACAGCAGGACGATGTCGCTGCGGGCCACAAGCCGGTCGAGCATGTCCGCGTCCGCCCGGACGCTCAGCTTGCCGGCGATCATCTGGTCGCGGTGGCGGAACTTGCCCCCGCCGTCGGCCGCGAGCCCTTCGGGCACGATCACGGTGGCGCCCAGATGGGCGAGGAGCGAGCCGCACACGGCCGCGCCGATGCGAGCCCCAGGTTCGACAACGACCACGCCGGCCAGGGGAAGGGACCGGGTCACGCGGCGCCTCGTCGGTTGAGCAAGGGTACGGGGTTGGACGGTCGGAGCGAGTACATCATGCACAATGGCAGGCCGAAGCGCCCTGCCCCTAAGCTGTGTTCTCCTCGGATCCGGAGGCCGCCCCGAGGTATCCTTTCGTCAGGATAGGATACCAAATTGCATGAAAAATTGGGCTGCGCAATGGAACCCGTGGCTGTATGACAGGGCGTCGACGGCCGGTCGATCGCGCGGCCTGCCTTGGGTCGGGAGCAACGTGGCAATGGAAATCAGCACACGGAGCGCCGGCCCCGGAAGCCCGGCCCGGCACACCCTCCGGGGGCACGGCCCACGCATCACGGAGTCGTGCTGGATGCAGAACGCCGGCCCGGGGCGCTTTGCGTGGCAGCCATTTGCATCGTACGACACTGCGGTGCGCAGGAGAGCATCGTAGTGGCCGCAGAACGTCCTCTTGGGAGCCGGCCGGCCCGCAGCCCGATCGGCGCGGGCAAGAAGCCGCCGGCCGCCGAGCAGCCCAAGCTCGAATGGCAGGCGATCTGGGATATCGTCGAGGCTGCTGGGGCGGAGAGTCGCGAAACGGCGCCGAGCCGGAACTCCGCAACCTACAGCAGCATCAAGCGGATGATCCTGGCCGGGCAGCTCGGGCCGGGCCGCAAGCTCGTCCACGAGGAACTGGCCGAGGCCCTGAAGGTGTCCCGCACCCCGGTGCGCGAGGCGCTGGAGCGGCTGTACCAGGAGGGATTCGTGACGCGGCTGCCGCGCCGCGGCTTCTACGTGACCGGCATCACGCGCGACGAGGCCTATGGCCTGTACGGCGCCCGGGAAGCCCTGGAGCTGTTCGCCCTGCAGGTGACGCTCGAGCGCGGGCCCTTGTCGCGCACCGCCCTCAACACGCTGGTCGCCTCCGCCCGGCGCTATGAGGAGTTCATCAACGCCCAGGTGCTCACCGAGCGCATCCTGGCCGACATGCTGTTCCACTTGAAGTTGGCCGAGCTGTCCGGCAACCGCTACGTGGTCCGCATCCTGGCCCAGACCTTCGAGCGGCTGGCGCTGAAGCGCCGCCACGAAGGCTACCGCTACGACCGCAGCAAGCTCGCCGCCACCGAGCATACCCGCCTGCTCGAGATGCTGGCCGCGCACGACAAGCGCGGCGCGCTCACCGTTCTTCGCAAGCACATCCTGTCCGCCCGCGACGCGCTGCTGTCGCAGCTCTACGAACTGCCCCACGTCTCCTTCGACGTGCTCTGAGCCGTCCTGCGGGGCAGCCCGGCCGCGCCGCCCGGCCAGCCCCGGGCAGACCCCGCCGCGCCGTGCCGATGGCCGCGCTCGGCCCTTGTTGCATCCGGAATTGCATGTAAAGCGACGAGGCAAGGGCGCGGCACGTCGCCGTGGCCGAAGCCGCAGCGGGAGGACGGGTTGATTCGGGCAATTCAGATTGAGCGGCATTGCGGGCCCGAGGACCTGGTGCTGAGCGAGATCCCGTCCCGGCCGGTCGGGCCCGGAGAGGTGCGCCTTCGCGTGCGCTCGGCCGCCGTGAACTTCGCCGATTCCCTGATGATCTCGAACCAGTACCAGCATAAGCCGCCGCTGCCGCTGATCCCCGGCATGGAGGCCGGCTGCGAGGTGCTGGAGGTCGGCCCCGGCGTCGACCACCTCGCCCCCGGCGACCGCGCCGTCGGTTACGCGCGCTTCGGCTATTTCACCGAGGAGGCCGTCATGCCGGCCGACCACGTGTTCCGGATGCCGGCCGGGATGTCCTTCGACGAGGCGGCCGCGTTCCCGATCTCCTACGGCACGGCCCATGTCGGCCTCGAATACCGGGCCCGGCTCCGGCCCGGCGAGGTGCTGCTCGTCACCGGCGCGGCTGGCGGGGTCGGGATCGCGGCCGTGGAGGTCGGCAAGGCGCTCGGCGCCACGGTCATCGCGAGCGCCAGCACGCCGGAGAAGCAGGAACTGGCCCGCAAGCACGGCGCCGATCACGTGATCGATTCGCGTGGCGACGTCGTGGCGGCGATCCGGGACCTGACCGGCGGCGTCGATGTGGTGTTCGATCCGGTCGGCGGCGACGCCTTCCGGTCGGCCTTGAAGTGCATTCGCTTCGAGGGCCGCATCCTGGTGGTCGGCTTCGCGGGCGGCGAGCGCCAGACGGTGCCCGCCAACCATGTGCTGGTGAAGAATTGCGACATCATCGGCCTGTCCTGGAGCTTCTACCGGGAGAGGAAGCTCTCGATCGACAAGCGCGCCTTCGCCGATCTCTGCCGGATGTACGAGGCCGGCCAGGTGCGGCCGCCGGTCACCGAAACCTATCCCCTGGCGGAGGCCGGACGGGCGCTGCGCCGGTTGCTCGACCGGGCCGCGATGGGCAAGGTCGTTCTGCACACGTGAGCCACGTCACGCTTTCAAGTGACGGGTCGGGAGGGCCAGATGTTATCTACCTCTAACGTCATGGGACCGAATCGCTTCCGGGAGTCGTTCGGGCGCTACTACGAAGAATTCGAGATCGGGCACATCTACGAGCACCGGCCGAGGCGCACGATCACGCAGCAGGACAACATCTGGTTTACGCTGCTGACCATGAACACGCACCCGCTCCACTTCGACGAGGAGTACGGCAAGCACACCGAGTTCGGGCAGTGCCTGGTGGCGTCGCCCCTCACCGTGGCGATCATTGTCGGCATGACCGTGACCGATGTGAGCCAGAAGGCGATCGCCAATCTCGGCTGGAAGGAGATCAGGCTGCCGCATCCGGTCTTCGCCGGCGACACGCTGTCCAGCGAAACCGAGGTGACAGGCAAGCGCGAGTCGAAATCGCGCCCGACGGCCGGGGTGGTCGATGTGCGGACCCGCGGATTCAATCAGCACAAGAAGCTGGTCTGCGAATTCGACCGCACCATGCTGATCCCGAAGCGCGGACACGCGGTCGAGGACATCGCCGATTACTGAGATGCGCGCCGTGCCGGGCGGGTCGTCCCTCGGGCCGGCGCTCTCGGCCCGGTCAGGCAACGGCGAGGATGTGCGCCCGGAGCGGCTGGATCAGCACGTAAGCGCCCTCGGGCGTGCGCACCGCCTCGGCCGCAAAGGCGCGCTCGATCTCGGCGCGCCGCTCGCGAATGACGCGGTCGCGGCTCTGATCGGCCGCCGCCGCCCGCTCCAGGAACTGCTCGATGCCGGCGAACGGATCGCTCCGGTCCCATTCGAGGCTGCGGCGGAGCGCAAACACGCCCTCGGCCACGACGGCGGCGATGGCCTGCTGCGCCGCATCCCGCACGGCCGTCTCGTCCTCGATGGCCAGGAACGCCCGGAAGAAGCTGCCCTGTGTCAGCGGCTCGACCACGACGACCGGGCCGCCGCGGCCGACGACGCGGGCGGCGCTCCGCAGCGCCTCTTCCATCGGGCCGATGTGGTGCAGCGAATTGAGAAAGACCGCACCGGCGAAGCTGCCGTCCGGGAAGGGCAGCCGCTCCGCAGCCGCCACGCAGACCCGCGCCGCCGGCGCCCGCCGGGCGGCCTCGGCCACGGCGGCCCCGCTCGGGTCGATCCCAACCGCCTGCAGCCCGGCCCGAGCCAGCGCCCGCACCAGCGCGCCGCCGCCGCAGCCGATGTCCAGCACCGGGCGCGAGCCCGTGTCGCCGAACGCCTCGAGGGTGACCGAGAGGGAATCCATCCGTGTCGTTTGGCCCGCCTTGGCCCCGCTGACAATCCGCACCCGACATTCAAGGGAGTTCACACGTGACCGCACCCGCCCCAACTCTGCGCACCATTGATCCGGCACAAGAAGAGCAACTCTTCGCGACCATCGATCGCTGGATCGAGAAGGATATTCGCCCGTCCGTCAAGCATTTCGACCACGAGAACACCTATCCGGACGCTTTCGTCGAGCAGATGAAAGAATTCGGCCTGTTCGGCGCCACCATCTCGGAGGAATACGGCGGGCTCGGCCTGCCGGCGACCACCTATGCGGAGATCGTGATGCGGATTTCCAGCGTCTGGATGGCGCTGACCGGCATCTTCAACTCGCACCTGATCATGGCGGCGGCGATCGAGCGGTTCGGCACGCCGGGCCAGAAGGAGACGTGGCTGCCGAAGCTCGCCACCGGCGAGGTTCGGGGCGGGCTGGCGCTGACCGAACCCGATGCCGGGACCGATCTCCAGGGCATCCGCATGACGGCCCGGCGCGACGGCAACGATTACGTCATCAACGGCACGAAGACCTGGATCTCGAACGGCATCAAGGGCTCCGTGGTCGCGCTCCTGGTCAAGACCGATCCGCAGGCGGATCCGCGCTACAAGGGCATGAGCCTGTTCATCGCCCCGAAGGGCCCCGGCTTCCGGGTCGGCCGCCAGCTCGAGAAGCTCGGCTACAAATGCATCGATTCCGCGGAGCTGATCTTCGAGGATTACCGCATCCCGGCCGAGAACTTGATCGGCGGCGTGGAAGGCCAGGGCTTCCACCAGGCCACCGGCGGGCTCGAGCTCGGCCGCATCAACGTGGCGGCCCGGGGCGTCGGCATCGCGGAAGGCGCGCTGCAGCTCGCCACCAGCTACGCCCAGATCCGCAAGACCTTCGGCAAGCGCATCTGCGACCACCAGGCGATCCAGCTCAAGCTCGGCGAGATGGTGACCCGGGCCAGGGCGGCGCGGCTCCTGACGCTGGACGCCGCGCGGACCTATGACCGGGGCGAGCGCTGCGACCTGGAGGCCGGGATGGCCAAGTTCTTCTCCTCCGAGGCCGCGCTCGAGAACTCGATCGAGTCGATGCGGATCCACGGCGCCTATGGCTATTCCAAGGAATACGACATCGAGCGGCTCTACCGCGACGCGCCGCTGACCTGCATCGGCGAAGGCACCAACGAGATGCAGCGCATGATCATCTCGCGGCAATGGGTGAAGAGGAACCCGGCGTGACCGCGTCTTCGTCCCGCCCCGCGCACCAGGACGGCAGCCGATGAAACTGGAAGGATTGCGGGTCGTCGACCTCTCGGTCTTCCTGCCCGGACCGTATCTCAGCCTCGCCTTTGCCGATCATGGGGCGGAGGTGATCAAGGTGGAACAGCCCGGCGAGGGCGATCCGGGCCGCCATATCGGCCTGAGCGACGGGCCCAGCACGGTGTTCTTCCGCAACCTGAACCGCGGCAAGAAGAGCGTGGTGCTGGACCTGAAGACCAGCCGCGACCGGGAGAGGCTGCTGGAACTGGCCGACACGGCCGACGTGTTCATCGAGGCGTTCAGGCCGGGCGTCGTGGCGCGGCTCGGCGTGGATTACGCGACGCTGAGCGCCCGCAACCCGCGGCTCGTCTATTGCTCCATCAGCGCCTTCGGGCAGGACGGGCCCTATCGGCTGCGGCCGGCGCACGATCTCGCCGTGGAGGCCCTGGGGGGCGCGCTGTCGATCAATCTCGGGGCGGACGACCGGCCCGCCATGCCGGGGATCGTGGCGGCTGACATGCTGGCCTCGCTGCAGGCGCTGTCCGGCGTGCTGATGGCGCTGCTTCGGCGCGAGCGCACCGGCCGGGGCGACTACCTCGACATCGCCATGCACGACGCCACCCTGGCGGCGGTCCCGAACGGCCTCGGCCCGACCTTCACGGAGGGCCGCCAGCCGGTGCCGAAGGAGGAGCGCTCCTGGGGTGGCTCGGCCTTCTACCGGCTGTATGAGACGCAGGACGGGCGCCACCTCGCGCTCGGCGGCCAGGAGATCAAGTTCGTCCGCAATCTCCTGAACGCGCTCGGGCGGCCGGATTTCGTGCCGCTCTGCGAGCAGGGGCCGGGGCCGCACCAGCGGCCACTGATGGCCTATCTTGAGGGTGTGTTCCGGGAGAAGCCGCTCAGCCACTGGATCGAGTGGTTCAAGCCGCTCGATGTCTGCTTCGCCCCGGTCAACACGCTGCCGGAGGCGCTCGACGACGAGCATGCCGCCTTCAGGGAGATGGTTCTGACGGGCCCGGACGGGCGGCGCCACATCGCGCCGGCGATCCGCTTCCAGGACGAGCCGGCCCGCCCGGTGCTGCGCGAACCCGGGCTCGGCGAGCACAACGGCGAGTTCTTCCCCGATCCGCCGGGCCGCTAGCCTTCAGCCGGCAAACCGTCCAAGAGCCTGCCGGCATCGTGGCCGGCCGGCCCGGGCGGCGCGCCGATCGGCAGCGGGCCCCGGCCGAACCGGTGCGGCGCGGAGAGGACCGGCACCGTCGCATCGGCGCCGGTCGGGACGGCTTGAACCAGGCCGCGCCGCCGCACCGCCTCGTGCGCCAGGGCCTCGCCCGGTTCCAGCACGGCCAGCGCCTCGATGCCGGCCGCGGCCAACCTCGCGACGACGCCCTCCCGGGCAAGCTCCCCTGCCCCGGAGAGAACGGCGGCGACCGCCTCGCTCTCGGCCCGGGCCACGACCCATCCATCCGCGGCCGGCACCGTCGACCAGGGCGCGAGGGCGGGGTCGCCGTCCGGCCAGGCCAGTTCCAGCATCCAGCCGAGGACGTCCTCCATGGCGAGGTCGACATCCTGGCCCTCGCCGGTGCTGTCGCGCTGGCGCAGCGCGGCCAGGATCAGCAGCGGCGCCGCATGGGCGGCTGCCTGGTCGGCGATGGAGATTCCGACCCGCTGCGGCCGCTCCCCGGCGCCCACGAGCCACATGAGCCCGGCCTCGGCCTGCACCACGCTGTCGAGGGCCGGCCGGGCCCCGGCATCGCGGCCGAAGCCGGACACGGAGGCATAGACGAGCCGGGGCGCGACCCGGCGGAGATCGGCCGGGCCGAGCCCGAGCTTGCCGAGAGCGCCGGGGCGCAGGTTCTCGAGCAGCACGTCCGACGTGCGGACCAGGGCGATGAAGCGGGCCCGGTCCTCCGGCGCCTTGAGGTCCAGCACGACCGACGCCTTGCCGGCGTTGCAATTGACGAAATAGCCGCCGTGCCCGCCGAAGCGGGGCGGCCACGAGCGCGTGACCTCGCCGCCGGGGGACTCGACCTTGATCACCTCGGCCCCGAGATCGGCCAGATAGCGCCCGGCCAGGGGCCCGGCCGTGTAGGGCCCGACCTCCACCACCCGCACCCCTTCGAGCGGACGGGAGGGGCCGGCGCTTGCGGCGGCGGGGCGCGGCCCGAGACGGGCGAGCAGCGCCTCGGCCGCGAGCGGCCCCTCC
>NZ_JAQGKF010000143.1 GCF_028290205.1 Enterovirga sp. | reverse complement strand
GCTGCCGAGGCCGGTGCCGAGGCCCGTGCCGCTGCCGAGACCCGTGCCGAGGCCCGTGGTGGTGGACGCCGCAGCGCCGGTGGCGCCGCTGGACATGGCGCCCGTGGTGCCGGGCGCGTAATCGCTGTCCGAGTAGCGGCCGGTCCAGCCCTGGCTGCGCCAGCTCTGCTCGCGCTCGGCCATGTCCACCGTGCCGTCATCGTCCAGGATGTCGGTCACCGTGGCGAGCAGCCGGTCGTCGGTCCTGACCGTGACCAGCGTGCCGCCGCGGCGGATGCCCTCGGCGTAGCTGTGGGCGTGGGCCTCGTCGATGCCCGCGCCGGTCAGCGCGCCGATGGTGCCGCCCGTGGCCGCGCCGATGCCGGCCCCGACCAGGGTGGAGGCAAGCCAGCCCGCGGCCACCACCGGGCCGAGACCCGGAATGGCGAGGAGCCCGAGACCGGCCAGCAGCCCGGCGCCGCCGCCCAGCACGGTGCCGACCGTCGCACCCGTCCCGGCGCCCGTTCCGGCATCCGGGTGGTCGGTGCGGCGCCCGCTGGTGCTGTCGTAGCGGCCGCGCTCGTTGGCGTCGTTCGAGATCAGCGAGATGTCGTCATGCGGCACGCCGGCGGCTTCCAGGCGCCCGACAGCGGCGCTGGCGTCGCCGTAGCTGTCGAACATGGCCGTCACGGTTCTCTTGGTCATCGGGTGGTCCTTTCGAGTGGGGAAAAGGAGCGGGCCGGCCGCGAGGGCCGGCCACGGCTCACGAGGCGGAGATGTTGCCCTTGTAGTCGAAGCCGACCGTCACGGACTTGCCGTTGCGCATGGCCTTGCCGCGCCAGATGCCATCGTCATCCTTGCGCAGGTCGGTGACATTGGTCAGGCCGGCGCCTTCCAGGCGCGACTTGACCTGCCCCTCGGTGAAGCTGTTCGCGCCCTTCTCGAGGGCGGAGGCCTGGACAAAGGTCGCCTGGCCGGACGCGTTGACGTTCGACGGCGCATTGCCGCCGGTCGAGACCGCCGGGTTGGACGAGCCGGTGGGCGTGCCCGAGGACGGCGAGGGCGCTGCCGTCTGAGCAGCGAGCGGGCCCGAGAGGATGAGGGATGCCGCCGCGGCGGCGATCAGAAGTCGCATGCTGTGCTCCAGAATTGGCCCACAAAACAGGCGAGCTGCCTGCTGAGTGGGCGTGATGCCGGAGCAACGGCCGTAAGTGAGCAACGTTCCCGCGAGCCTGGCCAGAACGTTGCGAGGTGGGCGGGCGAGGGAAGGTCGCCGCGGCCCGGCTAGCGCACGACGATGACCCGGGTGCCGACTCGGACGCGCTGATAAAGGTCCATCACGTCCGCATTGGTCATGCGGATGCAGCCGGACGAGGACGCGGCCCCGATCGTGTGGTCCTCGTTGGAGCCGTGGATGCGGTACAGGGACGAGCCGAGATAGAGCGCCCGGGCGCCGAGGGGGTTGTCCGGTCCGCCCGGAATGTGGTGCGGCAGGCTCGGGATCCGGCGCCGCATGGCGGGCGGCGGCGTCCAGCCCGGCCATTCCCGCTTGGCCGTGATCAGCTTGGTGCCCGACCAGGTAAAGCCTTCACGGCCGACCCCGACCCCGTATCGGATCGCCTGGCCGCCGCCGAGCACGTAGTAGAGCCGCCGCTGACTCGTGGACACCACGACGGTGCCGGGCGCCTCGCGGCCGGGCCAGCTCACCAACTGGCGCGGGATGGCCTGGGTGGAGAACAGGCCGAAGAACTCGGCGATCGGATTATAGGCGGCGGCCGGGGTGGCGGCGACGGTCGATGCCGCGAGGGCGGCGCCGAACAGAAGGGCGGAAATCGTTCTGCTCATGGAGCCTCCTGCAGAGTGGGCTGTTGCGCCAGCATAGCGCCGGATGGGCAGGGCAGGTGCGGCAACGAGGCCACAGCGCGGCCATTGTGTCGGGCGGGCCGAGCCGGCTTAACTCCCGCTCGGCGGAGACCGCAGGCATGAGGACGTTCACTGGTGCCTGGGCGAGGCTCGGGGCTCTGGCCGGGCTTGGCGCCGTAGCCCTCGCCGGGCTCGCCGCTCCGGCCCTCGCGCAACAGCCCTATGGGGGCCTCTGGGCCGGAACAGCCGCGCAATGCCGCGACCCGGACGGCGTCGACCGGATGGAGATCACCGGAAACCGCTTCTTCTGGTACGAGACCCGCTGCACGGCACACGGCATCGCGACGGCGGGCCCGGGCAGCTGGACCATGCGGCTAAGCTGCGAGGGGGAGGGGCAGCGCTTCACGGCGCGGCCGCGCATCTCGCTTCCGACGCCGGACCGGCTGGTCATGGAAAACGGCCCGGTCGGCCCCAACCCGCGCCGGCAGAGCTACATCCGCTGCCCTGGCCTGTAGCGAAAGCGCGCCCGCAACCTGCGCGGAGCCGCTTGCGCGCTTCGTCGGCGCTGCCATACTGCCGTTGACCGCGCCCGGAGAGGCGCGGCGCGGGAGGTCAGGATGACACGACGTGAGGTCCTCGCGGGCGGGCTGGCGCTGTCGGCCGCCGCCCTGGCGGCACCCTGGGTCCGGGCGCAGGCCCAGCTCACCCTGCACGGCGCATCCCAGTTCAACGACGATCATGCGTTCACGCGTGGGCTCGCCAAGTTCGCCGAGCTGACCCAGCAACATTACGGCAAGCCGATCAACTTCGTGTTGCACAAGAATTCCGAGCTGGGGCTCGAGAAGGACTACTTCGCCTATATGAACCAGGGCATCTCGGTCGATTACGCGGTCGTATCGCCGGCCCACATGTCCACGTTCTCCAGGGCCGCTCCGTTCATCGACGCCCCGTTCCTGTTTCGCGACCTCGGGCACTGGAACAAGGTGCTCGACGCCGACCTTCTGAAGCCCGTTGCGGACGAGATCGCCCAAAAGGCCGACGTGATGCTGATCGGCTATGGCGGCGGCGGCGTCCGCAACATCTTCTCCAACAAGCCGGCCCGGAACCTTGCCGAACTCAAGGGCCTGAAGGTCCGGGTGCAGGGCGCTCCCATCTGGAGCCGCACCTTCACCGCCATCGGCATGTCGCCGACCGTGATCGCCTATAACGAGGTCTACAACGCCATTCAGAACAACGTCATCCACGCCGGCGAGAACGAGGCGGCGGGCGTCGAATCCATGAAGTTCTTCGAGGTCGGCCCGAACCTGCTCATGACGGAGCACGCCATTACCATTCGGCCCATCTGCTTCTCGGGCAAGACCTACAAGCGGCTCGACCCGGCGCTGCAGCAGGCGGTGATCAAGGCGGGCCGGGAGGCCGGATCCTACGCCCGGCAGGTGGAATCCTCCGAGGACACGCAGAAGATCGACGCGCTGGAAAAGGCCGGCAAGCTGAAGCGCATCCCCTTTGCCGAGCGTGAGCAGATGAAGAAGCTGGTGGAGCCCGTCATGGCCGCCTATGCCAAGGAGATCGGGGCGGACAAGATCTTCGAGCAGATCAACGCCACCAGCTGACGCGCCGCTTGGCGCAGTCTCCCCGGCGCGAGATCCGCCAGGGTTCCCCCAACGGCACGAGACGACGCGGCGAGGCGCCGATGCCGCGCCGGCCGGCGGAGACTTCATGCGGACCCTCCTCGACGGCTACCATCGCGTGCTGACCTGGCTTCTGGTCGCGTCCGTCGCGCTCCTGGTCATCCCGGTCACGCTGCAAATCGTGTCCCGCTACACGGCGCTGTTCCCGGCCTATATCTGGACGGAGGAGCTGTCGCGCTTCCTGTTCATCTGGATGGTGATGCTCGGGGCCATGATCGGGCTGCGCGAGCGGACGCATTTCGAGGTCGATGTCTGGCCTGAACTCAGTCCACGCCGAACGGCTCTGCTCCGCATCATCGCGCATCTGTTCGTGCTCGTGTTTGCGGTGGTGTTCCTGGTCTGGGGCTGGCGCTTCCTGATGTTCGGATGGTCGCAGACGTCTGAACTGGCCGACCTGCCCATGGGCTTCATCTTCGCGGCCTGGCCGCTGGCCGGCGCCACCTGGCTCCTGTTCCTGGCCGAGAGCTTCTACGACGACCTCCGGACGGCGTCCGGGCGCGCCCCCCTCGTCCCGGAGACACCGGCGCCCGCCACCGGGCTCGAGCCGGGCCGTACGGCCGAGTGATCTCCCCCAGGCCCTTGTCCCGACCCCGCCGGAGCCCCGCATGAGCGCAGCCGTCCTCTCGCCCGGCATGGCGGCGGCCGTCCTGTTCGGGACCTTCTTCTCGCTCATCGCGCTGCGGGTTCCGGTCGCCTTCGCGCTCGGCCTCGCCTGCCTGCCGCCGCTGCTGATCGAGCCCCGGCTGTCGCCGCTCGTTCTCTTCAACGAGACCTTCAAGGCCTATAATTCCTTTATCCTCCTGGCCGTGCCGCTGTTCCTGCTCACCGCCAATCTCATGAGCATCGGCGGCATCACCGAGCGGCTGGTCCGGCTGTCGCGCGCAATGGTCGGCAATTTTCCGGGGGCACTGGCTCAGATCAACGTGATCCTGTCGGTGTTCTTCGCCGGCATCTCCGGGTCCTCCACGGCAGACGCGGCCAGCCAGTCGAAGATCTTCATCGACGCACAGACGCGCGAAGGTTACGACCTGTCCTTCTCCATCGCGGTGACGGCCGTGTCGGCCGTGCTCGCGGTGATCATCCCGCCCTCCATCCTGATGATCGTCTGGGGCGGGGTGATCTCGGTGTCGATCGGGGCCCTCTATCTCGCCGGCATCATCCCGGGCCTGTTGATCGCCGGCGCCCAGATGGCGACGGTTCACGTCTATGCCAAGAAGTACAATTACCCGGTCTATCCCCGGGCCTCGCTGCGCGAGTTCTTCACCGCCATCTTCGTGTCCATCCCGGCTTTGATGACGCCGTTTCTTGTCGTCGGCGGCATCCTGCTCGGCTGGTTCACGGCCACGGAATCGGCCTGTGTGGCGGTGATCTACGCGGCCCTGCTGTCCATCTTCTATTACCGCGAGATGAGCCTGCGGCAGCTCTATGACGGGTTGCTGGAGACCGGCCGCCTCGCCGCCGTGGCGCTGTTCTGCGTCGGCACCGCGTCCGCCTTCGGCTGGCTGCTGGCCTATTACCAGATCCCGCGCGAGCTCCTGGCCAACGTGACGACATGGGGCATGGGCGCCATCGGGGTCGGCTTTTTCGTGGCCTTCGTGTTCCTGGTCGTGGGCTGCTTTCTGGACGCCATCCCGGCCATCATCATTGTCGGCACGACCCTCGAGCCGCTGTCACGGTCGGTCGACATGCACCCGATCCACTTCGCCATGATCGCGATCGTGTCGCTCGCCTTCGGGCTCGTCACCCCGCCCTACGGCATGTGCCTGATGGTCGCCTGCGCGGTCGCCAAGGTGAAGCTGCGCTATGCCATCTGGGACACGATGATCATGCTGATGCCGATGCTCGCGGTACTGGCGGCCCTGATCGTGTTCCCGGAACTCGCGCTGTTCCTGCCGCGCCTGTTCGCGCCCGAATTCCTGAAGTGAGGGAGGCCCACATGTTCAGCAGGCGCCGATTGTCGGACCGGCTCGGAGTGGCGCTGGAGGGCATCGACCTCGCGACGCCACTGTCCGACGCCGCCTTTCGGGAGGTGGAGCAGGCCTTCTGGGACGGTCAGGTGCTGGCCATCAAGGGCCAGAGGCTCGCGCCGGCGCAGTTCCTGGCCTTCGCGCGCCGTTTCGGCCGGCCCGAACCGCATGTCATCGACACGTTCCACCATCCCGAGGCGGCCGACATCCTGATCCTGTCCAATCGCCGGAAGCCGGACGGCTCGCCGGCCGGGCTCGCCGACGGCGGCACCTATTTCCACACCGACTATTCGTACCTGCAGGTGCCGGCGCGGGTGACCATGCTGTATTCGGTCGAGGTGCCGTCGAAGGGCGGCAACACCCTCTTCGCCGACATGTACGCGGCCTATGACGACCTCCCCGAAAGCCGCAAGCGGGAGATCGACGGCCTCACCGTGCTGCACCATTACGGCAACCGCGACGACCTCGACGAGAGCTCACGGACGGCGGCCTCGCGTCTCGACGAGAGCCAGAAGAAGAAGGTCAGCTGGGTCAGGCACAAGCTGGTGCGGACCCATCACGGCACGGGCCGCAAGGCGCTCTACGCCGTGTCCGGCTCCTCATTCGAGATCGACGGCATGCCGCGCCCGGAGGGCGTGGCGCTGCTGGACGAATTGAAGGCGCATGCGACCCAGGACAAATACCTGTTCAGCTACGCCTACGACCCCGGCGACGTGGTGCTCTGGGACGACCTGGCGACCCTGCATTCGGCCACGCTCACGGACCCGAACGACCCCCGCACGCTGTGGCGGATCACCGTAAAGGAGCCGGAGCCGAGCTAGCGGCCCCGGCCCGGACACCGGCAAGCCCGCTGGCCGGGGCTGCGCGGCTGGCTGTTCCGCCGGGCGCAGCCCCGGACCGCCCGGCGGGCCGGCCGGCTCAGGCTCAGGCCGCCTTCGCGACGTCCTCCGGCTCGGCCGTCTCCATGGCCCGCATATAGACGTCCAGCAGGGTCTCCTGCTCGTCCCGCTCGTCCTTGTCGAGCTTCCGGAGCTTGATGATCTCGCGCAGGATCTTGACGTCGAATCCCTCGCCCTTGGCCTCGGCGAAGACCTCCTTCTTGCCCTCGTTCAGCTCGGCGATCTCCAGCTCCAGCTGCTCCACCCGCTCCACGAAGGAGCGGACCCGATTGCCCGCAACGCCGATCTCGTCCGCCATGGTCACCTCATTCCCAAAGAGGCGGCAAGGTCGGCCAGGAGGGTATATGGCGGGTTAAGGCCGCCGGCCGTCGCCGGCCCGTCCACAGGCCATGGCTGAGGCCTCCGGTCGGGCCGGCGCTCCTTGATTTCGCGTGGGCCGCGGGGCAAGCAGGGCGAGAGAACGGGGCCGCTGCAGGCCTGTCCAGGTGAATGGGAGCGAACGTCATGGGAGTGTCACGTCGAACGGTGCTGGTCGGCTCGGTCTCGGCTGCGATGCTGGGCAGCGGCGTGGGCGCCCGCGGGCAGACGGCGCAGTTCACCTACAAATACGCCAACAACCTCCCGGCCACGCACCCGATGAACATTCGGGCGCAGGAGGCCGTGGCCAAGATCAAGCTGGAATCGGGCGGGCGCCTCGACATTCAGGTGTTTCCGAACAACCAGCTCGGCTCCGACACCGACGTGCTGAGCCAGTTGCGCTCGGGCGGCGTCGAGTTCTTCACGCTGTCGCCGCTGATCCTGTCGACGCTGGTGCCGAACGCCTCCGTCAGCGGCATCGGCTTTGCCTTCCCCAATTACGACCTCGTCTGGAAGGCGATCGACGGCGAACTGGGCGCCTATGTGCGCGGCCAGATCGCCAAGGCCAACATCATCGCGCTCGACAAGATTTGGGACAACGGCTTCCGGCAGATCACGACCTCGACCAAGCCGATCCAGACCGCGGCCGACCTCAAGGGCCTGAAGATCCGCGTGCCCGTGAGCCCGCTCTGGACCTCGATGTTCAAGGCGTTCGAGGCGGCCCCGGCCAGCATCAACTTCGCCGAGGTCTACACGGCGCTGCAGACCAAGATCGTCGACGGGCAGGAAAACCCGCTGGCCATCATCTCCACCGCCAAGCTGTTCGAGGTGCAGAAGTACCTGTCCGTCACCAACCACATGTGGGACGGGTTCTGGTTCCTGGCCAACCGCCGCGCCTGGGAGCGGCTGCCCGACGACCTGCGGGCCCTCGCCACCAAGCACATCAACGAGGCGGCCATGAACGAGCGCGCCGACGTGGCCAAGCTCAACGCGTCGCTGCGCGACGAGCTCACCTCGAAGGGCATGGTGTTCAACGAGACGAAGCCCGACAGCTTCCGGGAAACGCTCACCAAGGCCGGCTTCTACGACGAGTGGAAGAAGAAGTACGGCGAGGAGACCTGGGCTATCCTGGAGAAGGCGGTCGGCGCGAAGCTCGGCTGAGCCCCAAGCGGCGCCCGCTTCGGCGGGCGCACCTTTGTGGCGGTCGAATGCCGGGCGCCGTGGCGCGCCCGGACGACCTGCGGCGGGCGCCTAAGCGGCGGCCCGCTGCGCCTCCATCACCCCGCCGATCACATCGTCCGCACGGGCCGGGTCGGTCCAGCGGAGCACGCCGACCAGGTCGTTCGCCGGATCGATCCAGGTCAGGTTGCCGCCCGTGCCGAGGGCGAAGAAGCTTTCGGGAGAGGCGGACGGGTACTTGGTCCGGCCCGTGTTGAGCCACCACAGGAAACCGTAGCCCGGCTCGAGCGGGCAGGGCTGGCGCGAGGCCGCCATCCAGCCCTCGGGCAGGAGCCGCCGGCCGCCCCAAACGCCGTCGCGCGCCGCCAGCAGCCCGATCCGGGCCTGATCCTCGGCATGGATGAAGACGCCGCCGCCCCAATGGCCGCCGCCCGGGACGGACAGCATCGGCCGGCCGTCCACCTCGACGCTCGCATTGCGGTAGCCTTCCCAGCGCCAAGTCTCCGAGGCGCCGATCGGGTACATGAGGCGCTCGGCGAAGACCTCCGGCAGCGGCTGCCGGAACACCCGCAGCAGGGACAGGGCGAGCCGGTTCACCCGGACGTCGTTGTACTCCCAGAAGGCGCCCGGAGCCTTGAGGTCCCGGTGTGTCGGCCGGGGAGGACGGCCCGTATTGTCGATGCCGAGCACGCGGTTGCGGTCGATCTCGTCGGACTTGCCGAACAGCACGCCTTCCCATTCCGAGGTCTGGGTCAGGAGATGCCGCCAGGTCACGCCGGCGTTGCGGCCCTCGAACCCGCCGTCCCGGACGCGGGCGCCGACGGGCTCGTCCAGATCCGCGATCAGCCGGTCGCCGAGCGCAATGCCGGTCAGCAGCGACAGGTAGCTCTTGGCGACGCTGAAGGTCATGTCGACGCGTCGCGTGTCGCCCCAGCGGGCGACCACGGCTCCGCCCTTCAGGAGCAGGCCGTTCGGCGCTCCGCGCGGCGCGCAGGGCCCGAGGATTTCGTTGAAGGGCGGCGGCTCGAAGAAGCCGCCCCGGATCTTGGCCTCGAGATCCACCGGCCAGGGCGTCTCGGCCTCGGCCGCCACGCGGACCGCGGCGGCGAGCCGGTTCGGCTCAAGCCCGGCCGCCTCGGGCGCGACCTCGCGCCAGGGCTGCCCGTCGGCCGGGGGAGTGTAGGCGGTGTCAGGCGAGGGCATGCGGCGCTCCGTCAGGAAAGGGGCCGGCGCGCGATCGCCGCGGCCGCCAGGCAGAGGATCTCGAACAGCATCTGGGCCGCGACCTGGGCCGTGTTGGTGGTCGGGTCGTATTGCGGCGCGATCTCGACCACGTCGCCCCCGACGATGTCGAGGCCGGCCAGGCCGCGCAGGATGGCGAGCGCCTGGGCCGAGGCGAGGCCGCCGATCTCCGGCGTGCCGGTGCCGGGCGCGAAGGCCGGATCGAGGCTGTCGACGTCGAAGCTGAGATAGGTCGGGCCGTCGCCGACCACGGCTCGGGCCCGTTCGACGACCGCCTTGGTGCCGAGGTCGAACACCTCTTCGGCGTGGATCACGGTCATCCCGCTCTCCGTCGAGAACTCCCACAGGTATTCGGCCGGGCCCCGGATGCCGATCTGGACCGTGCGCTCGGGATCCAGCACCCCGTCCAGCACCGCCTGCCGGAACGGCCCGCCGTGGTGGAACTTGCAGCCCTCGTAGGAGCCGCCGGTGTCGCAATGGGCGTCGATGTGGATCATGCCGACCGGGCGGTCGCGCCCGACGGCGCGCAGGATCGGCAGGCCCATGGAATGGTCGCCGCCGACCCCGAGCGGAACCACGCCGGCCTCCACGATGCGGCGCACGAAGGCTTCGATGTCCTGGTGGGACCTCGCGAGGTCGAACCGGCTCGCGAAGGGAACGTCGCCGAGATCGGCCAGGCGGCAGGCGCCCGCCGGCACGGCCCGCAGCACGTGCTCGTAGGGGCCGATCCGCTCGACGGCCCGCACCGCCCGAGGCCCGAAGCGGGCGCCCGAGCGGTTCGTGACCCCGAGATCCATCGGCACGCCGTACAGCGCGACGTCGAGGTCGCGCAGGTCCCCGTCCGGCCGGTGCGGCGCGTCCAGCAGCGTCGATACGCCCGCATAGGGCGCCGGCCGGCGGTCGCCGTCGCGGAACGCGAGGTCGGCGGCGCGGCGGAAATCCGGATCGTGGATGTTCGCCCCGGACGCGTCGGCGTAGCGGGCCCGCAGCCGGGCGAGCTTCTCGGGGCCGAACACGGCCGGCCCGTCAGGTCTTGAAGCTGCGGGCGAGGGCGTCGGCGTTGCGGGCCAGCACGCCGAGGTCGGAGCCAACCGCCACGAAGCGATAGCCCCATTCGAGATAGCGCCGCGCCTCGGCGTCGTTCGAGGTCAGGATGCCGGCCGGCTTGCCGAGCTTGGTCAGCCGGGTCACCGCGTCCCGCATCGCGTCCTGCACCTCGGGATGGGCCGCATTGCCGAGATGGCCGAGCGATGCGGCGAGGTCGGACGGCCCGATGAACACGCCGTCGACCCCCTGCACCGAGGCAATCTCCTCGAGCGCCGCGAGCGCGGGCCCGGTCTCGACCTGAACCAGCAGGCAGATCTCGTCCGCGGCCGTCTTCAGGTAGTTCTGCACGCGCCCGAACCGGGCCGCCCGGCCGCTGGTGGTGATGCCCCGGATGCCGTCGGGCGGATACCGGGTGGCGGCCACGGCCGCCCGGGCTTCGGCGGCGTTCTGCACGAAGGGTATCAGCAGCGCGGGCGCCCCGGCATCCAGGATGCGCTTGATCAGGACGGGGTCGTTCCAGGCAGGCCGGACAATGGGCGTGGCGCTGCCGCCGGCCAGCGCCTGCATTTGCGAGATGAGCCCCGGCAGCTCGTTCGGGGAATGCTCCGTGTCGAGCAGGATCCAGTCGAAGCCGCTGTCCCGCAGGATCTCGGCCACGATGTTGCTGCACAGGCTGCTCCACAGCCCGATCTGCGTGCGGCCTTCGCCCAGAGCCGCCTTGAACGCGTTTCTCTGCAACTCCATTCGGGCCTCCCGTTCGGCGCCCTCTCTTCGGGAGGTGGCCGCAAGTTCTCCACGGCATCCCGTGCCGGAGGGTCCGCGTCAAGCGCCGGGCGTGTTACAGGGAGGCATGACTGACGCCACCATCACGGCCGAGCTCCTCGCCATCGGCGAAGTGCTGGCCCGCGACGCGAGCCCCGAAGCCGCCTTCCGGGCGGTGGACGGGGCGGTCCAGGGCCTGGTCGGCCACCGGCTGTTCACGATCCTGGCGCTCGGCCGCGGCGACGAGGTGCAGCGGGTCTATTCGTCCCGGCCGGACAGCTACCCGGTCTCGGCCTGGAAGCGCATGGGGCCGACACCCTGGGGCGACCTTGTCTTGCGCGGCCGCCAACCCTTCTTCGGCGCCGATCCGGCGGCGATCCGCTGGGCCTTTCCCGATCACGAGCTGATCCTCGGCCTGGGGCTGGGCAGCGTCATCAACGCCTCGGCGGTCCATGGCGGGCGGGTGCTCGGCACCATGAGCGTGCTTGACCGCGAAGGCGCCTACACGCCCGACCAGGTGCAACTGGTCGAGCTCGTCGCGCCCTTGCTGATCCCGGCCCTGCTCGGCCTCGGCGCCTGACCCAGGCGAGAGCCGGCGATCCGGGTCAGAGAGAGGCCCAGATCAGGGTTGCGCCCGACAGGGCCAGCAGCAGGTAGACCACCTCGCGAAAGCGCGCATCGCTGAGCCGCCGGTACAGCCGCGCGCCGAGATAGGCGCCGATCGTCGTCCCGGGAAGCGAGACCAGCACGAGCAGCAGAAGGGCCGGCGTGAACAGGCCCGACACCGCGTGCCAGGCCGCGACGGCGCCGAGCACGACCGCGTTGAAGACCTGGAACACGGCCCGGGCCTCGTCCTTGCCCCACCCGCGCAGCGTCGCCCACACGGTCGGCAGCGGGCCCGAGAGGCCGCTGAGGCCGCCCATGATGCCGCCCGCGAAACCCACGGCCCCGTCGGCAGCGGCGCCGCCCCAGGCGAGGCGGGGCTGGAACCGGCTGAGCAGCATGAACGCCGCATAGGCGAGGAGCAGTCCGCCGACGACCGGTCGGAACAGGTCCGGATCGACCCTCGCGAGCAGCCACGTGCCGAGCGGAACACCGAGCAGCCCGGCCCCGACCATGGGGGCGATGCGGCGGCCGTCGATGCCTTTCCAGACCGCGGGCAGCGTCTGAACCTGCGACACCACGGAGCAGACGGCGACCAGCGTGGCTGCCGGCGCCGGGTCGATCACGTGCAGCCAGAAGCCCAAGGCGATCAGGCCGGTGCCGAACCCCGCCAGCCCGGACACGAACCCGCCGGCGAAGGCTCCCGCGGCAACCAGAGCCGCAACCGTGAGGGTCACGGCAACTTTCCTGTTGGCGGGCCCCCGTCCGACACTGGCGCGGCCCGCGGCCCGGATGCTTCACACCGCCGGGCAAGGTCGGCAATGTGCGCCGGCTGTCTGCCGGGGACGGGTTGCGCCCGCTTCTCAGACCAAGGGAACACGGAATGAAGCTCCTGAGACTCGCCGCGCTCGCCGCCACGTTGGCGGGGCTTGTGGCCGCGCCGGCCGTCGCCGACACGATCAAGGTCGGGGTGATCGGCCCCCTGTCCGGTCCCTTCGGCATCTTCGGGAAGAACTTCAAGGCGGGGATCGACGCCTACCAGGCGAAGGCGGGAAAGACGGTGAAGGGCCACACCGTGGAATTCGTGTACCGCGACCTTGAGGCGATCGACCCGGCCAAGGCGAAGGCGCTCGCCCAGGAGCTGATCGTCAAGGAGCGGGTGCAGTACCTGGCGGGCGCGTATTTCACGCCCGACGCGCTCGCCATCGCGACCGTGATCGACCAGGGCAAGACGCCGTTCGTCGTCATGAACGCGGCCACATCCTCCATCACGCAGAAGAGCCCGCTCGTCTCCCGCTCCTCCTTCACCATGTGGCAGATCACCGTCCCGGCCGCGAAGGCCGCGATCGAGGAGGGGGCCAAGCGCATGGTGGTCGCGGTCAGCGATTACGGACCGGGGCTCGATGCCGAGGCGGCCTTCCGGAAGACGTTCGAGGCCGAGGGCGGCACCGTCACGGATTCGATCCGCATGCCCGTGCGGACGACCGATTTCGGCCCCATCATGCAGCGGGTGAAGGACACCAAGGCGGATGCGGTCTTCGCCTTTCTGCCGAGCGGCCCGCCCACCCTCGCCTTCGTGAAGGCGTTCATCGACAACGGCCTCAAGGCGGCGGGCATCAAGCTCATCACCACCGGCGACCTCACCATGGAGCCGGACCTTCCGGCGCTGGGCGAGGCGGGCCTCGGCATCATCTCGACCTACGGCTACGCGACCTCCCACGATTCGCCGGAGAACAAGGCGTTCCTGGCCGATCTGGCCAAGGTCGGCCTCCCCGAGAAGGAGGTCGTGATGACCGCGGTGGCAGCCTATGACGGCGCGCGCCTGCTCTACCGCATGATCGAGGCGACGGACGGCAAGCAGGATCCCGCCAAGGCGATGGACGCCATCAAGGGCTATGCCTGGGAAAGCCCGCGCGGCCCGGTCTCCATCGACCCCAAGACCCGCCACATCCGGCAGAACATCTACAAGCGCGTGGTGGAGAAGAGGGACGGCGCCTACATCAACCGCGAGATCAAGGCCTATCCGGATCAGCCCGATTTCGGCCTGATGCAGTAGCGGCCGCCTCGGCCCTTCGCGAAAAAACGCGGGATCGGTCCGTCGCGTGCAAGCCGCAGTCTCGATTCTGTTCGATGCGCTCGCCTACGGGATGGTGCTGTTCGTCATCTCGATCGGCCTGTCCGTCACCATGGGCCTGATGCGGGTGGTCAACCTCGCGCACGGGGCCTTCGCCATGGTCGGAGGCTATTTGGCCTCCTGGGCGACGCTCTCCTTGGGGCTGCCCTATGGGGTCGCGATCCTGATCGCCGTGGCCGGCACCGTCATGCTGGCGGTGCCGCTCGAGATGGGCCTCTACCGCCGGATCTACGGCGCCTCGGAACTCACGCAGGTCCTGATGACCATCGGCATCACCTTCGCGGTGATCGGGGCCGCCAACTGGGCATTCGGCCCGGGCCTGAAGACGATCGCCCTTCCGCCCCTCTTCAGCGGCCCGGTCGATCTCGGCTTCCGCACCCTGCCGGCTCATCGCCTCGTGGTGATCGCGACCGGAGCTGCGGTCGCGCTCGCCCTCTGGGTCGTGCTCGAACGGACGGATTTCGGCATCCGGCTCCGGGCCGCCGTGGACAATCCCGGCATGGCGGCCGCGCTCGGGATCCGCACTCCGGCGATCTACGCGACGGCCTTCGCGCTGTCGGTCGCCCTCGGCGCACTCGGTGGCGTGATCGGGGCCGAGATCCTGCCGGTCGAGCCCTATTACGGCCTGCGCTACATGGTGACCTTCCTGGTGGTGGTGTCGGTGGGAGGCGCGGGCTCGATCGGAGGCGCGCTCCTGGCCGCCCTCCTGCTCGGCTTCGTCGACACCGTGAGCAAGTATCTGGTGCCGGAATACGGCGAGTTCTTCTTCTATGCGGCCGTGATTGCCGTGGTCTGGGCGTTTCCGCGCGGGCTCCTCGGGAGGCCGCATTGAGCGCCTCTGCGGCGGCCGAGGGCGGGGCGGGGCCGGCGGGCGGGACGCCGTCGGGCGGCGCGCGCCGGGACCTCGCCGTGACCGTGCTCGGCATGGCGCTGATCGCGGCGGCCGGGGCCTTCGGTTTCGTCGTCTTCCCCTACGATCTCGCGCTCCTCACCCGCATCGCCGCCATGGCGCTGCTCGTGCTCTCGCTCGACCTGGTGACGGGCTATTGCGGGATTGCCACCCTCGGCCACGCGGCGCTGTTTGGCGCCGGCGCCTACGCGGCCGGCATCGCGGCGGCGCATGTCGGGGTGACCGAGCCGCTGAGCCTTCTTCTCCTGGGCGCCGTCGGCGGCGGCGTGGCCGGCCTCCTGTCCGGGATCGTCATCCTGCGAGCCTCCGGCCTGCCGCAGCTCGTGCTGTCGATCGCCGTGGTCCAGCTCGCCTCCGCCCTCGCCAACAAGGCGTCCGGCGTCACCGGCGGCAGCGACGGCCTCTCGGGGATCACCCCGCGGGCGCTGTTCGGGAGGTTCGAATTCGACCTCTACGGGCAGACCGGATACCTGCTCGCCGTCGCCCTGCTGGTCGGCACGTTCGGCCTGTTGCGCTGCGTCGTGCGCTCCCCGTTCGGCCTGCTCTGCCGGGGCATCCGGGACGA
>NZ_JAQGKF010000118.1 GCF_028290205.1 Enterovirga sp. | reverse complement strand
TGATGGTTCCTACGCCCTCGACACCGCCCTGCAGCACGTCACCCGGCTTCACGGCCGCGACGCCCGCGGGCGTGCCGGTCATGATGAGGTCGCCGGCCTTGAGCTCAAAGAGCCGCGACAGGTAGCTGATCATCTCCGGCAGCGACCAGATCAGATCCGAGAGGTCGCCCTGCTGCCGTGTCTCGCCGTTCACGTCGAGCCAGATCCGGCCCTTGGCCGGGTGGCCGATGGCCGAGGCCGGCTTCAGATCGCTGCACGGCGCAGCACCGTCGAAGCCTTTGCCCGTGTCCCACGGGCGGCCCATCTTCTTCGCCTCGCCCTGGAGGTCGCGGCGCGTCATGTCGAGCCCCACCGCGTAGCCGTAGACATGCGACAGCGCGTCCGCCTCGGTGATGTCGCGCCCACCCGATTTCAGCGCGGCTACGAGCTCGATCTCGTGATGCACGTCCTTGGTGCCGGGCGGATAGGCGAAGTCGACCCCCGGCCCGCGGATCGCATCGGCGGGCTTCATAAAGAAGAAGGGCGGCTCGCGGTCGGGATCGTGCCCCATCTCGCGGGCATGCTCGGCGTAGTTGCGGCCGACGCAGTAGATTCGCCGCACAGGGAAGCGGCCAGCCTCGCCCTCGACGCCGAGGGTGATGACGGCCGGGGCATCGATCACGTATGTCATGGAAGCTTCCTTGGAATGCGCCGGGCTCTAGCCCAATCGGCCGGAGCTGGCCATGCGCGAAACGGGTTGCCGATCGGCGCCCCACCGATTATGTACCCGGGCTGCGGACCGCGCCCATTAGGGGCGCGGTTCTGCTTCCGACACACACGAAGACACGGCGCCGAGCGGGACGGCTCGACCGGGGATCCGAGCCATGAAGATTCGCCACTCGCTGAAGTCGATCCGCGGACGCCACCGCGACAACCAGCTCGTGCGCCGCAAGGGCCGCGTCTACGTCATCAACAAGACGCAGAAGCGCTTCAAGGCTCGCCAGGGCTGATCGGCTCGAAGGTTCGGGCCCCCGGGCCGATCCGAGCTGTTCCTGAGCGGGCTGGGCCATATGGCGCCGCCCGCCTCCGCGCATTCTCCGACCGGTGACGGCTGCCCGATGACGACCTTCAAGCTGCTTCTCCTGCCTGGCGACGGCATCGGTCCGGAGGTCGCCGGCGAGATCGGCAAGATCGTCGGGTTCCTGACGTCCGCCGGGGTGGGGTCCTTCGAAACCGAGACCGACCTCGTCGGCGGCGCGGCTTACGACGCGCATGGCCGGCCCGTCTCGGACGCGACGGTCGCACTTGCCCGCGAATCCGACGCCGTTCTGTTCGGCGCCGTGGGCGGTCCGAAATGGGATGGCGTGCCCTACCAGCACCGTCCCGAAGCCGGCCTGCTACGGCTGCGGAAGGATCTCGGGCTCTTCGCCAACCTTCGGCCGGCTCTGTGCTACCCTGCCCTGGCCGGTGCCTCGTCGCTGCGGCGCGAATTCGTGGAGGGTCTCGACCTCCTCATCGTGCGCGAACTCACGGGCGGCGTCTATTTCGGTGAGCCGAAGGAAATCGTGACGCTCGAGAGCGGCGAGAAGCGCGCTGTCGATACCCAGATCTACACGACCGGCGAGATCGAACGGATCGCGGCCGTTGCCTTCGATCTGGCCCGGACGCGCCGCAACAAGGTGTCCTCGGCCGAGAAGCGCAACGTCATGAAATCCGGCGTGCTGTGGCACGAGGTCGTGTCCCGGGTGCACCGTGAGCGCTTCCCCGACGTCGAGCTGGAACATGTCCTGGCCGACAATTGCGCCATGCAACTGGTGCGTCAGCCCAAGCAATACGACGTCATCGTCACCGACAACCTCTTCGGCGACATCCTGTCGGATGTAGGCGCCATGCTGACCGGCTCGCTCGGCATGCTGCCCTCGGCTTCGCTCGGGGCTCCCGACCCCGAGACGGGGCGGCGCTCGGCCCTCTACGAACCGGTGCACGGCTCGGCACCGGACATCGCCGGCCAGGGCGTCGCCAATCCGCTCGCCATGATCGGCTCGCTGGCGATGGCATTGCGCTATTCACTCGGCCTCGGCAGCGTCGCGGACGCCCTCGAGGGCGCCGTGTCGGACGTGCTCGCCTCGGGCGTGCGGACCCGCGACATCGCGCCCCCGGGCGCCAACGCAGTCGGCACCGGGGAAATGGGCGACGCCGTTCTCCGGGAGTTGAAAACGCGCCTCGCGAGAGCCTGAGCCTGCCCCGCGCGACTCAGCGCAGGTAGAACCCGTAATCGACCGGGCCGACCGGGTTGGTGGCGCCAATGAACGGCCCGTTCGTGATCGGGTCCGGCAGCACGCCTTCGCCGAAACGGTCACGCATGTTCGCGTAGGGCGGGTTGGCCAGGTAGGACACCACCTGGCCATAGGCGCTGGCCGGATTCACCTGCGAATACGCGGCCACCGTGTTGCCGGCGTCGAGGAAACTCCGGGCCCGGACGTTGAGCCGAAGCGGGCCGTTGACCCGGTAGGACTCCTGAGCCTCGGCTGTCGCGACACCGAAGGTCGCGAGGGCAAGAACGGAAGCGGCGAGTGCAGCGGCGCGCATGTCGAATCCTTCGTACCAGCCGCCCGCGATAAACCGGCGGCCCGTTGCAGCAACAAGACACCAGTAACCTCAAAAGTTCCCTAAGCTTGGCCGTACCGGGCGGTCATTTTGGGGCCCGCGCGGACAGGTGCGCTGGCCCAGACGTACAGCGGCGAAGGGCCCGACGCTTGCCGGGCCGCCTGTTCACAGCAGGTTCCGTCCGTGCTACCAGCCGGACCATGCCCGCATCGGACCGCATCAGCGTCGACCGCGTGTCGAAACGCCTCGCCTGAGCAGCCTGTCTGCCGTCGAGTTGTCGTGTGTGGCCCCGCTCCGTGAGCGGGTCGAATTCAGGAGAGAGTGATGGGTTTCAAGGTCGCCGTGGTCGGCGCCACCGGCAATGTCGGTCGGGAGATGCTGAATATCCTGGCCGAGCGGGCCTTCCCGGCGGACGATGTCATCGCGCTGGCGTCGCGGCGCTCGCAGGGCAGTGAGGTCTCCTTCGGGGACCGCATCTTGAAGGTCCGCTCGCTCGAGGATTTCGACTTCACCGGCACGGACATCTGCCTGATGTCGGCAGGCGGCGAGGTGTCCAAGCTCTGGTCGCCTCGGATCGCCGCGCAGGGCTGCGTGGTGATCGACAATTCGTCCGCGTGGCGCACCGATCCGGACGTGCCGTTGGTCGTCCCGGAGGTGAATCCGGAGGCCCTCGACGGCTTCGCCAAGAAGAACATCGTGGCCAACCCGAACTGCTCCACGGCGCAGCTCGTCGTGGCTCTCAAGCCGCTGCACGACGCCTGCCGGATCCGACGGGTGGTGGTGTCCACCTACCAGTCCGTCTCCGGGGCGGGCAAGGAGGGCGTGGACGAGCTCTTCAGCCAGACCAAGACCGTCTACTCGCTCGCCCAGATGGAGATGAAGAAGTTCCCGAAGCGGATCGCCTTCAACCTCATCCCCCACATCGACTCCTTCATGGACGACGGCTTCACGAAGGAAGAGTGGAAGATGGTAGTCGAGACCAAGAAGATGCTCGATCCCAAGATCAAGCTGGTGGCGACCTGCGTGCGCGTGCCGGTCTTTGTGGGGCATTCCGAGGCGGTGAATGTCGAGTTCGACGCGCCCTTCTCGTCCGAGGAAGCCCGCGAGGTGCTGCAATCGGCCCCCGGCATCGTCGTCGTCGATCGGCGTGAAGCGGGCGGCTACATGACCCCGCACGAAAGCGCCGGCGAGGACGGGGTCTACATCTCGCGGCTGCGCGACGACCCGACCGTGGACAGCGGCATTGCGTTCTGGTGCGTCTCGGACAACCTGCGCAAGGGCGCCGCCCTGAACGCCGTTCAGATCGCCGAGACGATGGTGCAGCGCGGGCTGCTGCAGGACCGGCGCCAAGCGGCCTGAGCCGCCCTTCCGGGGCCAAGCGGGCTCGGACGGGAGATCCCCCCGCCCGAGCCACCGAGCCGGACCCTGAGCCCTTCAGACCGGCTGCCAGCCCAGCGTGACGGCGTGGCTGCAACTCGCGCCGGGGCCCAGCCTGATCATGGAGGGCCGGCTCACGAGGTCGCCCTCGGCATCCTCCCAATCCGCATGGGCACTCCAGGCCTCGAGCGACAGAAACGGAGCCGTGGGCCGACTCCACACGGCGAGGTGGGGGAAGTTTCGCACCGACATCACGATCCTGTTGCCCTCTGGCGACCGGAACGCGAAGGAGCGGCTCCGAGCGGCGAGAAACACCAGCGCTTCCGAAAACAGCTCGGGGTTGAGCGGCAGCACGCGGCCCGCCATGGGCAAGTGACGCGTGCGACGCGCCAGCAAGCCGCCCGGGGCGATCTCGGGCACGTTCGGGCTCTCGGCCTCCTCGAACACGACCTCGTGCCCGTCCCGCCCCTTCGCCGTGAAGGGCCAGGGAAAGGCCGGGTGGAAGCCGAGCCCGTAGGGCATCTCGTCGGGTCCCGTATTCGTGACCTCGAACCCGAGATGCAGCGCGTCGGGGGCGAGCCGCACCACCACGTCCAGCCGGAAGGAGAACGGATAGGCGGCGCGGGTGTCAGGGCCGTCGGTCAGCCGGAGCCGGACCGTGGCCGCCTCGCACGCCACCACCCGGAAGAGTCCCTGGCGCGCAAAGCCGTGCTGCGGCATCGGGTGCTCGGCACTCCTGATGCGGACCGTTCCGTCCTTGGAGGCGCCCACCACCGGAAACAGGATCGGCGCCCGGAAGGACCAGTGCTCCGGATCGCCGTGCCAGAGAAGGTCGCGACCGGCCACCCGCCAGGTCAGGGGCTCCGCCCCCCAGCAGGCAATCTCGGCCGAAGCCTCGCCGCAGCACAGCCGGACCGTGTCGTCGGACGGGCGGGTCACCGCCACCTCCCCGAATGCGGCCTCACTACCCTCGCCGCAAGGCGTGCAGGACCTTGCCGCCGGGCCGCCCGGTGACCCGCATGCCGAGCCGGCCTTCGACGTCCTTGATCGCGTCGCGCGTCTTCTGGCCGATGCGACCGTCGGGCTCGCCGACGTCGTAGCCGCGCCGCAGCAGCAGGGCCATCAATTCGCGCCGTTCAGCGCGGGTCAGGCCGGGATCGTCGGTCGGCCAGCTGCCCTGCACCCCGGCGCCCCCGCGCAGGCGGTCGGACAGAACGGAGATAGCAAGCCCGTAGGACTCCGCCCCGTTATAGGAATAGAGCGCGTCGAAATTCTTGGTCACCAGGAAGCCGGGTCCGTCGCGCCCGGCCGGCATGATGAGCCCTGCGCTGTAGCTTCCGGAGAGCGCCCGCCCGTCGGCCCGGGTCACGCCGGCGGCGGCCCAGCTCGAAAGCGGCTTCTTGCCCTTGCGGCCGGTCGGGGCCACCCCGGCCGGGACCCGCACCTCGAAGCCCCAGGGGAGGCCCTGCTGCCAGCCGGCCTTGCGGAGGAAGTTCGCCGTCGAGCCGAGCGCATCCGGGGCAGAATCGACGATGTCGCGCCGGCCGTCGCCGTCCAGATCGACCGCGAGGCGCTGGTAGGTGGACGGCATGAACTGGGTCTGGCCGAAAGCGCCGGCCCAGGAGCCGACCAGCTTGGCCGGGTCGATGTCGCCGCTCTCGATGATGCGGAGCGTGGCCATCAACTCATCACGAAAATACTCGCGCCGGCGGGTCGCGTAGCAGGACAGGGTGGCCAGGGACTGGACCAGGGGCCGACCACCGAGATCCTTGCCGAAATTGGATTCGACGCCCCACACGCCGGCGATGACGTGGCGCTCGACACCGTAGCGGCTTTCCGCGTTCGCCAGCGCCTGGCTCCAGCGCTGCATCCCGGCGCGGCCGTCCTGCACCCGCTCGTCATCGACCAGCATGGCGAGGTAGTCCCAGATCGGGGTTTTGAACTCGGGCTGATTGTTCATCAGCTCGAGCACCTTCATGTCCGGCTCGAGGGAGGCCGTGACGCTGTCGAAGGTTCGACCCGAGACTCCTTTGCCGGCCGCCACACTGCGAAGCCCGGCGAGGCAGGATCGGAAATCCGCCTCGGCCCGGGCGGGCCAAGCGACTGAGGTGAGGCTGGCGAGCAGAACGGCGAGAGCGGCGCGACGCATGGATTCGGGTCCGGACAGACGGCCGATCACTCCACCGCTTCATGGTTAATGTTTGGTGACCCGGCGTGGCCCAGCCCGGAGCGGGCGGGGCCGTTAACCGCTTGGAAACCATGTTGGCGCATGGTGGCGCCACGCCACGGCCTTGGTGCCATCGCCGGAATGCTGGGAGAGACCGCGGATGTACCGGCTCTCCCGGCGCCGCGGGCCTTCACTCCGCTGTCAGTCGCCCTTGCCCGGGTTCGGCGAGAAGTAGAGCTCGAGCTTGCCGGACTTGCCGTCGAACTCCTTGGCGTCGCCTGGAGCCTCTTTCTTCTGCGTGATGTTGGGCCAGCTCTTCGCCATGTCGGCGTTCAGCTTGATCCAGTTCTCGAGGTTAGGCTCCGTGTCGGGCTTGATCGCTTCGGCCGGGCATTCAGGCTCGCAGACGCCGCAATCGATACACTCGTCCGGCTCGATGACGAGCATGTTCTCGCCTTCGTAGAAGCAGTCCACCGGACACACCTCCACGCAGTCCATGTATTTGCACTTGATGCAATTGTCGGTGACGACATAGGTCATCTTGGTCAGGTCCGCCTTGGGATCGCGCGCAGATCCCGTCCCGGGCTGCGCGAGCCTCGCGCCGTCCGGCCCCTACGCCTCGTTCCGTCCGCGATTACTGCCGTCCCGGGCCGGTGACAAGCGCAGCATCGTCGCGTGGGCCGATCTCCTCGTACAGCGTCCGGGCTTCCGGCGCCGGTCCGCGCCGTTCGCCGCAGCTCACGATCCTGACAAGCGCGGTGCGGCCGGGCATCGCGACGGTCAACACGTCCCCGGGTCGCACGGCCTTGGCCGGGGCCTCGGCCCGGGCGCCGTTGACCCGTACGAACCCAGCGCTGACCAGCCCGGCAGCCAGGGTGCGGCTCTTCGCAAAGCGGGCGAACCAGAGCCACTTGTCGAGCCGCTGCCGTGCCTCGCCCACCCTGCCGTCCGTCTCAGCTGTCGCCGCGATCCTTCTTCTCAAGCTGCGCCTTCAGCCCGGCCAACGCCGCAAACGGCGAGTTCGGGTCGGGCTGGCGCTCGCGGCGCTCGGGCCTCTGCTCGAAACGGGGGCGGTCGTCCCGGCGCTCGCGCTCCGGCCGCCCTCCCCTGTCCGGACGAGGTCCCGACGGCGCTCCGCCAGGATGCGGCCGCGGGCCACCGCCGCCGGGGCCCCGGTCGCGTCCGTAAGCTCCGCCAGGGCCGCGG
>NZ_JAQGKF010000072.1 GCF_028290205.1 Enterovirga sp. | reverse complement strand
GGGCCGGCAGACGAGGGAGACGACGATGAGTTCCTCACAGACCACCACCGACCACGAGACCATCAGGGCCTGGGCGGAGGCCCGCGGCGGCAGGCCTTCCGTGGTCCGCACCGAAGGCGGCAAGGGCAAGACCCGCAGCGGCGGGGTGCTGCGGCTCGACTTCCGGGAGAAGGACGAGAAGCTCGAGGAGACCGACTGGGACGAGTTCTTCGAGGTGTTCGACGAATCCGGTCTGGCCTTCCTCTTCCAGAACGAGACCGCGGACGGAAAGCAGTCCCGGTTCAACAAGTTCGTGGCCCGCGAAACGGCGGAAGCCAAGGACCGGGGCAACGGCAAGGGCGGCGCTAAGAGCGCGGCTAGGAGCGACCGCAAGGGCGAGAGCGCGGCGCGCGGCTCCGGGCGCGGCCAGACTCGGGGCTCCGGTCAGCGCGGGGCGGCCAGGGATCGGGAAGGCGGTCGGGAGGGGAGCCGGGGCGCAGCCGGTGGAGAGACCAAGGCGGCCCTCATGGCCAAGGCGCGGGCCAAGAACATCCCGGGGCGCTCGCGCATGAGCAAGGCGGAGCTCGAAAAGGCGGTCGCCTAGGCGGCCGGGCAGGCCCAGATATGGAAAGGGCGGCCCTGAGGCCGCCCTTTCGCTGAACCGATCAGCGCTTCGAGAACTGGAAGCTGCGGCGGGCCTTCTTGCGGCCGTACTTCTTGCGCTCGACGACGCGCGAGTCACGGGTGAGGAAGCCTTCGCGCTTCAGCGGCGGCCGCAACTCCGGCTCGAAATGGGTCAGAGCGCGCGACAGACCGTGCCGCACCGCACCGGCCTGGCCCGAAAGCCCGCCGCCCGCCACCGTGACGATGACGTCGTACTGGCCCATCCGGTTGGCGACCTGGAGCGGCTGCTGAATGATCATCCGGAGCACCGGCCGAGCGAAGTACTGCGTCACCGGCCGGTCGTTGACCGTGATCTCGCCCGAGCCGGGCTTGATCCACACACGCGCGACCGCGTCCTTGCGCTTGCCGGTGGCGTAGGCGCGGCCGAACTGGTCGACCTTCTTCTCGCGCGGGGGCGGCGCGTCCTCGACGGAGGAGACCTGCTGACCAAGGTCGGAGAGAGACTGGAGGACGGCCATGGTCAGTTGCTCACGTTCTTGCGGTTGAGGGCGCCGACATCCAGCGTCTCCGGCTGCTGGGCCACATGCGGATGCTCCGCGCCCTTATAGACCCGAAGGTTGCCGAGGATCTTCCGGAACAGCGGCCCACGCGGCAGCATGCGTTCCACGGCCTTCTCGACAATGCGCTCGGGGAAGCGACCGGCCATGATGGACTTGGCGGAGCGCTCCTTGATGCCACCGATATAGCCCGTGTGGTGGTAATACACCTTCTGCTCGAGCTTCCGGCCCGTGAACTTCACCTTGTCGGCGTTGATCACCACGACGTTGTCGCCGCAATCGACATGGGGAGTGTAGGCGGGCTTGTGCTTGCCGCGCAGCCGCATGGCCACGACCGAGGCGAGGCGGCCGACGACGAGCCCTTCGGCGTCGATCACGACCCACTTCTTCTCGACATCAGCCGGTTTGAGGGAGAACGTCTTCATCTGGAATCCTCGCGGTCACGGCCGCAAAACGACACCGCCGCTGACGTGCAGCGGTGACGATGTGCCGATGTAGCACAAAGACCCCGAGCGTCAAGCGAAACCCGTGACGCGACCGTGAGTTAGGCGATGTGGTATCATCCCACCACAGCCCTGGGCGGGATCGCGTAGGTGCCTGTTGCGTGGCAGACCGGGTCCGACGATCCGGCGTTGAAGATGACCACCTCGCCGACGGCGAGCCGCTTTCCGACCTTCAGCAGCCGCGCGTCGCCGACCAGGTCGCGGGGCTCGGGCTTCCTCAGAAAGTGGAAGGACAGATTCGTGGTTACGGCCAGCGCCACCGGACCGATGGCGCCGAGAAGGGCCACGTAGAACGCCAGATCGGCGAGGCCCATGAGGCTCGGACCGGACACCGTGCCGCCGGGGCGCAGATGCCGATTCGAGATCGTCATGTGCAGCCGCGCGGTCTGCTCTCCGACGGCTTCCACCCGGTAGACCGGCCCATCGATGGAGAGTTGGGGAAACACTTCGTTCAGATAGCTCTCGACCTCCGCTCGCGTCATGATCGGTCCCGCCACGGCTTGCTCCCTTCGCCTCGCGGCCTTGCACCACGTGCGGCCGATCACGACAATGCGGGCATGCTCAAGACCGACGACGCTGTGGCTGCGGCTCCCGAACCGCTGTTGAGGACGGACCGCGATCACGTTGCGGTGCTGACCCTGAACCGCCCTGCGGCGCGCAACGCCCTGTCGGACGCGCTGCTCTCGGCACTGGCCTGCCAACTCGACGCCATTGCGGCCGAGCCCGGCACGCGAGCCGTGGTGCTGGCCGGGGCGGGAGCCGCCTTCTCCTCCGGCCACGACATGAAGGAGATGACGGCGCGCCGCTCCGATCCGGATCGCGGCCGGGCCTATTTCGACGACTTGATGGAGCGCTGCTCGGCGGTCATGCAGCGGATCGTCCGGCTGCCGCAGCCGGTGATCGCGGCCGTGGAGGGGGTGGCCAGCGCGGCCGGGTGCCAGCTGGTGGGCTCCTGCGATCTCGCCGTCGCGGGCGAACATGCACAATTCTCGACGCCGGGCGTCCATATCGGCCTGTTCTGTTCAACCCCGATGGTTGCCCTGTCCCGCAGCGTCGCCCCGAAACATGCGATGGAGATGCTGCTGCTCGGCGACATGGTTCCGGCCGCCGAGGCGGCCCGAATCGGCCTCGTGAACCGTGTCGTGGCGGCCGGGACCGCCCTGGACGAGGCGCTCCGGCTCGCCGCCATTGTGGCGTCCAAGTCGCCGCACACGGTGCGGGTCGGCAAGCGGGCCTTCTACGAGCAGGTTGAGATGGGCCTCGCGGACGCCTATCGGCATGCCGCGCGGGTGATGGTGGCCAACATGCTGGCCCAGGACGCCGAGGAAGGCATTGGTGCCTTCCTCGAGAAGCGGAAACCGACATGGACGGGATCGTGACTGCAGCCGAGCCCGAGCGCCACAGCAGCTACCCGGACGCGCTCATCCGAACCATCCTGCTCGGGGTGAAGAGAGTGGCTCTGGTCGGGGCCTCCGACAATCCGGCCCGGCCGAGCTTCATCGTCACCAAGTACCTGCTCGACCGCGGGTTCGACGTGATTCCGGTCAACCCGCGCCTGGCCGGCCGCCCGCTGCTCGGCGCCGCCACCTATGCACGCCTCGCCGACATCCCCGGCCCGCTCGACATGGTGGAGATCTTCCGGTCCTCGGCGGATGCGGGCGGCGTCACGGACGAGGCCCTGGCGCTCGATCCCCTGCCCCGGGTGATCTGGATGCAGCTCTCCGTGCGGGACGACGAAGCGGCCCGGCGCGCCGAAGCCAAGGGGCTGACCGTGATCATGAACCGCTGCCCGAAGATCGAGTACGGGCGGCTCTCGGGCGAGATCGGCTGGCAGGGCATCAATTCGCGGGTCCTCTCCGCGAAGCGCCCCAGCCTGGCCGGCAAGGGCTTTCAGAAATTCACGATCGAGCGGAAGCTCTGAGCCCGGCCGTCAGCGCATCGCCGCGGCGTTGAGGATCCCGGCCGCCAGGGAGGCGGCGCCCAGAAAGAGTGCGGCCGACATCTCGCCCGCCGCGATCCGGTGCGGCAGGCGCGGCACGATGAGGCGCACCAGCCAGTAGACGAGAATCTGGACCAGGATGGCGACCAGGCCCCACACCACCGCATCCAGCAGCTCGCGGGCATAGACCACCGCACTGGACAGAGGCAGGGCGAAGCCGACGAGGCTGAATCCGAGCGCCACGGAGGCCGAGAGCACGTTCTGCCGGATCAGCGCGATCTCGTTGGGCGAGGTCGCGAGCGTGTAGAGCAGGAGGTACAGCGCCACGAGGCCGAGGGCGGTCGCGAAATACACGAGGAAGTTCGGCAGGCCCGAAATCGCGGCCAAGATATGCCCGTCGCCCATGACCCCGCTCCCCTCCCCGGCGCGCGCGCGGGGTCCTCCGATTCTCGTGCTCCGGCATATGCCCGCTGAATGCGGGCGGGTCACGCGCCGCCCGGCGGCCAGCGTTGCGATTCGGACCGAAGGCGGTTGTCAGGACACGGCTGGCTCTGTCCGGCGTTGAGGATCGCGAGCGGGAGGGCACGCGCCGTGACCGACACCCAACCGACCAAGCCTGGGGATGAGGCGCCGCCAGGCACGCCCGGCACGGGCGAGAACATCTGCCCTGCCTGCAAGGGGTCGGGCCGGATCGGCCCAACCGCCTGCGAGACCTGCGCCGGGACGGGGACCGTCACTGAAGGCATCTCTGGCGGGTAGCGGGGGGACGCCGGATCTGGAGGAGGCGGGAATGCAGCACGAACCGGGACGAGATGATCGTCCCCGCTTGGATGGGCACAACAGCGATCCGACCGGGGGCAGCCCGCCGAAGGCGGGGTCCCTCACGCGGGTGAGCCCGAACGGCCGTGGCGTGACGCAGGGCCCGATTCCGGCCCGGGGTGGGGACCCGGAGCCCTCCATCTCGAACGGCCAGAACGCGCGCTCGCGGTCCGAATCCATTTCCTCCACCGCACGCGGATTGCCCAACGACGCCAGCACGCCGCTGGCGTTGGACAAGGCGGAAGAGCTCGCGATCGAGCGGAAGATCCGGGAGCTGTGACGGCTGCTAGACCAGCCGCGAGCGCTCCAGCGCCGCGCCCACGAAGCTGGTGAAGAGCGGGTGCGGCTCGAAGGGCCGCGACTTCAGCTCCGGGTGAAACTGGACGCCGACGAACCAGGGGTGGCTTTCGAGCTCGACGATTTCGGGCAGGAGGCCGTCGGGCGAGAGCCCCGAGAAGATCAGGCCCTTTTCCTCAAGCCGGTCGCGATAGGCCATGTTGACCTCGTAGCGATGGCGGTGGCGCTCCGAGATCTCGTTGGAGCCGTAGATGGCCGCGATTCGGCTACCCTGCCGCAGCCGAGCCGGATACGCGCCGAGCCGCATGGTGCCGCCGAGGTCGCCGTCGTGCATGCGCTGCTCCAGCTCGCTACCGCGCAGCCACTCCGTCAGCAGCCCCACGACGGGCTCCGAGGACGGGCCGAACTCGCTGGATCCGGCATCCCGGACGCCGGCGAGGGAGCGGGTGGCCTCGATCACGGCCATCTGCATGCCGAAGCAGATGCCGAAATAAGGCACCTGATGCTCGCGTGCGAATCGAGCCGCGCGGATCTTGCCCTCGGTGCCGCGCTGGCCGAAGCCGCCCGGCACCAGGATGCCGCTCACGCCCTCAAGGAAGGGGGCCGGGTCCTCGCGCTCGAAGACCTCGCTCTCGATCCAGTCGAGATTGACCCGGATGCGGTTGGCGATGCCGCCATGGTGCAGCGCCTCGATCAGCGACTTATAGGCGTCCTTGAGGCCGGTATATTTGCCGACCACGGCGATCGTGACCTCACCCTCGGGGTTGGTGACTCGCTCCACGATCGAGGTCCAGCGCGACAGATCCGGCCCCTTGGCGCTGCGAATGCCCAGGATGCGCAGGATTTCGTCGTCGAGCCCGGCTGCGTGATAGCTCAACGGCACCGAGTAGATCGATGCCACGTCCCGGGCCTCGATCACGGCGCTTTCCCGGACGTTGCAGAACAGCGCCAGCTTGCGGCGCTCGTCCGCCGGGATGTCGCGGTCGCAGCGGCAGAGAAGAATGTCGGGCTGGATGCCGATGGAGCGGAGCTCCTTGACCGAATGCTGGGTCGGCTTCGTCTTCAGCTCGCCGGCGGACGGAATGAAGGGCAGCAGGGTGAGGTGGACGAAGAGCGCCTGACCGCGATCGAGCTCCTGGCCGAGCTGCCGGATGGCCTCGAAGAAGGGCAGCCCTTCGATGTCGCCGACCGTGCCGCCGATCTCCACCAGGACGAAGTCGATGCCGTCGTTGCCGTCGAGGACGAAGTCCTTGATGGCGTTGGTGACGTGCGGGATCACCTGGATGGTGGCGCCCAGGTAATCACCGCGCCGCTCCTTGGCGATGATGTCCTGGTAGATGCGGCCGGTCGTGATGTTGTCCGAGCGCGTGCAGGGCCGACCCGTGAAGCGCTCGTAATGGCCGAGGTCGAGATCCGTCTCGGCGCCGTCGTCCGTGACGAAGACCTCGCCGTGCTGATACGGGCTCATCGTCCCGGGATCGACGTTGAGATAGGGATCCAGCTTGCGGAGCCGGACCTTGAACCCGCGCGCCTGCAGCAGCGCTCCGAGCGCGGCGGAGGCGAGGCCCTTGCCGAGCGAGGAGACCACGCCGCCGGTGATAAAGACGTACCGCGTCATGGGGATTTCCGCTTAAGCGGCCCGATCGTGGTTGAACAGATGAAAACACGGCGTCGCCCCGCGCCGTCCACAGGCGCGAGACGCGAACGCCGCAGGCGACTCAGCGCGATTGCGGCACTTGAGGCGAGGCCGGCGCGGCGGGCGCGATCGGGGCCGGTGCCTGCTGCTGCCGCTGAAGCTCGTCCAGCACGCCGCCCTGCCCCGTGGTGGCAGGCTGGCCGGGAGCCGCCGGGGTGGCCGGGCCGGAATTCTGCTCGAAGATGGAGCGGGGCGCAGTTCCCCGATGCGCCAGGATGCCGAGGGCGAGGCTGGTGGCAAAAAACGCCGCCGCCAGAATCGCCGTGGCGCGGGTGAGCGCGTTGGCCTGCCCTCGTCCGGTCAGGAAACCGCCCACGCCACCGCCGCCGCTGCTGCCCCCTCCGCCGAGCCCGAGCCCGCCTTCGGAGCGCTGCAGGAGCACGACGCCGATGAGGGCCAAGACGATGAGAAGGTGAACGACGATGAGGACGGCTTGCATGGGTCCGATCCGGGCCGCGGCCCGCCTGGCATCCTGAAAGGGCTTCCTTAGACGCCCTCTGCGGCGAGGGGAAGGCGCGTAAACGCCGCTTCCCCGCGTTCAGCGGTAGGCGGCCGCGATCCCGAGGAAATCTTCGGCCTTGAGGCTCGCCCCGCCGACGAGCGCGCCGTCGACATGGGCGACGGCCAGCAGCTCACGGGCGTTCGAGGGCTTCACCGACCCGCCGTAGAGGATGCGGGTCTGCGCCGCTTCGCCCTGGCCGACCTGCCCTGCGAGCTCGCGCCGGATCATGGCGTGCATCTCGCCGACATCGCCCGCGGTCGGAACAAGGCCCGTGCCGATCGCCCAGACCGGCTCATAGGCCACCACCGTGTTGGCCGCCGTGGCGCCGGGCGGAACGGAGCCGCGCAACTGGCCCGCCACCACGTCCAGCGCCCGGCCGCTCTCCCGCTCGTCGCGGGTTTCGCCGACACAGATGATGGCCGTGAGCCCGGCCCGGTGAGCCGCCGCAGCTTTTTCGCGCACGACCTGGTCGGTCTCGGCATGGTCGGCCCGCCGCTCCGAATGGCCGACGATCACGAAGGTCGCCCCGGCATCGGCCAGCATCTCGGCCGAAATGTCTCCCGTATGGGCGCCCGAGGTTTGGCCGTGGCAATCCTGGCCGCCGACCGCCACACTGGTACCGCGCGCGGCCTCGGCCATCGTCAGAACCAGGGTCGCGGGCGGGCAGACGAGGAGGTCCGCCGCAAGGTCCGGCGGCATCCCGGCCGCCACAGCTTGCAGCAGCGCGGTTGAGCCCCGCGAACCGTTCATCTTCCAATTGCCCGCCACCAAGGGCCGAGGCTTCACCTGCGCCATCCTGCCGATCCTCCAGGCCTGCGACCTAGCAGCCGTGCGAGGGAGCGGCAACGCGTTCGGCCGGCGAGGGTTTTCGCACCGCCCTCGTTGCGCTAGGGCGAAGCAGGGCTTTTGGACCGCGAGATCGATGCTGCAGGGAATCAACAGGCTCGGGAAGAGCTGGGTCGGCAAGGTCGTGGTCGCGATCCTGTTCGGATTCCTGATCATCAGCTTCGCGGTCTGGGGCATCGGCGACATCTTTCGAGGCACCGCCCGCACCCAGGTCGCGACCGTGGGCGGCGTCGACATCACGGCCGAGCAGTACCGCAACGCCTATCAGCTCGAGTACCAGAACCTCGTCCGCCAGGCCCGCCGCTCGGTCACGCCGGAGCAGGCCCGGGCGCTCGGGCTCGACCGCCGCGTTCTGGCCCGGCTGGTGTCGGAAGCCGCCATCGATCACGAGACGCGCCGCCTCGGCCTGCACGTGTCGGACGCCCTGGTGGTTCGCACCATTCAGGCCGACCCGACCTTTCGGGGCGCCAACGGCGCTTTTGACCGGGCCCTGTTCACCGACATCCTGCGCCAGAGCGGGCTGACCGAAGTGCAGTTCGTCCGGGAGCAGCGCGCCGTGGTGGCGCGCCAGCACCTCCATGAGGGCCTGACCGGCGCCTTGCAGGTGCCCCTCGCGATGCGCGAGGCCGTGCACCGTTTCCAGACCGAGAAGCGCAGCGCCGAGTTCGTTCGGCTCGGCCCGGCCGTTCTCGGCGAGCTCGCGGCCCCAAGCCCGGAGCAGCTTCAGAAATTCTTCGAGGACCGCAAGGCGAGCTTTCGCGCGCCGGAATACCGGTCCCTCGCCCTTCTTCGGCTCGACGCCGGTGCCCTGGCCAAGCCGGAAGCCGTCTCCGACGAGGATGCCCGCGCCTATTACGGCCGGCTGAAGGACAGCCGCTTCGGCGCCCCGGAGCGGCGCGCGGTGCAGCAGATCGTGTTCCCGAACCGGGAGGAGGCCGAGGCCGCCTCGACCCGGATCAAGGAAGGGACGACGTTCGACGCCGTCGCGGCGGAGCGCAAAGTCGACGAGGCGACCCTCAATCTCGGCACGCTGACCCGCGCCGACATGATCGACCCGGCGGTGGCCACAGCCGCCTTTGAGCTGGCGGAAGGCGGCGTCAGCGAGGTCGTGGCCGGCCGTTTCGGCCCCGTGCTCGTGCGCGTCACCAAGATCGAGCCGGCGAGCCAGAAGCCCTTCGAGGAGGTTCGCGACGAGGTCAGGGCGGAACTCGCCCGTGAGCGGGCCCGCTCCGAGGTCACCGTCGTTCACGACGCCATCGAGGATCAGCGCGCCAGCGCCAAGCCGCTGGCTGAGATCGCGCGGGATCGGGGCCTGACCCTGCAGCCGGTCCCCGCCGTGGACCGGTCCGGCCGCGACAAGAACGGCACCGTGGTCGACCTCGGGCCCGAGCGCGACGCGATCCTGACCGCCGCCTTCCGGGGTGACGTCGGGGCCGACATCGAGGCGGTCAGCTACCGCGACGGGAGCGGCTATGCCTGGCTCGACGTGACCGGCATCGAGCCCGCGCACGACCGGCCGCTCGAGGACGTCCGCGACCGGGTGGCCGAGGAATGGCGCCGCGAGGAGACGTCCCGAGCCCTTGCCGAGAAGGCTCGTCTTGCCGCCGAGCGGCTCGACCGCGGCGACTCCTTCGCCGCCCTGGCAGGCGAGCTCGGCCTGACCGTCGAGACGGCTGCGGACCTGTCCCGCTCCCAGCCGCAGGCCGGCCTGCCGCAGGGGGTGGTCACCCGGCTCTTCGCCACGCCGGTCGGAAAGGCGTCCAGCGCGGCCGCCGACGAGTCGGGCCGCGTCCTGTTCAAGGTGACGGCCGCAACGGTTCCGCCGTTCCTGACGACCACCCAGGAGAGCGCGGCGACCGAGGGGCAGCTGCGCAGCTTCCTGGCCGACGACCTCCTGGCCGAATACGTGGCCGAGGTGGAGAAGCGGATCGGGGTGACGCTCTACCCGACCAACGTCACGCGGGCGATCGGGGGCAGCGACCTCTAGCCGCCCGGCGGCGAATTGCTGTCCCGAGCGCCCGGACGGGCTCTCGGGAGCACCCGCCGACTGCTCAGGCGCCGGCGCGCGAAGCCTCGCCGAACCCGCCCGGCCTCAGGCCGGGCGTCAGCGGCCGGCGCCGGACAGCGCCACCTTGATGCCCTGGATCAGGGTCGTGAAATTGGTGCCGAGCGCGTTCAGCCCGGCCTTCACGGCCCAAGCACCCGAGATCAGGATCACCGGGACCAGGATCCAGCCGAGCACTTCCTCGGTGAAGCGGCGCCGTCGGCGGCGCTCCCATCGCTTTTCGCGCCATGACTTTTTCGCCCTCTGGGCGGCATGGACCGGCGCTTGGGTCAGCGGCCCGACATGGTGTTCATCGTCCGCTGCCGCCTGCGGCAGGGGACCGGCCTGGAGATGGGCAGCCGGCACGGCTTTGGTGCTGGCACGGTGCTCGCGGCGGCTTCGCCACCAGTTCAGGAAGCCTCGGGCGGCGTTGCCGACCGGCGTGGCGCGCTGCAGGGGCCCGCGCGGGTGCTCCCCATCGGGATCGGCCTGGGGAAGCGGGCCGGCGTGAATCTCGCTCATCAGGCGCGAACCAGGGGGACCTTCGGCACGGTCCGGACCGCGCCTCCACCTCCACCGCCGTTGCCCGGGGGCTTCGGCTTGGCCGGCTTCTTGAAGGCGTTCGGCTTGCGCTTGGCCCGCTTTGTCGTGCTGGCGACGACCTTCTCGGGTCGAGGCACGACCGGACCGGCGGGAAACTCGAAGCCAAGGCTCGGCTTTCCGGCCTCGTCCGTCTGGACGATGACCCGGACCGCCCCCCCGTTCTTCAGCGCGCCGAACAGCACCTCGTCCGCAAGCCGGATCTTGATCGTCGACTGGATCAGCCGGGCCATCGGCCGTGCGCCCATCGCTTCGTCGTACCCGTGCTCACTGAGCCACTCGCGCGCCTCGTCCGAGAGTTCGATCACGACGTTGCGGTCGGCGAGCTGCGCCTCGAGCTGCAGGACAAACTTGTCCACAACCCGGGCGACGACCTCCTTCGGCAGCCGGCCGAAGGAGATGACCGAATCGAGCCGGTTCCTGAATTCGGGAGCGAACAGCTTGTTGATCGCCTCGATGTCGTCGCCCTCGCGCTTCGCGTTGGTGAAGCCGTAGCTGTTGCGGGCCAGGTCGGAGGCCCCCGCATTCGTGGTCATGATGATGATCACGTTCCGGAAATCGACCTGCTTGCCGTTGTGGTCGGTCAGCTTGCCGTGATCCATCACCTGCAACAGGATGTTGAACAGGTCCGGATGCGCCTTCTCGATCTCATCGAGGAGGAGCACGCAATGCGGATGCTGGTCGATGCCGTCGGTCAGCAGCCCGCCCTGGTCGAAACCGACATAGCCGGGCGGCGCGCCGATCAGCCGCGAGATCGTGTGCCGCACCATGTATTCCGACATGTCGAAGCGCAGCATCTCGACCCCGAGCGACACCGCGAGCTGCTTGGCGACCTCCGTCTTGCCGACGCCGGTCGGCCCGGCGAACAGGTAGGAGCCGATGGGCTTCTCGGCGTCGCGCAGGCCTGCGCGGGCGAGCTTGATCGCCGAGGTGAGCGCCGTGATGGCCGCGTCCTGGCCGTAGACCACGCGCGCCAAGCTCTGCTGGAGATTGGACAAGACCTCCGCGTCGTCCTTGGACACCGTCTTGGGCGGGATCCGGGCCATGGTCGCGATGGTGGCCTCGATCTCCTTGATGCCGATGGTCTTCTTGCGGCGGTGCTCCGGAACCAGCATCTGCGACGCGCCGGTCTCGTCGATCACGTCGATCGCCTTGTCCGGCAGCTTGCGGTCGTTGATGTAGCGGGCCGACAGCTCCACGGCCGCCTTGATCGCCTCGACGGTGAAGCGGAGCTTGTGGAACTCCTCGTAATAGGGCTTCAGGCCCTTCACGATCTCGATCGTGTCCGGGATCGACGGCTCGTTCACGTCGATCTTCTGAAACCGGCGCACCAGGGCGCGATCCTTCTCGAAATACTGCCGGTATTCCTTGTAGGTGGTCGAGCCGAAACAGCGCAGCGTGCCGGCGGAGAGCGCCGGCTTCAGGAGATTGGACGCGTCCATGGCGCCGCCCGAGGTGGCGCCCGCGCCGATCACCGTGTGGATCTCGTCGATGAACATGATGGCGTTGGGATGCGCCTCGATCTCCTTGACGACCTGCTTCAGCCGCTCTTCGAAATCGCCGCGGTAGCGGGTGCCGGCGAGCAGAGTCCCCATGTCGAGGGAGAACACCGTCGCGCCCTCCAGCACCTCGGGCACCTCGCCGCGCACGATCTTGCGGGCCAGCCCTTCGGCGATGGCCGTCTTGCCGACGCCGGGGTCACCGACCAGCAGCGGGTTGTTCTTCTGCCGGCGGCAGAGGACCTGGATGGTGCGCTCCACCTCCTTCTCGCGGCCGATGAGGGGGTCGATCTTCCCCTCGCGCGCCTTCTTGTTGAGGTTGACGCAGTAGGTGTCGAGCGCCTCGCCCTTCTTCTTGTGGCGGTCCCCCTCATCCCCTGACGGCCGCTCGCCGGCTTCCTCGTCCGGACCGCGCGTGGGCCGGCTCTCGCCGAGTCCAGCGCGCTTGGCGATGCCGTGGCTGATGTAATTGACCGCGTCGTAGCGCGTCATCTCCTGCTCCTGCAGGAAATAGGCGGCGTGGCTCTCGCGCTCGGCGAAGATCGCCACCAGCACGTTTGCCCCGGTGACCTCCTCCCGCCCAGACGACTGGACGTGAATCACCGCGCGCTGGATCACCCGCTGGAAGCCGGCGGTGGGCTTGGAATCCTGGCGGCCGTCGATGACGAGGTTGGCGAGCTCTGTGTCGACATATTCGACGAGGCTTCTGCGCAGCGCGTCGACATCCACATTGCAGGCGCGCATCACGGCCGCGGCATCCTGGTCGTCGACGAGCGCGAGGAGCAGGTGTTCCAGGGTCGCGTATTCATGGCGCCGCTCACCCGCCAGGGCGAGCGCGCGGTGAAGGGCCTGTTCGAGGCTGCGTGAGAAGCTTGGCACGTGGGAGCCTCTTGCTGTTACTTCTTTTCCATGACGCATTGTAACGGGTGTTGGTGTTTGCGGGCGAAATCCATCACCTGAGTCACCTTGGTTTCGGCGACCTCGTAGGTGAACACGCCGCACTCGCCGACGCCGTTCTGATGCACGTGGAGCATGATCATCGTCGCCTCATCCCGGTTCTTGTTGAAGAACCGTTCGAGGATGAGCACCACGAATTCCATCGGGGTGTAATCGTCGTTGAGCAGAAGCACCCGGTAGAGGTTGGGCTTCTTCGTCTTGGTCTTCGGCTTCGTGATGATGGCCGTGCCTGAGCGGCCGTCATCGCCGCCGGGGGACCGTTCCCCAGCGCCGAGCACCCGAGCGTGCGAGTGGCCGAAACGCGATTCCATGTCGCTCAGACGACGTTGCTCCGGTCGAAGGCCGGACCGGGCTGTTGAGCCGGCACGACGATTCCTGATGAGAGCAATCTAAGCGTCCTGCGGGCACTTCGCCAGATGCTGAGCATGCCGCAGCATCGGGGCCCGGAGCGAGGGCGCAGGGCCTCTTGGCCCGAACACGGGCGTCAGGCGGGGGCCTCGACCCCGCCCGAAGCGGCCCGGCAAGTTGGCCAGCCCAAGCCGCTTGGGGGGCCGGCCGAATGTCGCAGGCAGTCCGAGGCTCAGGTCCGGGCGGCCGGCTCCCGATAGCCGTCGCTGTTCAAGCGCTTCATCTCCTCGATGAAGTCAGCCGGGTACATCACGTGGTTGAGCGGCGCGCGAAGGCCCATGAAGCCGGCGATCTGGCCGATCCAAGCGTTGCAATTGTAGAGGGTGGCGTGCCAGGCCGCCTTGACCTGCTGCTTCTCGCGAATGTGAGCGGCTACGCGCCGGTATTCCGCCTCGGTCAGCAGCACCCGGAACCGGGCGGAGACATACTGTTCCTCGAGATCGCCGTCGCTGGGTCCCGTTTCGGAGGCGACGGGCACCACGTGGCCCAGGGTCCAGAGCTCGGGACCGGCGCCGGCCGGGTGGAAGCCGGCCACGTTCGCGGCCGACAGCGGCCCGACCTCCCCTCTCGCATTGAGACGGCCATGGACCACGAAGCTGTGGCCGTAGCTCAGCGCGTGGCGCGAGCGGAACTCGATGAAGTACTGCCCGGCGGCGGTGGTGCGGGCTGCTGGGCGAGCGGCCATGCGCCGACGGGCGGAGCGCGCCGCCGCACGCGGCTTAGCGGCCTGCGCCGTCGCAACTCCGCTCTGGGCCTGCGCCTGAGTCGCGGGGCTGACCAGGAGCGGCGTGAGGGCGACTAGGGACAGCAGCATGAACCGGCGCATCACGGCCTCGCTTGGAGTATCTAGTCGAGAAATAGCAGATCCGGCCGCCCCGTCTGTTACCGCTCGGCAACAAGCCGTGCAGTTTGGGCGCGCGAACGGGTCATGTCGCAGCGAGAACGCCCGGCCGCGGCCGGACGTCCTGCGCGGCCGAGCAAAGTTCAGCTCGCCTTGAGAGACCGCGCGGCGAAGCCTTCCACCGGGGCAAAGGTGTCCTTGGCGGTGCTGGAGGCGATCTCGCCCATCTTGGAGGCCTGGGTCACAAGATTTTCGTAGGCCGTCTTGAAGTAGTCGCTCTGAACCTGAACGGCGGCTTCGAGCGTGCGCACGCCCATGAGGCGCTCCGCGACCTGGCTGCCCTGTTCGAAGCTGTGGCGCGCATAGTCGGCCGCCTGCGTGGCGGCGGCCTGAGCACCCGTGGAGAGCGCGCCGAAGGACTTCACGGTCGCCTCAACGCCATCACGCGTGAGTGTCTGGACGTGGTCGAAGTTGATCATCTGATTGCCCAGCACCGCGGTGCCGTCCCTGATGGAGGTGGGAGGGGCATCGCGGCAGAGCCCGACGCCAGCCGGCCATATGTGCGGCGCACCATTTCTCGTCAAGAACCTTGTGCGACGCACCATGAGCTTGCCGGACTTAACCCGAGCGTAACTGCGTCCACGTAGCGTCCCGGACTGTGTTCCGTCGGCATCGCCCCTCCTCGGGTGCGGTCCGACTTCCGCTTCGGCAGGGTCCAGGGGCGAACGAAATGTCGTGTCGTTGCGTCGGCGTAGGTAGATTGCCATGGGCTTTGTTCGCGGGTCTTGCCGCGTTCCTGGCCGTCACCATCGCGCCAACTGAGGCAGATGCCCGGCGCAAGCAGGTCCGCAACCAGGCGCGCAGTTCGCACCAGGTTGCCCGCAAGGCGGCGCCCCGCAACGTCTACGCGCCGCCGTTCTCGGCGATGATCGTCGACGCCAAGACGGGTCGGACGCTCTACGGCCAGTCCGAGGACGAGATCCGCCACCCCGCCTCCGTCACCAAGGTGATGACCCTCTACCTCCTCTTCGAGCAGGTCGAGCGCGGCAATCTTCGGCTTGATTCCGAGCTGAAGGTCTCGCGCCACGCCGCCTCGATGGCACCTTCCAAGCTCGGCCTCAGGCCCGGCGAGACCATCGCGGTCGAGGACGCCATCCTGTCCCTGGTCACGAAATCCGCCAACGACGTCGCGGCCGTGATCGCCGAGAACATCGCAGGCTCCGAGCCGGCCTTTGCCGAGCGCATGACCCGCAAGGCGCGCCAGCTCGGCATGAGCCGCACGGTGTACCGCAACGCCTCCGGCCTGCCCGATCGCGCCCAGGTCACGACAGCGCGGGATCTCGTGATCCTCGGCCGTGCCATCCAGGAGCGCTTCCCGCGGCTGTACAAATATTTCGGCACGCGCTCCTTCGAGTATGCCGACCGGGTGATCGGCAACCACAACCGCCTGCTCGGCCGCATCGAGGGCGTGGACGGCATCAAGACCGGGTTCACGAACGCCTCGGGCTTCAACCTCCTGACCTCCGCGCGGCACGACGGCCGGCACGTCGTCGGGGTGGTGCTGGGCGGCCGCTCCGGCGCGAGCCGCGACGCCACGATGGCAAACCTCATCCGCACGCATCTCGCCCGTGCGTCCACGACCGGAAATTCCTCCGTCCTGGCCAGCGCGGTGGACGAGGACGGGGACGGGCCGGAGCCGATTCGGACCCGAACGGCCTCGGCCGAGAGCATCTCCGAGGCTCTCGAGGAGAAGCCTCGCCGCGCCGAGGAGCCGATCCGGCAGGTGGTTGCCGCCGCCGAGGCGCCCCGCGCCGCTGTGGCGCTGCTGCCCCAGACCGGCAAGATCGACGGCCGCCTGCCCGCAATGCCGGCCGTCCCGGCGCCGCCCGAATCGCCGTTCCGTGTCGAGACCACTGCCTCCATCAACCGGACCGCGCCCGCGCCCATCCGCGTTGAGACGACCGCCTCCATCAATCGGACGGCCCCGACGCCGGTCCGGCAGGCCGAGGCCGCGCCCGTTCGGGACAAGGTCCAGCCGGCGCCGCAGGCTGCCGCCCGTGACGCCGCCCCCTCGGCCAAGCCCGTTGCGACGACGCCCTGGGTGATTCAGCTCGCGGCCGAGAGCGACGAGGACAAGGCCCGCGAGCTCCTGGCGGAGGCGAAGTCGCGCTCGGGACGCGCGCTGGCCAAGGCCGCGCCCTTTACGGAAAAGGTGACCCGCGCCGGATCCACATTGTACCGCGCTCGCTTCTCCGGCTTTGCCGAGGCGGAATCGGCCCAGGAGGCCTGCAAGTCCCTCCGGAGCCGAGGCTACGCCTGTTTCGCCACCCGAAGCTGAGGCCGGAGTTCGCCTCCGTCCTGCCGTGCCCTGTTCCGACGCCGGTCCGTTCGACCGGTCGCGCGTGGAGTCTCAGCGATGTCGGTGCAAAAGAACGTCCTTCGCCTGATTGACTCGGCTCGCCAGATAGGTCGACCCGCCCTGGTCGGGATGAAGCTTCTTCATGAGGCTCCGATGGGCGTCCCGGACCGCATCAGGGCCCGCCCCCGGCTGAAGCCCCAGGACCTGGTAGGCTTCCTCCTGCGTCATCGCACCGAGCTGCGCATCGGCCTTCCGGCCCCGGTCCGGATCCGGCTCAGCGTGTTCACGCCATCCGGGCATCCGGCGGTCCAGATAAGCTTCCAGGAGCCGCGCCGCGTCGGGGTCGCGGGCGAGGCAGGCTGACAGGAACTGCTGCAGCTCCGGCTCGGACAGCGAGTCGAGGGCGCGCCCGGACAACGGGCCCGCCAGCACCGTACCGCCGATGCGGCCCGAATCGTGATCCAGCTCCATCTCGAGGCTGGCCGACCTGACGCGGGACACCGAGCCGGCTGTGCGGGCCCGGCCGCCCCAGGCGGCGCCGCCGCCAAAGGGGGCAGGAAGCCCGTTCCAGCCGAGCAGCCAGGCGCCGCCGCTGCCGACCAGGAAGGCCATGTCGATTCGGCCCCGGAGGGCCAGCAAGCCGGCGGCCCCGAGGGCGAGCGCGCCGCCGAGGTTCCGCACCAGCTTGGCGACATCGCCGGGCTTGGCCCGTGCGAACATCTTGACGAGCCACCAGAGGAGGATTGCGGCCGCGAGGCCGGCCAGCATGGTCATGGCGCGAGGTCAGCGCGTCTGCGGCATGGCGGCAATGAGCCGGCGCGCCTCGCCGTCTTGCCCGGCAAGCCGTCGCAGCGCCGCCTCGCCGCCCGCGGCATAGGCCGCGACGGCCCGGAGCAGCGCGGCGAGCGAGGCCGGCGCCGTGGTGTCGAAGGCCAGCGCCGCTCCGCCGGTGAGCCGTGCGATCTCGGCAAAGCCCGAGGCCACGCCAGGCGCGCCACCCTCGTGGAACATGAAGGCCTTTACGCCGAGAAGGCCGAGCTCGCCCGCCGCGGCGCAGAGGCCGTCCATCCCCTCTTCGACGGCGTCGCCCACATAGATCAGTGCCCTGACCGGGCTGCGGCCGGCCTCCTCACCGACGTGGCGGAGCACGCGGCCGATCTGAGTCGTGCCGCTCTGGCATCGAATGGTGGCCATCAGGTCGCGCAGCGCGCGGGGGTCCGACACCCAACGCGAGGCGCGGCATTCGTTGAAGCCGCGGAAATAGCAGAGCTGGACCGAGAGCCCGCCGACGGCGGCGGCCGCGTCGAACATGCCCGCCTGAACCGAGGCCGCCACGTCCCAGGTTGGCTGGCGGCTCATGGTGGCGTCGAGCGCGAAGACGAGGCGGCCCCGCCCCCCCGCGACCGCGCCGACCTCGCGGGCCGTGCCGAGAAAGGCCTCGATCTCCGCCGCCGAGGAGGGGGCGAGGTCGCGACCGGGCTTGCTGAGCGGCTTGGGGAGGGTCATGGCGCGGAGACAATGTGGGCGTTCGCGGTCCGGGTGCAATCCTGTGCCGCCGGCGGCCGCGTGGACAGCGCCTGGCCCTTGCCCCATCTCCCTGGGCTGGAGGGTCCTATCGCGTGAGTGACCACCCTGACGGGGCCGGCGACCGGAACGCCGGGACGCCGCCGCCGCCGCGCCACCTCCCCTTTGCGGGCGCGACGCTGCGGCTCGGCCTGGCGCCGATCGCTGAGAGCGAGTGGCTGGAAAGCGGCCCGGACCTCGCGGCGCAACTGGCTGCCAAGCGGGCGCTGCTGGCCGGGCGCCGGGAGGCCGTGCTGCGCCATCTGCCGGGATCCGAGCCCGCCTGTTCGGAGGCGCTGGCAATTGTGCGTGACAACCTCCTGCGCCACCACGGAAAAACGCTTCCGGAGCCGGCCCGCGACGGCGGCGCCCACCCGCTCGAACTCGCGGCCGGGTTCGCCGCGGAGGACCTGTGCGTGCTGGAGCGCGGCGACGGCGGTTACCGGCTCACTGCCGGCTGCGTCTGCTTCCCGTCCAACTGGAGCCTGGCCGAGAAGCTCGGCCAGCCGGTTGCCGCCATTCACGGCCCGGTGCCGGACTTCGCCCCGACCCTCGCCGCACCGGTCGACCGGGTGTTTGAGCGGCTGGCGGCCGGGCACATCGTGGCCCGCTTCAACTGGCTGGTTCACGACACGCCGGATCTGCACCAGGTCGGCCGCAAGCCCGGTGCCGAACCGATCGCGCCCGAGGAGGCCGGCGAGCGGCTGTGGCTGCGGGTCGAACGCCAGACCCTGCGGCGGCTGCCGCGGAGCGGCGCCGTGCTGTTCACCATCCGGACGCACCTGCACCGGATGAGGGACGCGATCACCGCGCCGGACAGTGCCGCGGCGCTCGCGGCCGCACTTCGGTCCATGCCGCCGAGCCTCGCCGCCTACCGGCACATGGGCCGGATTTCGCCGCCGCTGCTCGTCTGGCTGGACCGCCTGGCAGAGTGCCAGCCGGGGCCCGCCTGACCGCCAGAACGGGACGCCGCTATTGCGGGATCGACGAATCCAGCGGAGGCAACTGGAAGTTGTCTTCGGGCCGCACCTGCTGGACGCCCTGGATCGCGGACAGGGCCTCCATCTTGGAGGCGTCGCCGACCCCGATCATGGCGCCGAGATGGGGCAGCTTCTGCCGGATCCGCACGCCTGCCTCCTCCACGGACTTCGCCACCTCGTCCATGCGGGCTTCGGCGGATTCCCGCAGCATGATGGTCATTCCGATCTCTGCCATGGGCGTGGTCCTTCGGCATCCGGGCCGACTGAAATGGTTGTGGTTGCGCCGCAACGCAACCACCACAGGCTAGGTAACGCGGAGGCCCGGCGCCACCGCGAGCCCGCTGCCCACGTCCTCTGGCGGCTGGCCGAGAGGCCGGGCGTGGCGCTTCAGCGCATCGAACAGGGCCCGGCCTCTGAGGTTCGGATCGGATTCCGCCCACAGGGCGGCGATCCCGGCGACATGGGGACAGGCCATGCTCGTGCCCCGCAGCGACATGTAGCGCTGCGGCAGCGGAACGGACGAGAACACCCCGACGCCCGGACCCGCGATGTCGATCTGGCCGCCATCCGGGTTGACGCCGCCGCAGGAGAACTCGGCCACCCCGAGCTTCTGGTCGACGGCCGCCACCGCCATGATGGACACGGCGTTGGCCGGCGCGGCGACCGGGGCGATGTAGCTGAATTGGCGGCTGCTGTTGTTGCCGGCCGCCGCCACGACCAGGCAGCCATTGGCGAGCGCCCGCTGTCCGGCCTCCTCATACAGGGCGTGGGCCGGCTCGTCCCGCCGGACCGGCCGGCCGAGCGACATGCTGATCACCTCGCATTTCGAGGCCGTGGCCCATTCCATCCCGGCCAGGATCCAGCCCTCCTGGCCGCTGCCGGCGTTGTTCAGCACCTTGCCGACATAGAGTTCGGCATCCGGTGCCACCCCGTAGCGGGGATGGTCGGTTGTGGCGCTGGCCAGCCCGGCCGCGGTGCCGGCGCAATGTGTGCCGTGCCCCTGCCCGTCGGCGACGTCCTCGCCCGGGACGAAGCTCATCGTCGTGATGGTCCGGCCTGCGAAGTCCGGATGGTTGCGAGCGATGCCGGTATCCAGGATGGCGATCTTGATGCCGCGGCCGGTGTAGCGCGACTGGTCCGCCCCGGTAGCGGCGACGCCCCAAGTCCGGGCCGCCGTGTCCGCGTAGGCAGGACCGGACTGGATGCCGTCCCCGATGGCGAACAGGTAGAATTCGGGCCTGACGTCCTGCACCGCGTCCTCCCCGCGAATGCGCGTGCTCAGCGCCTCGGCATCCGTGCCCTTCGGTTCCGGCAGCACGGCGATCCCCAAGGTCGGCAGAAACAGAGCGGCGCCCGCGCTCATTGTCGTGGCCAGGGCGGAGGCCGAAGACCGGAAGTCGCGCGCATCCACGACGTCGAGCCCGGCCGCGTCCCGAAACAACTGCCGGGCGTCCTGTGCCTGCGCCCCCTCGCGGAGGAGCACCAGCATTCCGCCAGTCGGCACCGGCCGCTGTGGCTCCAGCCCCCTCGCCTCGTCCGATTCCCTCCGGCCCTCGCCCATGATCGCCTCCTCTGGAGAACGACCAAGAGTTGCAGATACAACCTAGGATGGCAATGACGATGTTTGGAGATTCGGAGTGACGGCGCATCGCTGCCGCGATGCTCCTCAGGATGACGAGGGTGGTGGCTTGCGGAAGGCGGCTCGGCCGCCCCCGTTACTCCGCCGCCTGGCGCACGCCTGCGGCCTTGGCCCGGCTCTTCTTCGGCTTGGCCGCTGCCTCCTCTGCCCGGCCCGCCGGGCGCCGCGCCAGCACCTCGCGCAGAAAGCGGCCCGTGTGGCTCGCCTCGCTCGCGGCGATCTGTTCCGGGGTGCCCTGGGCCACCACCTGGCCGCCGCCGTCGCCGCCTTCGGGGCCCATGTCGATCACCCAATCGGCGGTCTTG
>NZ_JAQGKF010000071.1 GCF_028290205.1 Enterovirga sp. | reverse complement strand
TCGCGCCCGATCCCGATCGAGATGATGACCCGCCCGCTGCGATCGCCGCGCACGCGGTTCTTTACGACGCCCGAGATCAGGTTCGAGTTCGGGATGATGACGCTCGAGCGGTCGTAGGTCTCGATCTCGGTCGCGCGGACGCTGATGCGCCGCACATAGCCCTCGCCGTCCCCGATCACGACGAGGTCGCCGACCCGGATCGGACGCTCCCAGAGCAGGATCAGGCCGGAAACGAAGTTGTTCACGATGGATTGCAGGCCGAAGCCGATACCGACCGAGAGCGCACCGGCGACGATCGCGATCTTCTCGAGCCCCAGCCCGAGGTAGGACAGGGCAAGCGCGGCCGCGGCGAAGAAGCCGAGATAGCCGGCGGCCGTCTGAATGGAGTTGCGCAGGCCGGCGTCGAGCTCGGTCGTCGGCAGGAATGTGTTGGCCAGCCAGCGCTGGAGAATCCGGGTCACCCCTATGACGCTGCCGAAAAGCAGCAGCCCGATCAGGATCGTCGACAGCGATACCGTGACGTCGCCGACCTGGAAGCCGAAGAACGCGGCCCTGAGGTTGGACGTGATGTCGACCGATTCCACGCCCCACGGTGCCAGCGCCAGCAGTGCCGCCACGAGAAACAGCACGACACGCGAGACGCCGGCCGCCAGCGTTCCGAACTGCTCCAGCGAGCGCCGCCTCAGGCCGAGATTGGCCTGCAGGGTGGTCGAGACCCGGCTGTTGCTCTTCAGCGTCTCGCCGAGGAACTCGTCGCTCAGCAGGACTCCCACGTAGAGCACCACGAGGAGCGAGATGATCCAGGCGACCTGGTCGATCAGGAAGGACGCCAAGGCGACATAGCCGCCGAGCAGGGCGGCGACCACGGCGGCGACGACCGCCCAGCCGAGAAGCCGGGCGGGCCCGGCCAGCGCCGGCTCGCGCGATACGTAGGGGCCGAGGCAGGATTCGTCCGTCTCCACCCGGACCGCGAAGCGGCGCAGGAGCTCGGCAAGGGTCGCTGCCGCGATCAGCACGACGACCGAGCGGGTGGCCACCGTGAGGGGCAGCCCGGCCGCGATCGCCTGGTTCAGGGAATCGAGAACCTTGCCGGTGGCCACCGTCGTGGCGAACGCGATGGCGAAGCGAGCCGTCCAGCCGGCCGGGCCGTCCGAAATCGACAGAATGCGCCAGGCCGGCCGATTGGGCGCCAAAATCGCGTCGGCCGCGCCGCGGGCGAAGGCCACGAAGGCCAAGCCGCCGAGGAGGGCGGCGAGCACCGGATACAGCCTACCGGGAAACAGGTCCGCCAGCACGAGCAGCTGGTAGACCACGAAGCTTCCCGCCGCGGCGGGAGCGGCCTCGAACAGCAGGATGCCCAGCGCCGTCCGGACCCTTCGGCGCTTGTTGACCTCGGTCGCCGTCTCGCTCCGCCGCACGAGCCGTGGGGCGAGGTGCCGGCGTGCGACGTGAAAGGCGACGGCGGCCCCGATCGCGAGCCCCAGAAGGGTCAGGGTCGCCGGCGAGGAGCGGCCCTCGAAGCGGGAGGCGGCGTCCTGCACCACGATCTGCAGCGCCCGCAGGTCGCGCGGGATCGAGGTGGCGGCCGAAACCCAGAGCTCCGGACTGAGCAGGGCATAGCTGCGCTCGAACAGGGCGCTCGCAAACACGCTCCGGCGCCGGTCGCTGATCTGCGTCGTGAGCTGCTCGGCCTGCGCCAGCAGGGCGCGGGCGACGCGCTGCGTCTCGTCGAAACGCGCGACGGCCGCCTCGCGTTCGGCGCGGTCGCGGGCGACATCCTCGCCTTCGCCGGTGCCTTCCTTCGGCTTGGGTCCGAGCTGTTCGAGGAGGCTCTTGGCCGCGTCGAGACGCGGCTGGATGTTGGCGACGATCTCCCGCAGCCGTTCGGCGATGGGATCGATGCGCCCGCGCAGATCCTGGAGCTCGGCCTGGGACAGGTCGCGGCGCCGCAGGGTGGCCTGCTGCTGGGCCAGTTCGGCGCGGGCCGCCTCCAGGTTCGCCCGCACGCGTTCAAGCGGCGAGGCGGCGGCATCCGTGCCGGCATCCTGGGGCGGATTTGGCGTTGCAGGCGCAGGTGCGGCGGGAGCCGCACTCTGCGGTTGCGGGGCGGTGGTCGAAACGGCTTGAGCCGCGGCCGGGACGGCCGCGGCAAGCGCTACCGCGAGAAGGAACCAACGAAGCAGAGGTGGACTCGTCTCAACTGGTCAGGAAGGCCTCCGATCGCGAGGATCGGAGGCGAGGCCACGCCTTAGCGTGGTGTTGCGCTGCCCGTCGTACCGGCTGCCGGCGCCGCTGGCGAGGGGTAGGCCGGGTTTTCGGTCGGCACGCGGGCCGAATTGGCCGAGCTCGCGCTGTTGTTGCTCTGCTCGGCGGACCTCTGCTGCGGGCTGGTCGGGGAGGTGGATCCGCTCCAGCTCATCAGCGAGACCATGTAGATGCCGAGGAGAACGAGGCTCGCCGCCAGCACCATCAACACCGGTTTTCCGGGGCCGCCCTGCCGGGCACGCTGGTCTGCCACTGTCTTGGCCATTGTCGAACCTTTGCAATCGATTGCCTGTCGCGGGTGAACGTTCCCGGCGCGAGGGCGGTTCCGCGTCCCGCCCTAGCCAACGGCCAGGCGGAGGGGCTGGTCCGGAACCCGCCAGTCGGGTTCGCAGTCCCGAAGGAACCGGTCGAGCGCGCTGTCGAGCGGGGGCATGATCTGCCCGCGCTCGGTGGCGAGAGACACGTCCCGGAGCAGCGGCCCCTCGCGCTGCGGCGGATTCTGCAGGCCCGCCCTCGCTGCGAGGCGGCAGGCGATCTCGGCCCAACTCGCCGCCCCGGCATGGGCGAGGTGCCGGATCCCCTCGTCGCCGTCGATCAAAAGATCGAACAACGCGTGCGCGAGGTCGGGCAGATAGGTCGGGGACACGATCTCGGCCGCCCAGGCGACCGGCCCGCCGGACGCGAGCGACCGCACGGCGTCGAAGACCGCGTTGTCCTGGTGCCAGGGCCCGAACAGAGGGCCGGTGCGGATCGCGAGGGCATTGGGGTTGAGGCGGCGGATCTGCTGTTCCCTGGCGAGGGCGCGACGCCCCACGGGATCAACCGCATCGGCTCCGTCGGACTCACCATAGGGGCGCCCGAGGCGCCCGGCGAACAGGCCGGGCCCGGTCACCGTGACGAAGCGCGCGCCGGAATGGCGGGCCCGCCAGGCGAGGTCCGGCACCGCGTGCGCCAGGCTGCCGTGCCGGGGCGCGAGCCCGGCGAGGTCGAGGATCGCCCAGGGCGGCGGTTCCGCTGCCGCCTCGAGCCGCCCCCCGTCCGCCGGTCCGACCAGGGAATGGGCGAGCCCGCGCTCACTCGCGATCCGGGACATCGCGTCCTGGACGGGCCCGCCGTCACCGAGGATCAGAACGCATCGGGGCGCGTTCGCGGCGCGCTCGCGGCGGATCACGGCCGGCTTGTAGAAGCGCGTCTCCCGCCGCCACCAGCCGGGACTGTCCAGGACCGGATGGTCGAACCTGCCCGTGGTGGCGAGCGCGGTCGCGGCGGCCGCGAGGGCCGTCGGCCGCGGCGAGGGCCCGCGCACGTCGAAGGGGCCCGGCTCATAGAAGCCCGTCTCGCGGGTGAGCAGGGAGTTCCAGTCCACCGCCCCGAACAGGGACCAGACCGTGACGGCCCGGACATCCGCGCCTTCGTCCCGCACCGTCTCGGCCGCGCGCCAGACATCGAGCAGCCAGCGCACCTGCTCGTCGCGGCTGCAGCCGTGATGGGCCTCGGTCACGGCGATCGGCGCCCGGTAGCGCTCCCAGGCCTCGCGCAAGCGGGGGGCCGGGCCGGTTTCGCCGTCGAGCGCGCGGATCCGGACCGCTTCCACATCGGCGTAGGCGCTGCGCCCGTTGCCGCCGCGGAAATGCTCGGGGTAGCGCCTGAGGCGCTCGTCCAGATAGCGCTCGCTCGTCAGGTAATGGTTGATGCCGACGATGTCGGGCTTGGCTTCGCCTTCGGCCAGCTCGTCGAGCTCACGTTCGGTGATTCCGTTGGCCAGAAGCAGGGGCCGCCACGGGTGCCGCCGGTCGACCCGGCCGAACAGCAGGTCGAAGGAGAGCCACCGGCGCTGGTTCTCCAGCTCCGCCTGATAGGCGAGGGCGGGCGTGGAGAAGGTTTTGCCGAGGTCCTCCGTCTGCACGAGCGCCGCATCGGGGTTCACGCGCCGGATCTCGCGCATGGCCAGAAGTGTCGCCCGGCACTGGTTCACGAGCGCGCGGAAGAACGCGGCATCGCCCCGCTGGTGCGGATACCAGTGGCCGTACAGGCAGCTGAAGCGGGCCGTGGTGAGCGGCTCGTTCACCGGCGTGTAGAGGTCTATCCAGGGATAGCGCCGCGCGACCTGGGCGGCATGCCGCGCCAGCAGCTCCGGAAAGGCCGTATCGACGAGGCTCGTATAGGCCGGCCCGCTGCCGTGATGGACGAGCCCGGCGATCGGCCGGATGCCGAGCTTGCGAAGCCGCCCGGCGCGCGCGTCGTGCCAGCCCCAGTCGCAGCAATCGGGAGCGTCGGGCGCGATCGACTCCCAGAGGAACGGGTAACGCAGGGTGCGGATGCCGAGCGCCGCGATCCGGTCCAGATCCTCAAGTCGCTCGCGATGCCCGGTCTCGCGGGCCTGGTCGCGGAAGCGCTCGCCGACGCGGACGATGGTGGCTTCGAGGCCGCCCCAGAGTTCGAGACGGTCGGGCCTTCCCATGGCGCGCTCGGCTGCGGGAGCCTAGGCTCCGGCAGCGGCTCCGATCGCCTTGACGGCGGTGGTATCGGCCCCGACCGGCAGGGATTCCGAAATCCGCCGATAGGTCGCGAGGGCCTGCCCGACCACCTGGTCCATGTTGTAGTAGCGATAGGTCGCGAGCCGGCCGACGAACCAAACGTCCGGCGTCGCCAGCGCGAGCTTCTCGTACTTCTTGAAGAGCTCGGCGTTCTCCGGCCGCGGGATCGGGTAGTAGGGGTCGCCTTCGGCGCTCGGATATTCGAACGTGATGCTCGTCTTCGGATGCACCTGGCCGGTGAGGTGCTTGTACTCGCTGATGCGGGTGTAATCCTCGCTCATCGGGTAGTTCACGGTCCCGACGGGCTGGTACTGCGCCTGGTCGAGCGTCTCGTGCCGGAAGCGGAGCGAGCGGTAGGGCAGCTTGCCGAAGCGGAAGCCGAAATACTCGTCGATAGGCCCGGTATAGATCGTGCGCCGGTGCGGAATGGCGTCCTTGATGTCGCGATAATCGGTCTGCAGCATCACGTGGATGTTCGGGCTGCGCAGCATCGCCTCGAACATGCGCGTGTAGCCCTGGGCGGGCATGAACTGGAATTCGTCCGTGAAATACCGGTCGTCCCGGTTGGTCCGCGTCGGCACCCGGGCCGTGACCGACTTGTCGAGCTCCGAGGGGTCCACCCCCCATTGCTTGCGGGTGTAGCCACGGAAGAACTTCTCGTAGAGCTCGCGCCCGACCTTGGACACGACGACGTCCTCCGAGGTCCGGATTTCCGGCACCGCCTCCGCGCGCTCGGCGAACCAGCCCTCCAGCTCGTCCGAGGTGAGGTTCAGTCCATACAGCGTGTTGACCGTGTCGAGATTGATCGGGATCGGCACGAGCTTGTCGTCCACCCGGCCGAGCACCCGGTGCTCGTACGGGCGCCACGCGGTGAAGTTCGACAGGTAGTCGAAGATCCCCTTGGCGTTCGTGTGGAAGATGTGCGGGCCGTACTGGTGGATCAGGATGCCCGCGTCGTCGTGTCGGTCATAGGCGTTGCCGCCGATGTGGCTGCGCCGGTCGATCAGGAGCACCTTGTCGCCACGCTCGTTGGCGAGGCGCTCCGCCAGCACGCTGCCGGCGAAGCCGGCGCCGACGATCATCCAGTCGTACATGAGCCGCTCCCGGGCTGGATCTACTCGGCCGGGCCGGCGGCGATCGTCGATGCCGCTGCCCCCGACGCCACTGCAAGGTCGTCGGGCTCGCCCATCGCATCGCCGATCAGGCGCCGCATGGCGGCCCAGGTCGCGTCCCACGATCCGGTGGCGAGGTGGCGGTCCACCCGCTGCAGCCAGGGCGCGCGCGGGCGGGCCATCAGGCGCTCTGCCGCCGCGACCACCTCGCCCGCATCGGCCGCGATCTCGACGAGGTTGCGCTGGCCATAGGGGCGGATGACGTCCGTGATCGGGGTCGAGACCACGGGCACGCCGGCGGCCAGGAATTCGGGCGTCTTTGTCGGGCTGATGAAGCGCGTCGCGTCGTTCAGGGCGAACGGCATGAAGCCGATGTCCCAGCCGGACAGGTAGGACGGGAGCTCCTCGTAGCGCTTGCCGCCGAGCCAGTGGATGTTGGGCCGCTGCGGCAGGCTCGCCGGGTCGATCTTCACCACCGGGCCGATCATGACGAGCTGCCAGTCCGGCCGCGCATCGGCTACGGCGCCGACCAGCTCGATGTCCATCCGCTCGTCGATCACGCCGAAGAACCCGAGCCGCGGGCCGGGGATTGCGGCCTGGTCGGCCGGGTCGCGCCGCTCCGTCCGGGCGCGGGCGAAATGCGCCGCATCGATGGAGGACGGGAAGGGATGCACGCTCGGGTGCCGGTGGCGCTTGGCCTCGTAGAGGCTCATGCCGCCCGTGAACACGAGGTCGGCCCGGGCGAACAGATCCTCCTCGTTGGCCAGCATCTCGGGCGAGGCGCCGCAAAAGGCGGAGAGCTCGTCCATGTTGTCGTAGATCACGGCATCTGCCGGCAGGTGGCCGGAGAAGCTCATGGCCATCGGTGTGTAATACCAGAAGATGCGCGACGGCGCCGGCTCGGCCGCCAGGAAGCGCTCCAGCATCCTGCGCTGCTCGGTCGTCGCGTCGAAGCCGTACATGCCCTCGGGCAGGATCGGCACCGCGATGCGGATGCCGCCGTCGCGGCGCGTCACCTCGAGATGCGGCGACACGCCGGCCCGCCACATCGGCTCCTCGAACACGACGACGTTGAAGTCGCGCGCGGCCCGGCTCAGGAGGTGCTGCGGCCGCTGCCAAACGAAATCCCAGCGCAGGTGCGACAGGCAAAGAAGAAGAGGCTTACGGCGCCCCGCGCCGAGGGAAACGTATGAGCCCGGTTCCGCCGTGAGGCCCCGAGGCGAGAACGCAATATCTCCGTTACGCCGAACCATGCGTCGTCCTTTGGCTGAGGTGCTGCGAGGTGCCGCAAGAGCGGGGGTGGGGCGGGCTGGTGCTCACCCCGGCCTGACTCCGGAGACCGACCGTAAGTTCCCGAGCGACGGGCATGCCGTCCAGGAACGTACGAGTTCGCAGCCAGGGGCCGGGCGGCGCGCGGGCCGGCGAAGTACGCAACGGAACGAACCTCCCGCCGCGATGGGGCGGAGGGCGAACCATGCGGAAGGCGGCGTGTTCTCGCTGAGGCACGCTGCCGGCGAAGCCGCGGTTTGGTCGCCAGGAATCCCGATGGGCCTGTTTCAAAGCTTCTTTCTTGGAGGGTTCGAGTGTTCGACGCAGGTCCGAGCGGACGGGCGACGCCTCGATCTCCTGCGCACGACCGAGCATGATCGCTTCGCGCGGCAGGATTATCGGGCGCTGGCGCGGCACGGCGTCCGGAGCGCGCGGGACGGGCTGCGCTGGCACCTCATCGAGAGGAGCCCGGGCAGCTATGACTGGGACAGCTTCCTGCCGATGCTCCATGCCGCGGAGGAGGCGGGCACCCAGGTGGTCTGGGACCTGTGCCATTACGGTTGGCCGGACGGCCTCGACATCTGGTCGGACACGTTTCCGGAGCGGCTGGCGCGCTTTGCCGCCGCCGCCGCCGAGCTGATCCTGCGCGAAACGGGCCGTGCGCCGCTGGTGTGCCCGGTCAACGAGATCTCGTTCTGGGCGTGGGCCGGCGGCGAGGTCGGCCGCTTCGGTCCGAACCGGACCGGGGAGGGCGGCCGCCTCAAGCGCCAGCTCGTCCGCGCCGCGATCGCCGCCACCCGCGCCGTCCGGGCCACGGCCCCGGGCGCCCGGTTCATCTGTGCCGAGCCGCTGATCCACGTGGATCCGGGCACGCATGACGACCCCGGCCACCGGGCCGGCGCGCGGCGGCATCGCGAGTCGCAGTTCGAGGCGCTGGATGTCCTGGTCGGCCGGAGCGAACCCGAACTCGGCGGCGGGCCCGATTGCCTCGACGTGGTCGGGCTGAATTTCTACCCCGACAACCAATGGTACCATGGCGGTGGCACCATCCCGATGGGCCACCACGCCTTCCGTCCGCTGCACGAGATGCTGCTGGAGGTCTGGCAGCGCTACCGGCGCCCGATCCTGCTCGCCGAGACCGGCGCGGAAGGCTCCGGCCGGGCGTCCTGGCTCCACTACGTCAGCGGCGAGGCACGCGCCGCGATGGCGGCCGGGGTGCCGGTCGAGGGCATCTGCCTCTACCCGATCCTCGACTACCACGGCTGGGACAACGACCGGCTCTGCGCAACCGGGCTCCTGTCGGCGGCGGACGACCGCGGCCAGCGCCGCGTGCACGAGCCGCTGGCGGAGGAGTTGAAGGTGCAGGCGGCGCGGTTCCAGGCCCTGTCGGCACGTCCGTCCGCGTCCCGCTTCGACCAAGCGGCCTAGGTGCAGATGTCCGCCCTGTCGACACCGAAGCGCCCCCCCGCCTACCTGCGGGGTCCGATCGTCTTTATCGGGCACTACGTCCGCAACTGGGCACCGTCCTTCGCGACGATCTTCTTCTTCGTCGTGGTGGCGGCTGCGGCCGCGATCGGCATCCAGTACGTCCTGAAGGTGCTGGTGGACATCATGGCCGGCCCGCTGGAGGCCCGGGCCGCGGTCTGGACCACGCTCGCCTTCTTTGTCGGCATGATCGCCACGGAGGCGCTGTCCTGGCGCGTGGTCGGCTGGCTCACCTGCCGCACCACGATTGGGGTCGGGGTCGATATGCGGCTCGACCTGTTCGAGTACCTGAACCGCCAGCCGATGCGGTACTTCGCCGAGAATCTCGCCGGCTCGCTCGGCCAGAGGATCACGGCGACGGCCGGGAATTTCGGCGCCCTTGCCAACACGCTGATCTGGCGCGTTCTTCCGCCCTGCATCGATTTCGTCGGGGCGCTGATCATCTTCGGCACCATCAACCTCGGCATGATGGCCGCGCTGGGTGCCGTGGTGGTCAGCATGACGACGCTGCTGCTCGTCTTCGGCGAGCGCGGCCGCCCGAGGCACCGGCGCTATTCCGGCCTCGCCGGCAACGTCGCGGGCGAACTCGTCGACACCATCACCAACATGTGGGCCGTGAAGGCGTTTTCCGCCCGCCAGCGCGAGCATGCGCGGCTCGCGGCCGGGTTCCGCGAGGAGGCGGCGGCCCAGCGCACCAGCTGGCTGCATATCGAGAAGGCGCGGCTTCTCAACGACATCGTCCTCACCGTCTCGGCCGGCGGCATGCTCGTCTGGGCGGTCACGCTGTGGAGCCGGGGCCGGATCACGCCCGGGGACGTCGTGCTGGTCTCGACGCTGACCTTCCGGGTGCTGCATTCCTCCCGGGATCTGGCGCTCTCGCTGGTCGACCTGTCGCAGCAATTCGGCTTCATCGACGAAACCCTGCGCAAGATCGCCCAGCCCCGCACGGTCGTGAACGCGCCGAATGCCGGGGTGCTCGTGCCGGCCGGCGGCACGGTGGAGTTCCGGCAGGTGTCGTTCTCCTATGGCGGTCCGCGCGAGGTCACGCACGAGCTGTCTCTCACCATCCCGGCCGGGCAGAAGGTCGGCATCGTCGGCCCCTCCGGGGCCGGCAAGTCGACGCTCGTCAACCTGCTCCAGCGGCTCTGGGACGTGGATGACGGCGAGATCCTCATCGACGGCCAGCGGATCGCGGACGTGACGCAGGATTCGCTGAGGGCCGCGCTCGCCGTCGTGCCGCAGGAGATCGTGCTGTTTCACCGCAGCATCATGGAGAACATCCGCTTCGGCCGGCCGGACGCCACGGACGAGGAGGTGATCGAGGCTGCGCGCGCCGCTTATTGCGACAGCTTCATCCTCGCGCTCCCCGAGGGCTACGACACGATCGTCGGCGAGCGGGGAGCCAAGCTCTCCGGCTGCCAGCGCCAGCGCGTCGGCATCGCGCGCGCCTTCCTGAAGGACGCGCCCATCATCGTGCTGGACGAGGCGACGAGCGCGCTCGACACGGAATCGGAGATCGAGATCCAGCGCTCGCTCGTGCGGCGGATGCGCGACCGTACGGTGATCGCGGTCGCGCACCGGCTCTCGACCCTCGCGGCCTTCGACCGGGTGATCGTGATCCAGGACGGCCGGATCGTGGAGGACGGCACGCCCGCACAGCTGCGCAAGCAGAACGGCGTGTTCGAGGCGATGTGGCGCCTGCAGGCCCGCGGCCTGTCGGTCGACGAGGTCGTTGGCGAAGCCGCCTGATGGCGCCCCTCAGGCGGCCCGCTTTCGCGCCCGGCGGGGCTTTCCCGTGTTCGGCAGCACCTGATCGACCGCCGCGATCTCCGCCCAGGGGTCGCGCTTCAGCTTGGCCAGGCGGGCGCCGAGGTTGGCCACCGTGAAATGGTTCGGGGCGAGGTC
>NZ_JAQGKF010000252.1 GCF_028290205.1 Enterovirga sp. | reverse complement strand
TGACCATGGCCCAGATGGCGCTCGGCATCGTGACGTTGCTCCTTGTCGTGCCGCTCTGGGCAGGGCTCGCCCACCAGCTCCTCGCGATGGCTCTCCTGGTTGCCGCCACTCTGCACCTGCGGCTCGGCGGAACCGAGCCCGCTCAGCGGGGCGCGTCGGCCCCGGTCTCGGACGGCAGGATCCCGCCGGGCTGACCTGTCCGGGCGGCCGCAAGCCGGTGCGCGCTGTTCACCAGGGCGACGTGTGAGAAGGCCTGCGGCGTGTTGCCGAGCTGCTGCCCGGCGGCCGGATCGTATTCCTCGGCCAGGATGCCGAGATCGTTTCTGAGCCGCAGCAGCCGCTCGAACAGGGCTTCGGCGTCGTGGACGCGCTGGATGCTGACCAGCGCGTCCACGAGCCAGAAGCTGCAGGCCAGAAAGGCACCTTCCGGATCGGGCAGGCCGTCGCGCGCCTGGGCCGGATGGTAGCGGCGCACCAGCCCGTCCACGACGAGGTCGTGCTCGATCGCCTCGATGGTGGATCGGATGCGAGGATCCTCGGCCGGCAGGAAGCCGAGCTTCGGCAGGAGCAGCAGGGACGCGTCGAGCTGCGGCTCGCCATAGGCCTGGACAAAGGCCCCGGCGGCCGGGTCGAAGCCGTGCCGGCACACATGGGCGTGGATCTCGTCCCTGATGAGGCGCCACCTGTCGACCGGCGCGTCGTCGAGGCCGAAATGTTCGGCGCTGCGGATGCAGCGATCGAACGCCACCCAGGCCATGATCTTGGAGAAGGTGAAGTGCCGGCGCGGGCCGCGCACCTCCCAGATTCCCTCATCCGGCTCCCGCCAGCGCGATTCCAGCGAGGCGAGCATGCCCTTCTGCATGGCCCAGGCCTGCTCCGTCTCCGGAATGCCGCCCAGCCGGGCCTCGTGCAGAAGGTTCATCACCTCGCCGTAGACGTCGAGCTGCACCTGATCGTGCGCGCCGTTGCCGATCCGCACCGGCCGGGACTTGGCGAAGCCAGGCAGCCAGTCGACCTCCCATTCGACCAGCCGTCTCTCGCCGCCGAGGCCGTACATGATCTGCATCCGGTCGGGCGCGCCCGCGACCGCCCGCACCAGCCAGTTCCGCCAAGCCTCGGCCTCTTCCATGTGGCCGGAGCTCATGAGAGCGAACAAGGTCATGGCGCTGTCGCGCAGCCAGCAGAATCGGTAATCCCAGTTGCGCGAGCCGCCGATCCATTCCGGCAGGGATGTCGTGGCCGCGGCCACGATGCCGCCGGTGGGCGCGTAGGTGAGAGCCTTGAGGAGCACGAGCGAGCGCTGCACGGCTTCGCGCCAATGTGCGGGCATCTCGGCCCCGCCGCTCTCCGGCGGCGCCCGGTAACGCCCGGCCCAGTCCCGCCAGAACGCCTCGGTCTCGCGCAGGGCCAGTTCGGGGTCGATCGGGGTCGGCACAGGCTGGTGCGACGGGCCATAGGTCAGAACGAACGGAACCCGCTGGCCCGCTTCGACCACGAAGTCGGCCGCCGTGTGCAGGTTCTCCCCGTGTGTCTCCGCCCCGCAGCGCAAGAAGACCATGTCGGGACCGGATATGGCCCTGAGCGACCCGTCCTCCGTGCGGCTCACCCATGGGACGTCGCGGCCGTAGCCGAAGCGCAGCACGATTTCCATCCGCAGCGCGACGGAACCGCTCTCGCCGACGACCAGCCGAACCAGATCCGAATTGCTGCCCCGCGGCGGCATGAAGTCCACGAGCGTCACGGCCCCGGTCGCGGTTTCGAACCGCGTCTCGAGGATCAGGGTATTCGGCCGATACCGGCGCGAGATGCGGGCCGCGCCGTCCTTCGGGCCGATCTTCCAGCGGCCATGTTCGGGGCTGCCCAGGAGGGCCGCGAAACAGGCCGGGGAGTCGAAGCGCGGCCAACACAGCCAGTCGACCGAGCCGTCGCGCCCAACCAGCGCGGCGGTCTCGCAATCGCCGATCATCCCGTAGTCTTCGATTCGTGGCTCGGACATATCCGCTCCGCTCGCCGGCCGGCCGGCGCGTAGGAAGCGCGCACAACGGCCTGTCGTTCCGGGGCCGGTCCGATTCTGATCGCAGCCGGTGCTTTCAGCGTCCGCGCAGGCGGGACCAGACTCGCTGCAGGCGCGTGGTCGGGGCGGGCAGGCGGCCCCCGTCCCGGACCAGGAGCTCGCGGCCCGGCCCGGCCAGGACCAGGTCGTCGTTGCCGCCGTGCCTGGCGAGATGCTCAAGCAAAAAGGCCATCTCTCCCATAGCTCGCAGGTCGATGAGCCGGCCGTCGCGCCAGACATAGGCGCGCTCAAACCGGGCCAGGAGCCAGTCCAGCACCTGGCGCGGGTTCCGGTTAAAGGACGCGATCAGGCAGACCGAGTTGAATTCGAGAAACACCGCCGGACGGAACCGGTCCAGCGTCGCCGTCGCGCCGGCGAGGACCTCCTGCTCGAAACCCTCGACGTCAATCTTGATCAGGTCGACGCGGGTCAGTCCGTGTTCGGCGACAAGATCGTCCACCGTCGCGAGGCGCTGCTCGACGGACGGAACCGCCGCCATGCCGGCCCCCGTGACGACGTGCCCATAGGCCGAGTTCTCGAAGAAGGAGACGTGGCCGGCCCTGTCCCCGGCCGCGCATGCGCACACGGTGGCGATCCCGACGCCATGCCGCGCGAGGTTGTCGCGCAGCGCGGTGCAATTCCGGGGCGAGGCTTCGACCGCCAGGATGCGGCCACCCGGGATGTACCGGGCGGCCGTCAGCGTCGTGAGCCCGATATTGGCCCCGACATCGATCATCACGCCGTCCCGGGGGAGATTCTCCCGGCAGAAGGTGCCGAACCCTGCCATGGCCGCCCCGCGCCCGTACCGTGCGAGGAACGGGTCCCCGGCAGGGGCCGAGATCAGCAGCCGCCGACCGTCGACCCGGATACGGCGACGGTCGAGCGGCTGGTCCACCGGCTGCGCGCGCCGCTCAGCCCGCCGCGAGGGCGGCGTCGAGGTCGGCGACGAGATCGGCCGCGTCCTCGAGCCCGATCGACAGGCGGACCACGTCCGGCCCGGCGCCGGCCGTCATCTGTTGCTGCTCGGTGAGCTGCCGGTGCGTGGTGGAGGCCGGGTGGATCACGAGCGAGCGGGTGTCGCCGATATTGGCCAGGTGGGAGAACAGCTTGAGGTTCGACACCAGCGCCACGCCCGCTTCGTAGCCGCCCTTCACGCCGAAGGTGAACACGGCGCCGGCCCCTTGCGGGCAATAGCGCTGGGCGAGGGCGTGGTAGCGGTCCTGTTCCAGGCCCGGATAGCTGACCCAGGACACGCGGTCGTGGGCGGCGAGGTGGCGGGCCACCTTGAGCGTGGTGTCGGACTGGCGCTGCATGCGCAACGGCAGCGTCTCGATCCCCTGGAGGATCAGGAAGGCGTTGAAGGGCGACAGCGCCGGCCCGAGGTCGCGCAGGCCCAGCACCCGGCAGGCGATCGCGAAGGCGAAATTGCCGAAGGTCTCGGCCAGGACCATGCCGCCATATTCCGGGCGCGGCTTGGACAGCATCGGGTAGCGGTCGTCGCCGGTCCAGTTGAAGCTGCCGCCGTCGACCACGATGCCGGCAATGGAATTGCCGTGGCCGCCCAGGAACTTGGTCGCCGAATGCACGACAATGTCGGCGCCGTGCTCGAAGGGCCGGATCAGGTAGGGCGAGGCCATCGTGTTGTCGACGATGAGCGGGATCCGGTGCTTTTTGGCGATGGCGCCGAGCGCCGCGATGTCAACGATGACGCCACCCGGATTGGCGATGGATTCGACGAAGATCGCCTTGGTCCGCTCGGTGATCGCGGCCTCGAAGGAGCTCGGATCGTCTGCGTCGGCCCAGACCACGGACCAGCCGAAGTTCTTGTAGGAGTGATTGAACTGGTTGATCGAGCCGCCATAGAGCTTGTTGCCGGCGATGAACTCGTCACCTGGCTGCATCAGCGTGTGCATGCAGAGAAACTGGGCCGCGTGGCCCGAGGCGACGGCGAGAGCCGCCGTGCCGCCTTCGAGGGCCGCGACCCGCTCCTCGAGCACGGCGCAGGTCGGGTTGCCGATGCGGGTGTAGATGTTGCCGAAAGCCTGCAGCCCGAAAAGAGAGGCGGCGTGGTCCACATCGTCGAAGACGAAGGAGGTGGTCTGGTAGATCGGCGTCGCCCGCGCGCCCGTGGCCGCGTCCGGGGCTGCGCCGGCATGGACGGCCAGCGTATTGAAACCGGGCACCTGTTCAGCCATCTGACGCTCCTCCGTTCGACTTATAGAACGAACCTGACTGTCTATCGGTTGGCGCAGCCGGCCCGGTCAAGCCTGCGGCTGTACGGCAGAACTGGGCCGGGCGCGAGGCCGCGGCATCAGGTCGGAGGGCGGTGGGGCCCGCCGAAGAGGCGGCCGCGTTCGGTCCAGGCCACCACCCCTGCCGCCAGCACGGCGAGGATCAGGTACCCGAGCGCGATCGGCAGCACCGTGCCGTCGAAGGCGCCCCCGATGAGGAGTCCGCACAGGGCGCCCGCAATCGTGGTGTAGAGGCCGATCAGCGACGAGGCCGTTCCGGCGATCTTGCCCATGGGTTCGAGCGCCAGAGCGTTCATGTTCGGGAAGGCGAGCCCGAGCAGGAATTGCGATGCCGCGAGCAGGCCCGCGAACAGCCACAGCGGAGGGCGCCCGCCCGTGGCCAGGGCAGCCGCGACCTGGACCAGGCTGACCGCCACCAGAGCCAACATGCTGGCATGCGAGATGCGCCGCATGCCAAAGCGCGACACCGCCTTCGCGTTGGCCAGGGCTGCGACTCCCATGGAGCCGGCGAGGCCGGCAAAGGCGAGCGGGAACAGCGGCCCGAGGTCAAACGTGTCCGTGAAAATCTGCTGCGCCGAACCGACCATGGACATGACGCAGCCAAATAGCAGGCCGACCGCGGTGGCGTAGCCCATGGTGATCCGGCAAGTCAGCGTCGTCCGGAAGCCGCCGGCGATCCGGGCCACCGAGAACGGCATCCGGTTCTCCTCGGCCAGCGTTTCTGGCATGCGCAGCCAGAACCAGGCCGCGAGCGCCACTCCGAGGAGCAGCATGGCGCCGAACATGCCGTGCCAGTCGCCGAGCAACAGCAGCAGACTGCCGATCGCCGGGGCGAAGACCGGCACCATGATGAACACGGTCATGTTCAGGGACATCACCCGGGCCATGTCGCGTCCGGCGAAGCGGTCGCGCACGATGGCGGTCGAGAGGACCCGGCCCGAGGCCGCGCCGGTGCCCTGGACGAAGCGGGCCACAAGCAGCGAGGTCAGGTCATGGGCAAACATCGCCATGGCGCAGCCGATCAGGAACACGGCCGCGCCGGCCAGATAAGCCGGTCGCCTCCCGACCACGTCCGAGGCGGGCCCGAACAGGAGCTGCGCCGCACCGAACCCCAGCATGTAGACATAGACCACCAGCTGGAGCTGGTTCGGGTCCTGAATCGCGAAGCTCTCACCGATGGCCGGGAAGGCCGGCAGGACGGCGTCCACCGCGAAGGCCGTGACGCCCATCATCAGGGCGACCAGGATCACGAATTCGGTGAAGCCCGGCTCCGGCCGCCGCCGCGCGGCCGCCATCCCGGGCGGGAGATCGGCGTGCATGCGGCGGTCTGGACCGGCGGCGGCCTCGGCGCAAGCCGCGGGGCCGTACCGGGCCGCCCAGCCTTGCCCGGGAGGTTCAGCCCGCGCCGAGACGCGCGGGTGCCGCCGGGCCGCGCAACAGCGGGCGGACCACGTCCTCCCTGTCGTCGAACCCGACGCTGCGGCCAACCAGGTAGAGCGGCCGGTTCTTCACCTCGGCGTGAATGCGCCCGACATAGAGCCCGACCACTCCGGTCATCAGGAGGTTGACCCCCGACAGGAGGGACAGGAGCACCACGGTGGAAGCCCAGCCGGCCACATAGGTGGCATTGTGCACGGCCTGCCAAAGAACGCCGGCGCCGTAGGCCAGCGAACAAACCGACACGATGCTGCCGAGCCAGAGGGCGAGCCGCAGAGGTGCGTCCGAGAAGCTGACGATTCCATCCAGCGCGAGCCGGACCATCTTGGACCAGCCGTAGCTCGTCCGCCCGGCCGCCCGTGCCTCGCGACGGTAGGGCACGGCGACGTGGCGAAAGCCCATCCAGCCGAACATGCCGCGCACGAAGCGGTCGCGTTCGGGCATGGCCCGGAACGCCTCGACGGCCTTGCGGTCCACCAGGCGGAAATCCCCGACATGGGCCGGGATGTCGACCGGCGTGAGAAGCCGGAGGGCCCGGTAGAACAGCCCCGCGGTCCAGAGCTTGAGGCGCGTCTCGCCCACCCGGCTGACCCGTTGCGCGCAAACGATGTCGTAGCCCTCGCGCCATTTCGCCACGAGCTCGAGCACCACCTCGGGCGGGTCCTGGAGGTCGGCATCCATGATGATCACGGCTTCGCCGCGCGCCACGTCGAGCCCGGCCGTGATGGCGATCTGGTGGCCGAAGTTCCGCGACAGGGCGAGGTAGCGGTAGCGGGAGTCGTCACGGGCGCGCGCCGCCGCCACGATGGAGCCCGTGTCGCGGCTGCCATCGTCGACGATGATCACCTCGGCCGGTGCGTCGAGGCTGTCCAGAAGCGTGTCGAGCCGGCGCAAGAGCACCGGCAACACCGCCTCCTCATTGAAGATCGGCACGACCAAGCTGTAGCGCGGCGCATCGGCAACGGAAGTCGGCATCGGTCGTCTCGGCCTCGGGGGAGAGTGCCGAGACAGGGTTAACGGGCCGTTGTGGCCGCCCATCCGCCCCGACGGGGCCCGACCTGACCAATCGTTAATTCAGGGGCCAGGACCCCTTCACGCCGGACCTGCACATTGGGCATCGGACCGGTGCGGCGCCACGAGCCCCGCCGGTGGTCCCAAATGGAGCTGCCACAAATGTCGAACCCCGTACCGTCGCGCTCAAGCCCGCTGCGCCGCAAGGCGCTCGCCTCCGTCGCCGCCGCCGCGCTGGTCGCGTCTGGCGTGGTCGGCGGAACCCTGCTCGAGGGCCAGAGCGCCTACGCCCAAGCGCCGATCACCGTCTCGCCGCAGGCCCAGGCCCCGGCTTCCTTCGCCGATGTGGTCGATACGGTGAAGCCTGCTGTCGTGTCCGTGAAGGTGGCGGTCGAGAGCGCATCCGACGCGGGCGACGAGTCGGACCGCATGGAGCGTATGCCGCCGCAGCTCCGGGAGCTGTTCCGTGAACATGGCGGCCGTGAACGCGGCGAGCGGCAGGCGCCCCGGCGCCGCGGCCAGTCGCAGGGCTCCGGCTTCTTCGTCTCCGCCGATGGCTATGTGGTGACCAACAACCACGTGGTCGAGCGTGGCCAGACCGTGCAGGTCACGACCGATGACGGCCGCACGCTCGATGCCAAGGTGATCGGCACTGACCCGAAGAGCGACCTCGCGCTCTTGAAGGTCGAGCAGGCGGGCACCTACCCGTTCGTCAAGCTGGCCCAGACGCCGCCGCGCGTCGGCGACTGGGTGGTCGCCATCGGCAATCCGTTCGGACTCGGCGGCACCGTCACGTCCGGCATCGTGTCGGCCCGCGGGCGCGACATCGGGGCTGGCCCGTATGACGACTTCCTGCAGATCGACGCCCCCATCAACCGGGGCAATTCCGGCGGCCCGACCTTCAACCTGAAGGGCGAGGTCGTGGGCGTGAACACGGCCATTGCCTCGCCGTCCGGCGGCTCGGTCGGGCTCGCCTTCGCGATCCCGTCCGCCACGGTGCAGTCCGTCGTGACGCAGCTCAGGGAGACCGGCACGGTCAGCCGCGGCTTCCTGGGCGTGCAGATCCAGCCGCTGACCAAGGATCTCGCGGACGGCCTCGGGATTGCCCGCGACAAGGGCGCGCTCGTGAACTCGGTGCAGCCCGACACGCCGGCCGCCAAGGCGGGCCTGCGGGCGGGCGACGTGCTGGTGTCGGTGAACGGCGAGCCGGTCGCGGATGCCCGCGACCTGACCCGCCGCATCGCCGGCCTCCGGCCGGGCAGCAAGGTCGAGGTGGCCTACCTCCGCGATGGCGGTGAGCGGACCGCCTCGGTCGAACTCGCCTCCTTGCCCAACCGCGTTGCCGGACGGGAGGAGCGCGACGACCGCCGAGGCGCCGAGCGCAGCTCCGTGCGGCTCGGGCTGGAACTCGCGCCCGCCTCCCGCGTCGGAGCCGGCCAGGAGGGGGTTGCCGTGGTGAGCGTCGATCCCGATGGGCCGGCCGCCGGCAAGGGCATCCGCGAGGGCGACGTGATCCTCGAGATCGGCGGCAAGCCGGTCTCGACGCCCTCCGACGTCGCGGACGGGATCAAGAGCGCCCGCGACGACGGCCGCAAGGCGGTGCTGATGCGGGTGAAGGGTGCGGATAGCACGCGCTTCGTGGCGATCGCGCTGCCCAAGGCCGGCTGATCGGCCCTCGGGCTGGAACGGGGCGGGCAGCGATGCCCGCCCTTTTTTGTGCGCCGCTCAGCTCGCCTCGTAGCTCGGGGCGGGCTGAAGGCGGCTCGCCAGAACCTTGTCGACCCGTCGGCCGTCGAGGTCGATCACCTCGAACCGCCAGCCTTGGGTCACGACGTGCTCGCCGGTCGCGGGCAGGTGCTGGAGCAGGTCGAGAATGAAGCCGGCCACGGTTTCGTAGCTGCGGTTGTCGGGCGCCCGGAGGCCCAGGAGGTCGGCCATCTCGTCGAACGGCATGGCCCCGGCCAGCAGCCAGGAGCCGTCTTCTCGGCGCACGCTGTCCGGATCCTCGACCTCCGTGCCCGACCGGAACACGCCGACGATCGCGTCGAGGGCATCCGCCGGGGTGACGATCCCTTCGAAATGTCCGTACTCGTCGTGGACGATCGCCATGGGCACCTCGGCGTCCCGCAGCACCTTGAGCACGTCGAGCGCGTCCAGCGTATCCGGCACGATCGGGGCGGGCCTGAGCCGGCCCGCCACGTCGAGCGGCTTGCCGGCCACCATGGTGGCCAGCAGGTCTCTCACATGGATCACGCCCCGGATGTCGTCCGGGTCGCCCTTCATCACAGGCAGACGTGAGTGCTGCGTCTGGAGCAGCGCGTCTCGGATGGTGGCCGGGTCGTCGTCGAGGTCGATCCAATCGACCTCCGTCCGCGGCGTCAGCAGCCCCCGCACCGTGCGGTCGCCGAGGCGCAGCACGCCGGAGATCATGTGCCGCTCGTCGCTCTCGATGACCCCGGCGCTCTCGGCCTCGGCCACCAGCGTCCTGATCTCATCTTCCGTGACCTGGTTGTCCGTGCCGGTGCTCTTGCCGAACATCCGGAACACCATCCTGGTCGAGGCGTCGAGGAGCCACACCACCGGGGCCGCAAGCTGGGACAGGAGCCGCATGGAGGGCGCCATGAGACAGGCGATGCCCTCGGCGTTCCGCAGCGCCAAATGTTTCGGCACGAGCTCGCCCACCACGACGGACAGGTAGGTGATGACGGCGATCACGAGGGTGTAGCCGAGCGGCCCGGCCAGCCGCTCTGGCACGCCCTGCTGCTCCAGGAGGCCGGCCAGCCTCTCGCCGAGGGCGGCGCCCGAGAAGGCACCGGCCAGAATCCCGACCAGCGTGATGCCGATCTGGACCGTGGACAGGAATCGCCCCGGGTCTTCGGCCAGGCTCAGCGCCGCCTTCGCCCCGCGGCGATGCGCGTTGGCGAGAGCCTTGAGGCGGCTTTTCCGGGCCGAAACCACGGCCAGTTCGGAGAGGGCGAAAACGCCGTTTAGGACGATCAGCGCAACGGCGACGACGAGTTCCAGCACGCCTTCACGAGGCTGCACGGTGCGGTGCCAGCCTCCCTTCCTGTGTCGGGCGGGGCATGGTTGCCGTCCGGGCCCCGCCTGTTCCGGACGAACGCTCTCATATCACGAAACGGAAAGGCCGCAGCCTCTCGGCTGCGGCCTTTCCTCAGGCGTCCTGCAACCTCAGCAGGAATAGTACATCGTGAACTCGACCGGGTGCGGGGTCATCTCGAACCGCATCACCTCGGTCATCTTCAGCTCGATGAAGCTGTCGATGAAGTCGTCGGAGAACACGTCGCCGGCCTTCAGGAAGGCGCGGTCGCGGTCCAGGTTCTCGAGGGCTTCGCGCAGCGAGCCGCACACCGTCGGGATCTCCTTCAGCTCCCGCGGCGGGAGGTCGTAGAGGTCCTTGTCCATGGCCGGGCCCGGATCGATCTTGTTCTTGATGCCGTCGAGCCCGGCCATCAGCATCGCCGAGAAGGCGAGGTAGGGATTGGCGGTCGGGTCAGGGAACCGCACCTCGACGCGCTTCGCCTTGGGGTTCTGCGTCCACGGGATACGGCAGGACGCAGAGCGGTTGCGGGCCGAATAGGCGAGCAGCACCGGGGCTTCATAGCCCGGCACCAGCCGCTTGTAGGAGTTCGTCGAGGGGTTGGTGAAGGCGTTCAGGGCCTTGGCGTGCTTGATGATGCCGCCGATGTACCAGAGGCATTCCTGGCTGAGATCGGCATACTTGTCGCCGGCGAAGACCGGCTTGCCGTTTTTCCAGATCGACTGGTGCACGTGCATGCCCGAGCCGTTGTCGCCGAACACCGGCTTCGGCATGAAGGTGGCCGTCTTGCCGTAGCTCTGCGCGACATTGTGGATGCAGTATTTGTAGATCTGCATCTGGTCGGCGATGGTCACGAGCGTGTCATACTTCATGCCGAGCTCGTGCTGGGCCGAGGCGACCTCGTGATGGTGCTTCTCCACGGCGACGCCCATGGACTGCATGGAGGCCAGCATCTCGCCGCGCATGTCCTGCGCGGAATCGAGCGGCGGCACCGGGAAGTAGCCGCCCTTGATCGGGATGCGGTGGCCCATGTTGCCACCTTCGTAGTCGGTGTCGCCGTTGGTCGGCAGCTCGACGTTGTCCAGCTTGAACCCGGTGTTGTACGGGTCCGCCATGAACTTCACGTCGTCGAAGATGAAGAACTCGGCCTCGGGGCCGAAATAGGTCGTGTCACCCACCCCGACCGACTTCATGTAGGCTTCGGCCTTCTTGGCGATGCCACGCGGGTCGCGATCGTAGGGCTCCCCGGTCACCGGCTCGAGCACGTCGCAGACGATGCTCATCGTGGCCGCGGAGAAGAAGGGATCCATCTGCGCCGTGGTCGGGTCCGGCATCAGGATCATGTCGGACTCGTTGATCGCCTTCCAGCCGGCGATCGACGAGCCGTCGAACATGGTGCCCTCGGCGAAGATCTCTTCGTCGATCAGGGCGATGTCGAAGGTGACGTGCTGCCATTTGCCGCGCGGATCGGTGAAGCGCAGATCGACGTATTTCACGTCGTTGTCCTTGATCGCGCTCAGGACTTCCTTGGCAGTCTTCATCTCGCGTGCGTCCTCTGTCGTCGCAGCTGGGAAATTCGGCCGGGTGCGGCCGGAAGGCGTAGTGTCAGATGGCGTCGGAGCCGGTCTCGCCCGTGCGGATGCGGATCGCCTCCTCCACGGTCGATACAAAAATCTTGCCATCTCCGATCCGGCCCGTCTGGGCGGCCTTACGGATGGCGTCGACCGCCCTGTCGACGAGTTCGTCGGCCAGCACGATCTCGAGCTTCACCTTGGGCAGGAAGTCGACCACGTATTCGGCGCCGCGATAGAGCTCGGTGTGGCCCTTCTGGCGGCCAAACCCCTTCGCCTCGACGACGGTGATCCCCTGAAGCCCAACCTCCTGGAGCGCCTCTTTCACCTCGTCCAGCTTGAACGGCTTGATGATCGCTTCGATCTTCTTCATCGCGAGGGTGGCCAGGTGGGTTTGTTCGGCGGGCCGCAGCCTTACCATCGGCCCCGCCCCCCGGCCACGGCCATTTCGCGACGCAATGGGCAGCGACTGCCAAAAAAGCAGGCAGATGCCTGAGGTCGAGGCAGTGTGGAATTCGAGAGAGGCCGGCTGACGTGGCAGACACGACCGATATGCTGCTCACAGCGGCAGAGATGCGCCTTGCCGAGGCGGCTGCCGTGGCCGCGGGCGGCTCCTACGCGGCCCTGATGGAGCAAGCCGGGCGGGCGGTGGCGGCTCGCGCCCTCACCATGAGCGAAGCCGACGCGCGCGTTCTTGTTCTCTGCGGGCCGGGCAACAACGGCGGCGACGGCTTCGTTGCCGCGCGTCACCTGGCGCTTGCCGGCCGGCGGGTCGAGGTGGTCCTGGCCGGATCCCTGACGGGGTTGCGGGGGGAGGCCGCCGCGGCGGCTGCGACCTGGTCGGGTGGGTGCGTGCCTCCGGCTGCCGCCAACCTCGATACCACCGCCCTGGTGGTCGACGCCCTCTTCGGGACCGGGCTCGGACGCGACCTGGACCGCGAGGTCGCGGCGCTCGTCGCGCGCGTCGCGGAGGCCCAGGTTCCCGTTCTGTCGGTCGATCTGCCGTCGGGGATCGAATCCGACACCGGCGCCGTGCGGGGCTCCGCCATCGTGGCGACCGTCACACTGGCGCTGGGCGCGCTGAAGCCCGCCCACCTTCTGTTCCCGGGCCGGGCCCATGCGGGGGCCGTCGAGCTGGCCGAGATCGGCATCCCGGCCGAGACGCTCGCACAGGCCGGCGGCGGGCTCGTCGCCAATGGACCGGGTCTCTGGCACCGGCTCCTGCCGCGCCCGGGCCTCGGGGGGCACAAATACGATCGCGGCCACGCCCTGGTGCTCTCGGGCGGCCCCGCGCAGACCGGGGCGGCCCGGCTCGCTGCCCGGGGCGCCCTCCGGGCCGGGGCGGGGCTCGTTTCCCTGGTCACCTCGGCCCGGGCGCTCTCCGTGAACGCGGCCCAGCTCACCGCGATCATGCTCAAGGTCGCCGACGATCCGGACGAATTCTCGGACCTGCTGACCGACGATCGCTTCAACAGCATCGTCCTCGGTCCCGCGCTCGGCGTCGGGGAAGCGACCCGCGCCTGGGTCGCGGCCGCCCTCGAGGCGGACCGGGCCACGGTGTTGGACGCGGACGCGCTGACCAGTTTCGCAGGCGCGGCCGAGAGCTTGCGCACGCTCGTCTCGGCCGACCGCGTCGCGCCCGTGGTCGTCACCCCGCATCAGGGCGAGTTCGAGCGCCTGTTCGCCGACACGGGGGAGGGCGCGGCGCTCCGCTCGGCCCCCTCCAAGGTGGAGCGGGCCCGGCGGGCGGCCGCCTGTCTCGGGGCCGTGGTCGTGCTGAAGGGCGCCGACACGGTGATCGCGGCCCCGGACGGACGGGCCGCCGTGAATGGCAACGGCTCGCCGCACCTCGCCACCGCTGGCAGCGGAGACGTGCTTGCCGGCATGGTCGCGGGCCTTCTCGCGCAGGGCATGCCGGGATTCGAGGCCGCGGCGGCCGCGGTCTGGATGCATGCCGACGCGGCGACCCGGTTCGGCCGCGGGCTGATCGCGGAGGACCTGCCCGAGATGCTGCCCGCCGTCTGGCGGGGCCTCGATTAGAGGTTCACGTCACCTCGAACCA
>NZ_JAQGKF010000221.1 GCF_028290205.1 Enterovirga sp. | reverse complement strand
CTGTAGCGGCTGCGCCGGGTCTCGCCCTTAGCCGGCGAGGGCCTTGTCGTAGATCGTGAAGTCGAACAGCCCCTCGACGGGCGGCGCGGTCGGGAAGTCGCCGATCTCGACCTCGAAGGCGAGGCTGTCGCGCGTCGCCGCCACGATGGTGCGGGGGTCGATCGCGAAGGACACGGCCTTCGACCGCAGCGCGCGCGCAAACACCTCGGCGTCCACGAGCCCGCCCGACAGCACCGCCTGGATAAAGGGGGCGGCCGCGGCCGGATCGGCCAGGATCAGCTCGCGGGCCCGCGCGGCGAGCCGCACGATGGTCACCAGCGCGTCGGTCTGCTCGCCCATGAAGCGCTCGGTCGCGGACAGGACCACGCCGGGCAGGTTTGGGTACATTTCAGGCGCGAAGGCCACGGTCTTCACGTCCGGCTTGCGGGTCTGCACCAGCGTCAGCGAGGGTTCCAGAACCGTGCCGCCATCGATGGCCCCGGTCAGCATCGCCTGCTGCACGACGTCGATGCCCATGGAGGCGAGCGCGACGTCCTCGAGCTGCACCCCCTGCTGCTTCAGCCAGTAGCGCAGTGCCACGGTCGGGGTGCTGCCAGGCGGCAGGACGCCGATCTTGGCCGGCCGGCCGGTCTGCGCCCGAAACGCCTTGAAGGCCTCGGCCGCCTTGCCGCCATGGGCCGCAAACGCCGCGGCGAGGTTGGGCTGCACGGCGAAGCCGCTGCCGCCGATGCCGGAGGCCGCCACGACCTTGACCGGCAGGCCCCGGGCGCGCGCCACCGCGATCGGTGCAATGCCGACGAACAGCACGTCGAGGGTCCCCGAGGCGAGCGCCTGGATGGCCGGGGGCCCGGATTCGAACTTGGTGGTGACGAGGTCGAGCCCGGCCTCCTTGGTCCAGCCCGCACCCGTCATGACGAAGAGCGGCGCCGCCCCGATCACCGGCACATAGCCGACCCGGACCGGAACCCGGGCCGGCTGGGCGCCGGCCGCGCCCCCGAGCCCGGTGAGGGACAGGCCTGCCAGGGCGGCGGAACGGGCAAGAGCGGAACGGCGTGTCAGCATAGGGGCCTCGGCGGGAATGGTGGGCGGCTTCTAGCACCTCACCGAAGCGCCGTCAGAGCGTGGCGCAACGCCGCCGACAGACCCGTGCTGTCCGTGCCGGTGCCCGGCGCCCGGCGGGCCGTCCGGGCGGGCTGCAGACGCGCCGCCGCCACCGTGGCCCTCAGCCCCGCTTCCAGCGAGCAGATCACCCGGATGCCGGCCTGTTCGGCCACAGGTTCGGCCAGCCCGGCCAGCCCGGCGCCGCCCAGGATCACGACATCCGCGCCGTCCCCGGCACAGGCCCTGCAGCTCTCCGCGAGCAGCCGGACGGCGCCGTCCGGATCGGCCGCGATCTCGCCGCCGGTCGGCGCCACGGTCCGAATCGCGGCGAGCCGGCCGGAGAGGCCCTGCGCGGCAACGAAATCCTGCAGCATGGGGCCCCAGCGCTCGCCGCCGGTGACGATCGCGAAGCGCCGGCCGAGGAGACAGGCCATGTGGCAGGACGCCTCCGCCATGCCGACCACCGGCACGGGCGAGATCTCCTTCAGCGCCTCGAGCCCCGGATCTCCGAAACAGGCGAGCAGCACCGCGTCCGCACCCGGGCCGTGTTCGGCCAGGCAATCCAGGGCCGCGTGGGCGGCGATGGCCGCCGCGGAGCGGCTCGCGATGTAGCGGGCGCCGAAGCGCCCGGTGACGGCCGTGATCTCGGCCTCGTCTCCCAGGATGCGGCCGGCGTGGTCGGCCACGAGCGCGGTGATGCTGTCTGCCGTGTTGGGGTTGATCAGCAGCAGCCGCACGGCCCGGCTCAGCCGGTTCGGCTCGGGTCGGCCGCGGCCCAGACGAGTTCGCGGGTGGCGAATGTGGGCACCACGTCCTGCCGCGCCATCCAGGCCTGCGCCACGTCCCGGTCGAGCCCCGTTTCGGTGAGGCCGAGATCGGCGGCGTGGATGCCGCGGGCCACGAGCAGGGTGTCGATACCGGCGCCATGACCGCCCGCGACATCGGTCCGGATGGCGTCGCCGACGCCGAGCACCCGCGCAAGATCGGCGGGGCGGCCGAGGAGGGTCGCGCCAAGCTCCAGCGCCGCCTGGTAGATCGGGCGATGCGGCTTGCCGGCGGTGACGCTCTGCCCGCCCATCTCCTCATAGGCGGCGGCGAGCGCCCCGGCGCAGATGATGAGGCGGTCGCCCCGCTCCACCACGATGTCGGGATTGGCGCAGACCATCAGCAACCCGCGCGCCCGCATCGCCCGCAGCGCGTCGGCGTAATCGGCGACCGTCTCGGTCTCGTCGTCGAACAGGCCCGTGCAGACCACGTAATCGGCCTCGTCGAGAGGGCAGGCGCGGGCCGGAAGGCCGTCGAACAGGCCGAGATCGCGTTCGGGGCCGATGTGGTGGAACCGCTCGGCGCCCCGGCCGGCCACGAGGTCGCGGGTCAGGTCGCCCGAGGTCCGGATGTCGTCGAAGGCATCGCGCCGCACGCCGAGCGCGGCGAGCTGTGCGACGACGTCCGCTCCGGGACGGGGGGCGTTGGAGACGAGAACGACGCGGCCGCCGCCCTGCCGGTAGCGGGCCAGCGCGTCGCCGGCCGCCCGAAAGGCGCTCACGCCGTCATGGAGCACGCCCCAGACATCGCAGAGCAGCAGGTCGTAGCGCGCCGCGACCTCCTCGAGCCCGTCTACAAAGGTGACCGCGCGGCCCTCCGGCCCCGGGCGGGACAGGATCGCTGCGGTGTGGCCGGGTTCTTCGACGGTTTGGTGGGACATGGCGGGCCGCTACGGTTTTCGCGGCGCCGCTGTCAACCGGCGCGCCGCAGGACGTCCCGGAGCGACAGGCGGCCGAGCGGCGGGACCGGGGCCGCGGCTGCGGCCT
>NZ_JAQGKF010000186.1 GCF_028290205.1 Enterovirga sp. | reverse complement strand
CCCAGGCCGTCGCCCCGCCGCGGACGCCTCCCACCCGTTCGTGATGCGAGTTCGACCACCAGCCCACGAGGTCCTTTGGGCGGAACAGCCAGGGCTCTCCATGGACCCCGTCCGTGATCGGCGTGCGGATTTGCGCATCGCGCTCCGCGTCGCCGGCGTAGAACCAGCTGTAGGCTTCGCCGCCGGCGACCCGGCCGGCGAGATACGCCAGGTCGCGCGGCCCGCGCCCCTCCGCCTCGTCCAAGTGAGCGGGCGCGTCGCGCCAGTCGGAGAGCGGCGGGTACCAGTCGATGCCGACCGCGTCGATCGCCGGGTCGGCCCAGAGCGGATCCAGCGGAAAGCGGACCTCGTCGCCGCCGTCGCGGACATGGGCGCCATATTCCGTCCAGTCGGCCGCGTAGGTGAGCTTGGTGCCCGGGCCAAGCACGGCCCGAAGGTCGGCCGCCAGGCTCTGCAGCTCGGCGGTGGCCGGATAAACACCGGACGCGCTCCGCACCCGCGTCAGCCCGACCAGCTCCGACCCGATCACGAAGGCGTCGACGCCGCCGGCCGCCGCCGCGAGGTGGCCGTAATGGAGCGCGAGCCGCCGAAAGCTCCATTCGGGCGGCCCGGCGTAGACGACCGTCTGCCCGGCCACACTGAAATGCGCCGGCGCGGCGGCGCCGAAAAAGGCCGCGATCTGGGCAGCGGCCGCCGCCGTGCCGTCCACCGTGCCGGGCCGCCCCGGGGCAGGGTCGCAGGTGATGCGCCCGCGCCAGGGATAGGCCGGCTGGTGAGCTGCGCCCGTGCGGGGATCCGGCCGGCCGTTTCCGTCCGGCACGTCCATCATCAGGAACGGGTACAGGGTCACGGCGAGGCCGCGCGCCTTCAGTTCGAGGATCAGCCGCACGAGCCCGTCATCGGACGGGGTACCGCCATAGGCGGCGATCCCGCCGCTCCGGCTCGTCTCCTGGGCCGTGGCCCGCCCGAGTCCGGCCACGGCCCATTCCGCGCCCGCGGTGGCCTTGGCCTGGAGATCGACCCGCGGCGACACGGTGCAATGTCCGGCCCGGAGATCGTCGCCGAACCAGGTCACGACCACCGACACGCCGGTGAGCTGCGGACACAGCGCCTGCAACTGGTCGAGCGAGGCGAGGACGTCCGAGTTGCGGGCGAATTGGTGCGCGTTCTCGGGCGCGGACGCGCCGAGCCCGAGCACCCGCGACACCGGCACCGGGTCGTAGCCGAACTCGGTCGCGCCCGGGATCAGGCAGACGGAGCGGATGATCTCGCGCACGCCACTGAGCGGCCGCACCACCTCAAAGGAGAATTGCGGCACCCGGTTGCCCCAGGGCGCGAGCGGCAGCCGCTCGAACACCACATAGGCGAGGCCGCGATAGGCCGGGGCCGCGCCCTCCCCTTCCTTGGCGACGATGAGCGCATCCGGGTGCTGGCTTTCGTCGCCCCGGTGAACCCGCAGCGTCAGCGTGGTGAGATCGACTTCGCGGCCGTCGGCCCAGACCCGGCGCACGAAGCCGATCGGCCCTTCGCAGATGCCGATCGCGAGATTGGCGAAGTAGCTGTAGCTCGTGGACACGGTGGTCCGGGTGGCGGGCCGTGCGCCCCCTCCCTTGCCCCCGCTTCGGGGCGCCTGCCGCTCCACATGGGTCGTAGTGGTGGCGACCTCCTCGAACCGTGTTGCCCAGATCAGCTGCCCGCCGACCCGCGCGCGGCCATAGACCCGCGGGATGGGCGCCCCCTCCGTCGAGGTCAGGCCCGCCATCTCCTTGAGGCGCGGCCCCTCGCTCACCCGGAGGCTGTCCTCGGGCCCGCCGCGGCCCGAGATCAGGCCGGACACGGCGCGGCTCGCGAAGGAGGCCGCCGCGTTGGCGACGCCGCCGACCAGCGTGTCGGCGGCCTGAAGCAGCAGGGTGGTCATGCCGACACTCCGGGGAACCGGAAGACGCCCGCCACCCGGCGGGCCCACCATGGGGAGAGGGCGACCTCGCACACGGCCGCCCCGTCATGGGCGTGCACCATGCGGCCCGCCTCCGTCAGAATGGCGCAATGCTTGGCCGGAGACCCGTCCCGCCAGCGAAACAGCAACACGTCCCCCGGGCCCGCCGCCCGGGCCTCGACCGGCTGGAGGTGACGCGCGGCAGCCTCGAGCAGGCTTTCGCGGCCAGAGGCTTCAGCCCAGTCGGGCGAATAGGCCGGCGGGAGCTCAGGCTCCGGGCCGATCACGTCGCGCCATACGCCTCGCAACAGGCCGAGACAGTCGCAGCCCACCCCGCGCAGCGAGGCCTGGTGATGATAGGGGGTGCCGATCCAGCCCCGCGCCGCCTCGGCGATCCGGTCCCGGGTCATCGGAACAGGCTCTGGCCGTCGAGCCCAGCCTCGCCCGCAAGCGCCACCTTCAGCACGAAGTCGTTGCCGGGCATGTGGGGGAAGCCGCGGAAATTCGGCAGGTTCGCGAACACGTCGCGACAGGTCCCCGGCCGCTTGTCGCAGCCCGCCGTCACCGTGAAGGCGTCACCGGGCAGGATCGGCAGGGCGCTGCGCTGCCAGAGTTCGACCGTGACGGCCCCCGGCTCGACCCGGTGGCGCTTCACGTCGGCCGCGAGCCCGGCGCTCTCGCCCCCCGTCCAGAGCAGCCGGCCGCCCGTGAAGCGGCCGTCCGCAAAGCCGTCGAGACCCTCCGCAGTGAAGCGCAGGGCTCCGTCCCCGGCCGCCACGGTCCCGCTCCCGCGCCAGGCCGGGTCGTCGAGATCGACCCGGCAGCGCGCGTCGCCGAGATCGGCCGAGCAGGTGGCCCGGTAGATGAGCCCGCGCTCTTCGTCGAGCCGATGCAGGGGCCCGCGCAGCTCGGCCACGAAGGCGTCATCCTGTCGGCGGATCTCGCCAAGGGACGCCCGTTCCAGCAGCAGGTGCTGCGAAGGCTCCGCCCAGTTCACGAGCCGCAGGTCGACCTCGGCATCGTCGTAGCGCCCCGCCAGGATGTCGTCTTCCGTGATGGCGCTCGAACTCAGTGCACCGGACACGTCGCCGCCGCCGACCGCAAAGCCGAGCTCGCTCGCGGCCTCGGCGGCCTGCAGTCCGGTCGCGGCGCTGTGGAGCTGGCCGAGAACCACGAGGTCGCGGTCGTGATCGGTGAAGCCCTGCACCACGCCGTCGCGGCGACGCAGGGTCCAGCAGCGGCAGAGCGTGGTGACGCCCTCCGCCAGGTGCGCGGCGAGCGGGTCGGGGATGGTCCGCATGAGGCGCCTCCGTCAGGCCAGGATCTCGAGGAGCGGCACGGATGGGATCTGACCGGCCTCAAAGGCCGAGAGGTCGATCTCGAGCGCGTCGGTGTCGAACCTGACCGGCACGTCGAACCGGAACCCGGCCGTGACCGGGACGCCCGCCGCCGGCGGTGCGGCAAAGGTGACGAGGCCGGTCGCGCTGTCGGCGGCGAAGCCGGTGAGTGCCTCGACGCCGCCCAGCGCGACCCGCACGCTGCCGTCGACGGGCTTCGCGATGTCGCGCGTCCAGGCAGCCGCCCCGGCGCCGTAGCGCTTGGACAGCTGGAACTCCGTCCTGGCGCCGTCGCCCGTCCCGATGGGCTGATCCGCCGGGGACGGCTGGCCGGACGGCGGGCAGGAGCGGTCGTCCAGCCGGTCCCGGAACCTGAACCCGACCAGCCTTCCGCGCCGTTCCTCGAAGAAGACCAGCACGGCATACAGCGCGTCCACCGTCCGGATGCCGAGACCGGCGTCGTAACGCCGGCGCGAATGCGCCCAGCGGGCGTTGCGGTGCTCCCGGCCGGAGGCGAGCGTGACGATGTCGGTGCGCCGCACGGGGCCGCCGCGCGAGCCGAGCGCGACGTCCAGCGGGAAGCGGACCTCATGGAAATCTGCCGGCATGGTGGGTTCCTCGGCTCAGAGCGCCCGGCGGCCGCGGGAGACGGCCCGCGCGAGCGCGGCCGCGACCTGCGCCTCCGACCGGCGGAAGCTCTCCACATCGGCCGCCTGGATGTTGACCGTGACCTGGGTGGCCGGGCTCTCGCCCGAGCGCACCCCGAGGCGGCCGTCGGGCCCGCGGCTCAGCGGCAGGATGGCCTCGGGCCCGCGCTCGCCCATCAGGCCGAGCCGGCCGCCCTGCATCGGAAAGAAGGTCGGCGCCGCGACCACGCCCCCGGCCGCAAAGGGCACCGGGCGCCCGCCGGCCACCACTCCGCCCTTCGCAAAGGGAAACACGCCGCCGCCGAAACTCGCGATGCTGGCCGCCTCGGATAGCGACCGCATGGCGCCCTGAAGCGCGTCCGTCAGGGTCGAGCCGAGCGCCGAGCCGAGATCGCGTCCGAGCGCCCCGGAGAGGGAGCTCGCGACCCGGTCGAGAACGCCCGACAGCTCGCGGCCCGTGGAGGCCCCGGCCGTCAATGCGCCGGAGAGGGACTGGCCGAAACGCTGGGCGAGGCGGTCCAGGGTCTCGAGCTGACGCTGCTGCTTCAGCAGGGTCTCGCCATCGGCCGGGTTCGGCATGGGGAGGCTCCGGGCTCAGTCGGGGAAAGCACTCATCAGGGCGTCGAGCTCCGCTGAACTCAGGGCGGAGCGGCCGGGTGCGGGCCCGCCGAGGGCAGCGGCGACCTCCCGCGGCGTGGCCCGCCACACGGCATCGGGGCTCCACCGCAGACGACCGAGCAGGAGGTGCAGCACCTCGTCCCACGGAAAGGGCGAGGGCTGCCGCTCCGGCCTCAGGGCGCCTGCGGCCCGAGAGGGTCCGGCGGCGACGCGCCTCCGAACGTCGCCTCCAGCAGCGCCGCGACGGCGGCTGCGATGTCGCCGAGGCCATCGGCCACCGGCACCGCCCGGATCTCGTCTTCGCCGACGGCCTGTCCGGCGCCCCGGAGCCCGGCGGCGAAGATCCGCACGAGGTCGGAGCTGGAGAGCCGGCCCGACCCGAACCGGGCGGCCAGGGCGCCGAGGTCCTCGACCCCGAAGGCGTCTTCGAGTTCGGCCAGGCTGCCGAGGGTCAGGCACAGGGTGTAGTGGCGCCCGCCCACGGTCGCCGACACCTCGCCGCGTCTGCGATTGGCCATCTCAAAGCGCCGTGAAGGCGAGGGCGCCGGCCGATTCCAGCGTCATCTCGAACGTGACCTCGCCGGCGTGGTCGCCGCGGTATTCGAGGCTCGTGATCTGGAACAACCCCTCGACGCGGCCGAAATCCGGGATCACGACCTGCAGGGACTCGATCGCGCCGTCGAAGAACACCGACCGCATGCGGGCGTCGGAGCCGGCATCCTTGAACACCCCGGAGCCGACCAGCGCAGCGCGCCGCATGCCGGCCCCGGCCAGGAGTTCGCGCCAGCGTCCCGCCGAGTCGGCATTGGTGACGTCCACCGTTTCGGCGTTGAAACTGAGCTGGCGCGTGCGCAGGCCCGCGACCGTGTCGAACCCGCCCGCGCCGTCCGACAGCTTGATCAGCAGGTCCTTGCCCTTCTGAGCGCTCATTCCGTCCTCCTGGGTGGCGCCCGCATCACGGGGCGAGGCTTTCGGTCACGGCCACAAGGCGCAGCGTCGTCCGGGCGAGCCGGGTCTCCGGGTCGCGATCGAGGTCGAGCCGCGCCACGGAGAGCCGGACGAGGTGGTGTCCGACCAGCGCAAAGGCGCCGTCGTCCAGAATGGCGGCGAGCCGGTCCGCGGCGGTCAGCGCCGAGGCGGCACTGCCGGGCCGGGCGTGGAGCACGATGGACATGTCCTGCTCGTGCCCGACCCCGCCGGAGCTCGACCGGTCGTGCAGCACGGCGTCCCCGAACACGGCGTAGAGCGGCGGCGCCCCCCGGGGTGGCTCGTCGAAGGGACCCGGCTCACCGCCGAGCAGGCCCGGCAGCACGGAATCGGCCGCGCAGGCAGCCCGGATGGCAGCCCGCAGCGGCAGCAGCGGCAGGGTCATGGGCCGACCTCCTCCACCAGGCAGACCAGCGCGCGACCGCGTCCGTCAGGGTCGCCGACATGGGTGATGCGGAAGCGCCGCGGCCCCAGCGTCACCTGCATCGCGGCCGTGATCCCGGCCCGGAATGGCAGCACCAGCCGGTGCGTGGCGGCGGCCTCTTCCCGGCCGGCCCTGAATCGCTCCCGGGCCGACAGGAGTTCGATGGAGCCCCACAATTGGGCGCCCGGCTGGAAGATCCGGATGACGCCGCCGAAGCCGTCCGGGCTCTCCTGCGGCACCTCGAGCGTGAACCGGCGGCCGCGCGCCCCGATACCCGGCCGCGCGGTCATGCGAGCCTCGGACGCATAAAGGGCGCGATCAGCGCCAGGGCGTCAGCCGGAACGGCGGGACCGGGTCGCGGCCCCTCATCGCCCCGGTGCTCGAACCAGTGCGCCGCCATGCGGCGGATGGCCAGGAGAAGCGGCTCCGGCACGGCGCTGGGGCCGGCCCCGAACCCGCACAGCAGGTCGATCTCCGCCGCACCGCCGGCCGCCGGTTCGGGCACCGCCGCATCCAAGAGCAGCCGGGCCGGGTCGCCGGCGGCGTCGAGCCGGTACAGGTCCGCCCCGACCAGTTCGGCACCGCCGCCCGGCGCGACGAGCCGGACGGCGTCCACGCTGATCACCGGCGCGAGCGGCAGGGCCACGGCGCGGCTCCCGGGCCATGCGGCGAGCCGGACGCGCCAGCTCTGGTGCAGGAGGCAAAGCCGGGTCTTGCGCTCGACGGTCAGCCGACCGGCCGCAATCAGCGCGGCCACGAGGTCGTCCTCCGCGTCGCCGTCGAGGCGGAGATACAGCTTCATGTCGGCGAGGCTGATCGGCTCGACGGCCGGACCGGCGAGGGCTATCGGGGTCATCGATGTCTCCAGGGCGGTTCGAAGGCGCGCGGCATCGCCGCGGATGGGCGTGGGCCGCGCTGGGCGCGGCGCTGGCGGCCTGGTCAGGCCCAGCCGCGGCCGTGGTCGGCGGTCAGCAGGATGCGGGGCCCCTGTCGCGGGCGACGGTGATGCTGCTGTCCTCGCGCGGCGGCGTCTGTTCGGCCGTGGTGGTGGCCCGGGATGCGGTGCTCACCGCCGCCCATTGCGCCTCGGGCGCCGACCAGTACCGCGTGCATCTGCCGGGCGGCGGCGCGACCCCGATCCTGATGGTGCCCGCCGCCGTGGCGCTCCACCCCGGCTACGTTCGGGGCGCCGTGCGGGATCGGCGGCGCTCCGTCGATCTCGCACTGGTCCGAACGGGCGAGGAGCTGCCCCCGACCTTTGTTCCGGCGACCCTGTCGACACGGGTGCCCGCCAAGGGCGAGGCCGTCACCCTGGGCGGCTACGGCCTGTCCCGCGAAGGCGACCCGCGCTCGACAGGACAATTCCGGTCGGTGGGGCTGACGGCCGTGGAGCCGCACGGGCCGGGCCGGATCCTTCTCTGGGCCGCGCCGGCCCCCGGCCGCCCGGCGGGCGCCTGCGAAGGCGATTCGGGCGGCCCTGTCGTGGCGCCGGATGGCACGGTGGCGGCGATCTCGTCCTGGGCCACCGGCCGCGGCGCGGCGCGCTGCGGCGAGATGAGCCAGGCCGTCATGGTTTCTCCGCAGCGGCGCTGGATCGACGAGACCTTGGGCGGCTGGGGCCGCGCGGCGGTCTGGCGCTGAGCAGGGCGCGCGGCCTTGCCGGATTCCTGGCCGCGCCCCACAGTGACACCATGCGATTTCCCCGATGGGCACGGTTCCTTACGGCCTCTGCCGTCCTGTGGCCGGCGGCCGCCTTCGCGGTGACGCGGGGAACCCTGGTGCAGGATCCGGACGGGCTCCGCCGGTCGGTGGTGCAGATCGAGAGTTCGCGCGGGGAGCTCTGTTCCGGGGCCGTGATCGCGCCCGACCTCGTGCTGACCGCGGCCCATTGCGTGCTTCAGCGCGCCGCCTACCGCGTGGTGGTCGTCGACCGCCGCTTTCGTCGCATCACCGTGAAGGCGCTGGCCGCCGCGATGCATCCGGACTTCGTGCCCGGCACCACGCCCCGCAATCAGCCGGGAATCGACCTCGCCATCCTCAAGCTGGCTCGCCCGCTCGGGCCGGATTTCAGCCCGCTCGATCCGGCTGCCGCCACGAACGTGGCGCCGGGCGAGTCCGTGAACCTGGCCGGCTTCGGCCTCGCGGCCGAGAACCGGCGCGGCTCCGGGCGCGTCCTGCGTCAAACGCGCCTGATGTCGCTCGGCACGCTGGAGGTCGGAAACCGGGTCCTCGTCATGGCGGATGAGGACCGCATGGCCGAGACGACCGGCGCCGGCGCCTGCCGAGGTGATTCCGGCGGCCCCATCGTGCGGCGGGACGCGGGTGGCGGATACCAGCTCCTCGGCATCGTCAGCTGGTCGAGCGGCGCTCTGCGGTCGAGCACGCCCACCGCCTGCGGCGGCCTGACGGCCGTGACCCCGGTCGCGGAACACGGGCGCTGGATCGCCTCCCGGTCCGAGGAACTGCGCCGGTTCACAGCCGACGACGCGGTGGCGGCTCCCGGGCGGGCCCGCCCCAGCTCCGATTGGATGTCGCGCTGAGGCCGGGCCGCCCCGCTAGGCGGCGAATTTCAGCAGCTTGATGGCCGCGAAATCCTGCACGCCCCCGCCGACCCGCTTGGTGGTGTAGAACAGCACATAGGGCTTGGCCGAATAGGGGTCGCGCAGCACCCGGATCCCGGCCCGGTCCACCACCAGGTAGCCACGCCGGAAATCGCCGAAAGCGACCGCGAGGCTGTTCGCCCCGATGTCGGGCATGTCCTCGGCCTCCACCACCGGGAAGGACATCAGGGTGGCGGGCTGCCCGGCGGTCGCCGGCGGCTGCCAGAGATACGTGCCGCCGTCGTCCTTGAACTTGCGAATGGCGCTCTGCGTGCGCCGGTTCATGACGAACGCCGCGTTCTGGCGGTAGCCGGCCTTGAGCGCGTAGACGAGGTCGACCAGGGTGTCCGACGGGTTGGCAGCCGGGAAGGCGCCGGCCGCCCCGGTCGCCACGAAGCCGAGCTTGCCCCATTCCCAGAGGCCGTCGGCGACCGTCGCGGCCTGCAGGAAGCCCTTCGGCTTGTTGACGCCGTCGCCGTTCACGAAGGCCGTGCTCTCCTGCGCGGCGAACGCCGTCTCGACCTCGTCGGCGAGCCACTGGTCGATGTTCACCACCGCGTCGTCCAGCAGCGTCTGGGTCGCGGCCGGCATGGCGTAGAGCTCCATGGCCGGATAGCTGAGCTCGGCCAGGCCCGGCCCCGCCGTCTGCGGCCGCGACGCCGTCTCGCCGACCCAGCCGGAGGCCGGTCCCACGATCGACACCGCGCGCTTGTAATTGCCGCCCGAGATGGTCCGCACCGAGGCGATCGCCCGGATGGGCGACAGGTCGGCGAGGCGCGTCAGCACCTCCTTCTCGACCGTTTCGGGCACCAGGTAGCCGCCATCCGGGCCGGAGCCGGCCGACAGCGCCTTGCTCTCGAGCGCCTTCAGGCCGGCGGCTTCGCCAGCCCGCACATAGAGGTCGAACGCGACCTTGTGCTCGAGGAGCGCGGGGTCGCGCCGGTCGCGGGCGGGGCTGGGCAGGACCGGCCGGCGGGAGTCGAGCTGGAGCCGGTCGAGACGGCCCTTCGCCTCGTCCAGCGCGTGGTCGATCCGGGCGAGCTTCTCCTCGGTCAGCGTATCCGCCTGGAGCCGGGTCTCGATCTCGCCGAGCCGCTCGTCGTTGGTCTGCCGGAAGGCGTCGAACGTGCGGGCGAAATCGTCGAAGGCGTCGGCAACCTCGCGGTGGGCGGGACCGGCCGGGGCGGCCTTGGTTTCGGGGGCGGAGATGTGCGCGGTCATGGAATCCTCGTCGGTGGGGTGAAGTGAAGGCGGGCGGTGGCTCGGCCGATGGCGAGCGCCACCGGATCGCGCGGCGGCGCGGCGGCCCTCGCCGTGACGCGGGCGCCGGGATGCATCGGGAAGGTGACGACCGAGATTTCCCACAGGTCGAGCCGGTGCAGACGGCGCGTGCCGCTGGCCCGGTCGCGCCGGGCCTCGACCACGCGGTAGCCGATGGACAGCCCGTCGACCGCGCCCTCCGACATCAGGGCGGCGATGTCGCGCGCCCGCCGGACCCCGAGATTCAGGCGGCCGCGGACCTGGAGGCCGCGCCTGTCCTCGGCGAGGGACAGCCAGCGTCCGAGCGGTTCGGCCGGATCGTGCTGCCAGAGCATGCGGATCCCGGCCGCCCCCCTGCGGGCGAGGCTGTCCCGAAAGGCGCCGGGCAGAACCACGTCACGTCCGAGATCGGGGATCTCGAACAGGCTCGCATAGCCTTCGAATTCGCCGGTCGCCGTCACGGCCAGGCGCGGCGGGGACGGCAGGAACTTGGTCTCGTGCCGGGCCGCGTCGTGCGGACGGCGCGGGAGCCGGCGCGCAGCGGTCTGCGTCATGCGTCACCTCCGACTGGCGTCTCGCGGCGGCCGTAGCCGACGGCCTCGCGCCGCTCGTTCTCGTCGAGGAAGCTCGCGGCACCGACGCGCCGCCACAGCGACTCGCGCTCGGTCGCGAGCGCCTCGATGCTGTCGAGGTCGGGTTCGAGCCGCAGG